>NZ_JBEOUO010000017.1:0-145465 GCF_040302485.1 Streptomyces sp. NPDC126499 | reverse complement strand
GACCTGCTGCAGTGCTGGACCGGCACCTGCACCACCTGCGGCCGACGCCTGCCCCGCAACAGAACCAGACTGAGAACCTAACGAAGCACTACTAGGGGCTGTCCGATGGGTCGTGAGAGCTGATCAAGGCTGTGGCCTAGTCTTCGCTGAACGAAGGGGGTCGCATGTCGCGCTACACAGCCGAAGCAGAGTCAGGGATGAAGGGGATCACGTTTCCCGCCTGGCACGGAAAGCACTACGTGACCCTGGCCGAGCTGCTGGTTCGCCTCGGCAGCTTCGGCCTGGGCCTGACCTGGCGCGTCGAACTCGACGAGTTCGTCGATCCTCGCTGTGTCGAGATGGAGAGAAGGTCCGCCGAATCCGGCATGGACACGTTGACGCTGTTGTCGTTGACGACCCCCTTCCTCCAGTTGATCGACGCCGAAGCATGTGGGTTCGTCGGGGACGAACTGGTGGTCGTTCTGACCGAAGTCGACAGTTCCTTGTGGGACGTCAGGGCTGTCGACGAGCGCGTACTCAGCGAACTTCGCCACCACTACCAAGATGCCAAGGACCTCTGAACGGGGAGCTTCACTCCGGGCGGAGCCATAGGCGGATCGCCGCCACGGTGACCGTTCCGTGGAAGACGTACGCGCGCTTGTCGAAGCGTGTGGCGACGGCCCGGAAGTTCTTGAGCCGGTTAATGGTCCGCTCGACTTCGTTGCGGCGGCGGTAGATCGTCTTGTGGAACCCTGTGGGCCGGCCGCCTTGGCTGCCGCGGCGCCGGCGGTTGGCCCGCTGGTCTCTCGGCTCGGGGATCGTGTGCTTGATCTGGCGTCTGCGCAGGTGACGCCGATTTCGGCGTGACGAGTACGCCTTATCGCCTCCGACATGGTCGGGCCGGGTGCGTGGTCGTCCACCAGCCTGCCGGGGTACGCGGATCTCTTCCAGAACGGGAATCATGTGCGGTGCGTCCGCCCACTGGCCGGGCGTGATGACAAACCCGAGCGGACGGCACCCGCCTTCTCCGGCGAGGTGGATCTTGCAGGTGAGGCCGCCTCGCGAACGTCCCAGGGCCTCATCGGAGCGGTGACGTGCCGGGCTCCTGCGCCGACCCGGGATCTTCGGGGCACGAGTGGCGGCGCCAGCCGCGTGCTGATGAGCGCGGCAGGTCGTGGAATCGACGCTGACCATGCTCCAGTCGATCCGGCCCTCGGCGTCGGCGTCGGCCTGGACGGCCCGCAGAATTCTCTCCCACGTGCCGTCCGCCGACCACCTTCGATGCCGATCGTGAACCGTCTTCCAACTACCGAAGCAGGAAGGCAGGTCCCGCCAGGGCAGGCCGGTCCGCTGCCGGAACAGAATCCCGTTGATCACACGACGGTGGCACTGCCAGCGTCCTCCCCGCCCGCGATTCGCCGGCAAGTGTGGCTCCAGACGAGCCCACTCTTCATCCGAAAGATCTCCCCGCCCCATGCCCCACGGAATGAGTCCCCAGCAGGAGCGTCACGCGACCCATCGGACACGACCTAGGCCGGTGCGGTCACCGCTCGCCTGATCCGGTGCCCGACAAGACGCTCAGCCGCCTCCAGCGGGTACCAGCCCGCGCCGCGTCACCTCGGACTCCTGGATGCGTCCGACGTCACCGCGGACCGTGGTGAAGGCGTATCCGATGTCCAGGTGGTAGGGCTCCGGCTCGTCCTTGCGCGGTCGGGACGGCACCTTGCCGTACTCGATGTAGACAGGCGTCGGCGAGACCACGCAAACCTGTCGGGAGTCCATGCCGGTCTCCTCCGTCAGCTCGCGCACCGCTGCCTCGACCAACTGCCTGGATTCGGGCAACGAGCACGTGCACAGTCAGCTCCAGCAAGGTGCGCGGTGTTCGGGAAGTCCGCACTCTACAAGCTGGGGCCGAGTCGCTACACGCCAACGCGCCCGCCTCGGCATCCGTAGCAGCGCCATCGGTGTTTCGACCAACCACCCTTCCTGTCGACGCCGTTGCGGGAGACAGGTCGATGCAACCCTCACGCCTTCCCGCCCGCGCCATCTCAGGGTGAGGTCTGTTTGTTTCATGGCTCGTCATGGGGTGCGCAACAACGCACGGGCATCGAATTGTTGTGCCGTGCCAGCGTCCGGTTGGCACGCAAGCAGGACATCACCCTTCGCCGCCCTGTGCGCGGCTGATTGGAGAATCACGTGCAAATCACGTTGCGCGGGTGGGCCATACGCCTCCTCGCAACCGTGCTGATCGCGGCCACGGCGGTTGTCACCCAGACCTCCGCGTCCTCTGCCGCGGCAGCCGTTCCCGCCGTTGTCACGGCCGCCGGCGAGACGTCAGCATCACTCGTCGGTGCCGGCCCCTTCGGCGCCCAGGCCGTGACACTGCGCCGACTCAAGAGCGTGGCCACCGGGTTCTGTGTCGATGACAGCATCGAAGGGCTGAGGCACTGGACGTGCCAGGACCGGCACGGCAAGTACGCCGACTTCCAGAAGTTCGAGCTGACGCAGTTCATCGGAGAGACGTACACGCTGAGGAACCGCGCCACCGGGTTGTGCATGGACGACAGCAACGCCAATCTGCGTCACTTCCACTGCCACGAGCAGTCGAGCCCGTACGCCCACTTCCAGCGCTGGAGCAGGTGGAAGAACGACGACGGCACCTACGGTTTCCGGAACTGGGCCACGGACCGCTGTCTGGACGACAGCCTCGGGGCAAACTTGCGCACGTTCCAGTGCCACCCCCCGGAAGGCGACTTCAGCAACTTCCAGAAGTTCATCCTCGACTCCTACTAGAGCCTCGGATGGCTGTGCAATGCCCGCGCCGCCGCCAGCGGCGCGGCTTGCGCTTCCGCGCCTGCGTCCTGGTCTCGGTCCGAAACCAGCCTTGTGTGCGGCATGGGCGCCGGTGTTGGGTGACGATTCGGCCTGCAAAGGGTCAGTAGGGAGGTGTCGTGGGGCGCCGAGAAAAGTCTCTGGACGCGGCTGCAGGACCGGTGGCGGAGTTCGCTCTCGCCCTGCGCAGGCTCAGGCAGGCAGCAGGGAGTCCGACGTACGCGGAGATGGCCGACCGGCCGGGATCCTACTCAGTGGCCACGCTCTCCCGGGCGGCGGGCGGTGAGCAGCTGCCGACCCTTCCCGTTGTTCTCGCTTACGTCGTCGCCTGCGGGGGAGACGAGGCCGATTGGCAGGCACGCTGGCATTCGGTAGTCGAGCGACTGTACGCAGCCCGCGCACAAGAGGAGAACGACGCGGCTTGTCCGTACCGGGGCCTCTCTCGGTACGAGCCCAGCGACCGGGATGTGTTCTTCGGACGCGACAGACTCATTGACGACCTCGTGATCCTCTCTCGTGAGCACCGGATAGTCACCGTCTTCGGCCCTTCCGGGAGCGGCAAGTCCTCACTTCTGCGCGCCGGCCTCGTGCCCCGCCTGCAGGACCTCGACCCGGCTCCTGCCGCGATCCGCCTCCTCACTCCCGGAGACAGATCTCTGACCCGGCACTGCCACCTCCTCGTACCTGCCGACGCCCCCGGTGACACCTGGCTCATAGTCGACCAATTCGAAGAGATCTTCACACTCTGTCAGGAAGGCGAACGCACCTCGTTCCTCAACGCTCTTCTCGCCGCTGGCGTCCCGGGCGCCCGCATACGTGTAGTCCTCGGCATACGGGCGGACTTCTATCCGCACTGCCTCGCCCACGCCGGCCTGGCGCAAGCCGTGCGCGATGCCAGTCTCCCGATCACGCCGATGACCCGCGACGAACTACGCCAGGTCATCACCGGCCCTGCCTCCGCCCGAACCCTCGCTGTCGAACGCTCGCTGACCACACGACTCATTGATGAAATCCACGGCCAGGACGCTGGGCTGCCCCTGCTTTCGCACTCTCTGCTGGAAACGTGGCTCCGCCGGCACGGTCGGACGCTCACTCTGGATGCATATGAGCGCTCCGGCGGGGTCCACGGCGCAATCGCGCGCACTGCCGAGGCCGCGTACGAGCGGCTCGATCCTTCCCAGACCGAGATCGCCCGACGCATTCTGCTTCGTCTGATCACTCCCGGCGAGCCAGGCCGGCCCGACACCTGCCGGCCAGCGGACCGCAGCAGCCTGGGGCCCGTCGGCCCGGTCCTCGATGAACTGGTCAGGGCGCGACTCGTCACCATCGACGCGGACACCATCGCACTCGCACACGAGTCTCTCATGACCGCCTGGCCACGACTGCACAACTGGATCGAGCAGGACCGCGAGAAGCTGCGGCTGCGTCGCTGGCTGACTGAGGCCGCGGAGGCATGGGAAGCGGTGGGCCGCGACCCCGGTGTGCGGATATCACCGGTCCGACTCGCTCAGGTTGGCATCTTCGCCACAGCGGTCGGCCGCAGCGAACTGACCGCGCTGGAAGTCAGTTTCCTCGATGCCGGAATCGCAACCCATCGCCGGACCATTCGCAGCCGGCGGAGAGCTCAAGCCGCGATGTCGCTGCTGACGGCTCTGGTACTCGTCACCGGAAGCATGGCATGGCAGCAGAGTCGCACCGCCAGGAGCACAGGCCCCGTGCCACGACTTCGTCAGCCACGCCAACGGCGGACTTGATCAGGCAATCCGCACCAGTCGACGAGCGGAACGTCGACGGCGGGTGCGAACACGCCGGAAGCTCGGCGAAGAACCCGGACGCCGGCTCCGCCACCCCCCGGCGCTGTCCAGCCGCACATACGGGCGGACCGGGTTGGCCACCTCCACCAGTGCACCGGTCCGTGGCAGCACGAAGCCGATCAGATCCCGAGAGGGATCACCCGTCTCAAACATGATCGGAAGCTCACAGCAACTCGCCTCCTGAACTGCGGTTACGTGTCAACTGGTTCAGTCCACACCGCAATCCCGATCAAGGTATACCCGGCTACCGAGAGCCACTCGAATTTGTTCCGCCAGTTCCACACCGCTCACGACGGCCGGATCCGATACCGGAAGGTGTGCGAGCTGGACGGCGAGCAGCTGGACCAGGCGGCAGAGATGACCCGGGCTATGAGACCGCGGTGGGCACCATCGTGCCGGCAGTGACGAGGACCTGCACGCGTTGCCGCTGCCCACGCTTGCTGGCACGACTCCCAAGGAGTGAGTTCTAACCCCTCGTCCACTGCGCGCATGACGTCGGCGACCCTGCTGTACTCGGCCGCGCCCTGATCCACAAAGCCGGTCACAACTGGCTCAACGACGCCCTGACCTCGATCGGCTGCAAGCTCGACGAGGCGGCGATGTTCCACTCCCCTTGGAGAAACTCACGAAGGCCCGCGTTCGGATTCCTCCACGCCTGCTGGACCTTCCCCCCTGCCCATGATCTACACCGCCCGAGTCCTCACCGAAAGCAGTGGCGACATCCACCGCTTCCCGGTCGGCCACGTCGACCAGCAGCGCCGGCTGCTCGAGACCACCACGACCGATCACGCGAGGCCCTCGCGCTCATTCCCCACCACGGGCCCCAGCAGCGCCTACACAAGGTGTACGCCGAGCCCTCTCCCTGTAACCCCTCAGCCAGGACCCGGTTCCCCGCCCAATGGCGCGGAACACCGCCGGCCAGCCCCGGCCGAATGAGGCTGGCCGCCGGAGGCAGTACCGGGCCTCGCTCGGCCGTAAGGAGAAGAGCCCCAGGTCAGCGCACCCGACCCCGGGCCTTCAGTGGAGTTGCCGGTACCTCGGGGGCGGCCAGGCGCCCGCCGTCGTACCCCTTCACCTCGCCGAAGCGGTCGCCGTCCATCCAGTCCTCGCGCGCCTGGCGGATCTCCTCGTCCGTGCGTCCGACGAAGTTCCACCACATGACGATCTCCTCCTCGAACGGCTCGCCGCCCAGGAGCATCAGGCCCGCGTCGGAGGTGGCGCGCAGGGGGAGTTCGGTGCGGCCGCAGCCGAGGTAGAGCATGGAGCCGGGGAGCACGGGGACGTCGTCGACGTGGGCCTCGCCGGACATGGACAGGACCGCGTACTCGAAGTCGGGGTCGAGCGGGAGGCGGGCCTCGGTGCCGGCGGTCAGGGCCAGGTCGGCGCCGGTGAGGGGGGTGTAGGCGGTACCCGGGGAGACCGCGCCGTCGAGCGCGCCGAGGATGACCGTGGCGGTCAGGCCCGGTGCCGTTACCTGCGGGAGCTCGGCGTGGTGCTGGAAGTGCGGCTCGACGTGGCGGTGCGCGTCGGGGAGCGCCACCCACAGCTGGGCGCCGTGCAGATAGCGGGCGTGGGGCCGCGGGCTCTCCTCGGAGTGGGAGATGGCCCGGCCCGAGGTCATCAGGCCCAGTTCGCGCGGGCGGATGGTCTGCAGGCTGCCGGTCGAGTCGCGGTGCAGCACCTCGCCCTCGTGCAGCCAGCTGACGGTCTGCAGGCCCATGTGCGGGTGGGGCGGGACCTGCATGCCGGGCTCGTCGGCGATGTCGTCCGGGCCGTAGTGGTCGACGAAGGCCCAGGCACCGACCATGCGGCGGCCGAGGTTGGGGAGCAGCCGGCGGACCTCCGTCGATTCGCCGAGCTGGACGTGGCGCGGGCTGAGGAGTTCTCGTACCGGTTCGGCGACGACGAAGCCCCGGCCACCGCAGACCTGGAGCGTGGCCTGGCGATCAAGATTGCTCATGGCGTTCAACCTATTCCTGTCGGGGTGCCGTGCGGGGCGGACCCGCGCCACAATATTGGTGGAATTTTCAACGACCCCGTCGGGTTGACGCCACCGGAACACCGGTCGACCGGTCCCGACGGCAGAGAGAGTGAACGGTGAGCGAGGAGACGTACTACGAGTTCGGCACGGCGGCCGACCGCTGGGGTCGGGCACAGCTGTTCTTCGAGGCCAAGGAGTACCTGACGGCCGCCCGCATCCTGCGCGGCCTGGTCGCCGAGCACCCGGACCAGACGGCCCAGCGCCTGCTGCTCGCCCGTGCGTACTACCACTCCGCCCAGCTCACCCGCGCCGAGGAGGAACTCCGGGCCGTCCTGGAGCGCGACCCCGTCGAGTACTACGCCCGGCTCATGCTCGGCCGCACCCTGGAGCGGCAGGGCCGCGCCGCGGAGGCCGCGCCCCACCTGCGGCTCGCCGCCGCCATGAGCGGTGACACGGTGGAGTGACACGCCGACCCGGGCGGGTACCGCCTGGGGGTATCCGCTATGGTCGGTCCCGTGCACGTGGGACGCGAGCGACACCGACGTACCCGAGCAGCCGGCGCCCTCGCGCACCTGCTGCTCGTCGTCGTGCTCGCCCTGGGCGTCTTCATGATGCACTCGACGGGGCATCCGGAGGGGTCGCCGGGCGGGGACACCACCACCGGCGGCTCGGGCGCACACCACTCGGCCTCCCTGGCTTCGGGTGCACACGACACGGGTGTACGTGATGCGGGTACGCACGCTTCGGGCGCGCACGATGCGGTGGGCGCCGGGCGTGCCTCGCACGAGCCGGCGGCCCTCGGCGCGGCCCCGCACGGCCCGTCCTCCCACGACTCCGGCGGCACGGGAATGAACATGACCACGCTCTGCGTGGCTGTCCTCGGCGGCGTCTGGCTGATCGCCGCGCTCGTCCGGGCCGCCCTCGTCCGCCGTACCGTACGGGTCGACGAGCTGCCCGCCCGGCTGCTGGCCGCCCTGGGCCCGAACGCCCCACCGCCCCGGCCACCCGACCTCGCCCGGCTGTCCGTTCTGCGGATCTAGGCCGTTCCGCCGCCGCGGGCGCTTCGCGCTGCCCGCAGACGCGTTCGACCCTTCCCAGAACCACAGCACAAGAGGTGTACACGCATGCGTGCCTTCCACAACCCCGCCGTCCGCAAGCTCGCCCTGGTCGGCGCCGTCGCCACCGCCGGGCTCCTGCTCTCCGCCTGCGGCTCCGACGACTCCACGAACGGCATGGACCACGGCGCCACGGCCTCGGCCACCGCCTCCCCTTCCTCCTCCGCTTCCGCCGCCTCCGCTGGGACGTTCAACGACGCGGACGTGACCTTCGCGCAGATGATGATCCCCCACCACGAGCAGGCTCTGCAGATGGCCAAGCTCGCCGACGGCCGCGCCGAGGACCCGGAGATCAAGAAGCTCGTCGGTGAGATCGAGAAGGCGCAGGACCCCGAGATCCAGAAGATGCGGTCCTGGCTGAAGGCCTGGGGCAAGCCTGAGTCCATGGGTCACGGCGGCCACGGCATGTCCGGGATGGTGTCCGACACCGACATGGCGGACCTCGCCGCCTCCAAGGGCAAGACGTTCGACCGCAAGTTCGCCGAGCTGATGATCGCGCACCACGAGGGCGCGGTGGAGATGGCGAGGACCGAGCAGAAGGACGGCAAGGACCCGGCCGCGAAGAAGGTGGCCGACGACGTGGTCCGGACGCAGGCCGCCGAGATCGCGCAGCTGAAGAAGATCCTCGAACGGCTCTGACCGGCCCTTCCTCTGACCGGCCCTTCCTCTGACGGGTCCTTCTCTGACCGGCGGTCCCGCGCCTCGTGCGCGGGGCCGCCCGTCCCTCGGTCACTCCCGTAACGTCACCGCCCCGCACCCAGCCCCCACCCCCACCCTCGCTCCCGCGCGGCCCGTCACGCCGTGTGGACGACCTCGCCCCCCACCACGACGGTCTCGGCGACCGTGCCCGGGATGTCGTCGGGGTCGGCGCGCAGGATGTCCCGGGAGAGGACGACGAAGTCGGCGAGCTTGCCGACGGACAGCGAACCGCGCTCGTCCTCCAGGAAGTTGGCGCGGGCCGAACCCAGGGTGTAGCCCTCGACGGCCGTGGTGACGTCGAGGGTCTCGCCGGGGGTCCAGGCGTCGCCGCCGCCGGGCGGTCGGCGGGTGACGGCGGCGTGGATGCCGATCATGGGGTCCATCTCGGCCACGTTCCAGTCGCTGGACAGGGCGAGCAGGGCGCCGGCGCGGTGCAGGCTGCGCAGGGGCCATGCCTTGTGCCAGCGCTCGGGGCCGATGTTCTCGGCCCAGTCCTGACCGGGGCCGGCGATGTCGGGGGCGGCGTGGCGGGGCTGCATGCAGGCGGTGACGCCCAGTTCGGCGAAGCGCGGGGTGTCGGCGGGGTCGAGGCATTCGACGTGGACGATCTGGTGGCGGGCGTCGCGGGGGCCGTTGGCGGCGCGGGCCGCCTCGACGGCGTCGAGGACGGTGCGGATGCCCCGGTCGCCGGTGGCGTGCACGAAGCACTGGAAGCCGCGCGCGTCGAGACGGGTGAGGAGCGCGGCGAACTCCTCGGGCGGGTAGAACGTGTCGCCGCGGTGGTGGCCGCAGCCCGCGTACGGTTCGAGCAGGGCGGCGGTGCGCGGCTCGACGACGTCGTCGATGTAGAGCTTGAGCGGTCCGACGCGCAGCCGGTCGTCGGCGAACTCGCGGGCCGCCGCGGCGAACTCGTCCAGTTCGGCGTCGCTGGTGCCGCGCGGGTGGAAGAGCGCGGCGACGATCCGGGAGCGGAGCCGGCCCTCGGTGCGGGCGCGCCGGAACAGGGCGAGGTCGTCGAGGGAGTTCTGGGGTTCGACGACGGTGGTGATGCCGTAGCCGATGGCGGCGTCGAGGCTCTTGGCGAGGCGCCCGTACTGGCGGTCCGGCGAGGCCCAGGGGACGCCGAGTTCGCGCAGCGCCCTGTGGCCCTCGCGCGAGAGGCCCTTGATGGCGAAGTCCCGCACGAAACCGGTGGGTTCGCCGGTCGCGGGGTCGGTGACCGCGGTGCCGAAGGGCAGCTCGGTGCGGTCGGCGCGGATGCCGAGGCGGCGCAGGGCGGCGGTGTTGAGCCAGGCGGTGTGGACGTCGTAGCTGAGGACGAGGGCGGGGGTGTCGCCGGTGACGGGGTCGAGGTCGGCGGCGGTGGGCATGCGGCCGCCGGGGATCGCGGAGTAGTCGAAGGCCTCGGCCTCGATCCAGGGGGCGTCGGGGTGGGCGGCGCGCCAGGCGCGGACGCGGGCGTGGATCTCGTCGAGGTCGCGGGCTCCGGCGAGTTGGACACAGGCGTCGTCGGAGCCGAGGCGCACGTGGTTGTGGGCGTCGACGAAACCGGGCAGGACGAGCCGCCCGCCCGCGTCCAGGACGCGGGTGTCGGGCCCGGCCCAGGCGTCGGCCTCGGCGCAGTCGCCGATCCAGACGATCCGTCCGTCGCGGACGGCGAACGCCTCGGCCTCGGGCAGGGCGGAGTCGACGGTGTGCACGCGGGCGTGGGTGAGGAGGAGGTCGGCGGGGGCTGGGCGGTTCATACGGGTCTTTCTCCAGGTGCGGTACGGGGTGGGGCGCGGGGCCGCGCTCGACGGGTCAGGCGGGCCGCGGCTCGGTGGGTGAGACGGGCCCCGGATCGGTGGGTGAGGCGGGTCGCGGCTCCATGGGTCAGGCGGGCCCCGGCTCCATGAGCCAGGCGGCCCCGGCTCGGTCGGTCAGGCGGGGAGGGGGCGGGCGGTGCGGCGGGCCAGGAGGACGTACACCGCGGCGGAGACGACGGCGCCGAGGAGGGAGAGGTCGGCTCCGCCGAGCGGCGCCACGAGCGGGCCGGTCCACAGGGCGGAGTCGCAGGTGAGCGCGGCGAAAAGCATGCCTGCGAGGAGGGCGGTGAGGCCGGCCGGGTGCCAGCCGGCCCGGTACCAGTAGGCCCCGTGTTCGCCGGCGTGCAGCGCGGCGGAGTCGTACGTGCAGCGCCGCAGCACCATGTCGGCGAGGAAGACGCCGCCCCACGGGGCGAACACGATGATCAGGAGCGAGAGGAAGGAGAGCAGCGAGGTGGTGAAGTCGGTGAGGAAGAGGGCGCCGAGGGAGCCGGCCGCGGTGACGACGGCACTGATGACGATGGCGCGGGCGCGGCTCCAGGGGATGCCGAGGACCTGGAGGTTCAGGCTGGAGGAGTAGAGAGTGATGATCGAGTTGGTGATCGAGCCGCCGAGGACGAGGGCGAGGAAGAGGGGCTGGAACCCGCCGGGCAGCAGGTCCGAGGTGCCCGCGACCGCGTCGGTCATGTCGGTCTGGGTGGCGGCGGCGACGCCGGCGACGCCGAGGGCCACGGAGGAGACCAGGCCGCCGAGGCCGCCGCTCCAGGTCAGTGCCTTGAGGGAGGTGGTGCGGGGCAGGTAGCGGGTGTAGTCGGCGGGCATCGGTACGTACGAGAAGGGGCCGGCGAGCATGACGACGAACGCCAGGCTCCAGGCGGACGGGCCGGGTACGGCGGCCGGGGCGGCGGTGTCGGCGCCGGGCAGGACGAAGACGAGCAGGGCGGCGAAGCCGACGGCGAGGGCGTAGGCCATCCAGCGTTCGGCCCACTGGACGGTGGCGTGGCCCCACAGGGCGACGGCGAAGGTCAGGGTGAGGGTGACGGCGAGCGCGAGGGCGCGCGGGAGCCGGCCGCCGCTCCAGCCGAGCTCGGCGAGGAGGGCTTCGAGGGCGAGCGTGCCGACCACGGTGTTGACGATGGTGTAGCCGATGCTGACGACCCAGTTGAGCAGGCCGGCGGGCCAGTTGCCGCGGACGCCGAAGGCGGCGCGGGAGATGACGAGGGTGGCGGTACCGGTGCGGACGCCGCTGAGTCCGGCGGCGCTGATGACGAAGAAGGAGAGCCCGCCGAGCACGACCACGGCGGTGGCCTGCCAGAAGGAGAGCCCGAAGGCGACGGCGAGGGCGCCGTTGATGACGTAGGTGAAGGTCAGATTGGATCCGAACCAGAGCCAGAAGAGGTCCTTGGCCCCACCGTGCCGTTCGCCGTCGGGGATGGGGTCGATGCCGTGGCCCTCGACCTGGAAGACCTCGTCGCGACCCGCCGCGCCGGCCGTGCCCGCCGTCGCGGGCGCCGTCTCGTGTCCGAGCACTCCGCACCTCCTTCGTGACTGCTCACTTCTTGAATGACGTTCTAACTCTTTGAACGGCATTCAAGATGGAGGCTGGATCCGGCCACGTCAAGACCCCGGTGGATTGCGGTTAGGGTCGACCCGTACGCGGGAGTCGGCACGAGGACGGGAACGGTGGCAGGGGCAGCACGGGCCGGGCGGCGGCGGGACGGGAGCATCACGCGGGAGCGGATGCTCGAAGAGGCCATGACCGCCATCGCCGAGGACGGCCTCGGCGCGCTCACCATGTCCGCGCTCGCCGAGCGCCTCGGGACCAGTGGCGGCCACATCCTCTACTACTTCGGCAGCAAGGACCTGCTGCTGCTCGCCGCGCTGCGCTGGAGCGAGGCGGCCCTCGCCGAGGAGCGGCGGCGGCTGCTCGCCCGCAGGGTCACCGCGCCCCGTCGGCTCGACCTGTTCCTGCGGCTCTATCTGCCGCGCGGTCCGCGCGACCCGCGCTGGACGCTCTGGATCGAACTCTGGGCGCGCATTCCGGCCAACGAGGAACTGCGCGCCGCGCAGGCGGAACTCGACCGGGGCTGGCAGGACGACCTGGAGGCCCTGCTCGCCAAGGGCGTCGCCCAGGGACACTTCGCGCCGACGGACGTGACCGCCCGCGCCTCCGAACTCCTCGCCCTGCTCGACGGGTTGAGCACCCGGGTGGTGCTCGGCGAGGAGTCGGGCCGGGACGCCAGGAGCGCTCTGGACGCCGCCCGGGCGGCGGCGGAGCTGCTCGTGCCCCGGCCTTGAGCGTCGACTTTCAGGCCCGTCGGATCTGGGGCGTCGCCCCTCGGGCCCCTCGGGTCGGGGGCGTCCCTCGGGCCCCCAGCGTCTGAGCGTCGGCCCGCAGGCCCCTCGAGTGCGGGGCGCCGGCCCTCGGGTCTGGTCTCAGCTCTCGGGCGGCGGCTCCCAGGGCAGCGGCTCGACGGGGGCGAAGGGCCAGGCGGGCGCGCCGGGGTGACGGCTCGTCTGCTCGGCGTACCAGAGGACCTGCTCCGTGTGCAGCGCCGGACGGGAGAGCCGCGCGAGCGCCGGGTGGCGGGCCGTGACTGCCTGGGCCACGAGCAGGACCGCCTCGGCGTCCGACCCCGGGTCGCCGGGGCGGGCGTGCGGCACGCCGTACCACTCCGCCACCGACCGCAGCGAGCGCCTGCCGGGACGGTAACGGTCGACGTGGCGGTCGAGAACGAGCGGATCGCAGACGGGCGCCACACCGGCGGGGACGCGCTCGGTGAGCGGGGCGAGGCCGTGGCGGAGGAGCTCGGCGTGCAGGGTCGTCAGAACGTACGGGGCGAACCAGACGACCAGCAGTTCCTTGGCGGCGAGGTGGGCGGCGACGAGGGTGGCGAGCTCGTCGAGGGCACGGTGGGGCGGGAGGGCGGTGGGCGGGATATCGGATCCGATATCCGGGAGGTTGGATCCGTCGAGGTCCCGGATACTGGATCCCATCTCCCCACGGGCATCGGATCCGACATCCGAAGATGGGATATCGGATCCCGGATCCACGATCCAGTCGTACGCCGTCCCGTCGCTGCCCCGCAGCGCCGCGGATCGGATCCGATCGACGGCCGGCCGGTACCCGGTGGATCCGATGTCCAACGCCAGCAGGCGCCGCCGGTGCCAGCCGGGGTGGTCTCCGGGCGGGGGCGGGCCGGGCTCGGGAGCGTGCTCCGGGTGGTAGACCTCCCAGGCCTTGGCGCCGTGCCGCAGCACGCCGGCGCCCGCCGGGACCGGGCCGCCGCAGCGGGCGCAGGAGGCGTCGTACTCGTTGGCGCGCTCCCCCTGCGCACGCCCCCCTTGCGCACGCTCCACCTGAGAACTCTCCCCCTGAGCGCGCTCCCTCCCGTCCCGCTCCCCGGGGCTCACGCCGTGCCCGCCCCGTCCCGGTACGCCTCCAGGAGCCGCAACCAGGCCTCGCTCAGGGTCGGATAGGCGGGAACGGCGTGCCAGAGGCGGGTGATCGGGACCTCGCCGGTGACGGCGACGGTTGCCGAGTGGAGGAGTTCGCCGATGCCGGGTCCGACGAAGGTGGCGCCGATGACGGTCTCGCGGTCGAGGTCGACCACCATGCGCGCGTGGCCTCGGTATCCCTGGACGTACAGACCCGCGCCCGCGACCGCCGTCAGGTCGAGGTCCACGGCCCGCGCCCGGCGCCCCGCGGCCTCGGCGGCGGCCAGGGTGAGTCCGACGGAGGCCACCTCGGGATCGGTGAACACGACCTGGGGGACGGCCGCGTGGTCGGCGGTGGCGCTGTACGGGCCCCAGGGGCCGTTCACCGAACCGTCCCCGGAGCCCGTTGAGCTGTCCCTCAAGCCCGCGGAGCCGTCCCCGGAGCCGTTCCCAGCACCGCTCGCCGAACCGTCCGCGGAACCGTTCCCGGCGGCCCGGGCGGCGATGGCGGCGCCCGCGATCCGTGCCTGGTACTTGCCCTGATGGGTCAGCAGGGCACGGTGGTTGACGTCCCCGACGGCGTACAGCCAGTCATGGCCCTCGACCCGGAGGCTGTCGTCGACCGAGAGCCACGAGCCGGGTTCCAGACCGACCGTCTCCAGGCCGATGTCCTCGGTGCGCGGCCGCCGGCCGGTCGCGAAGAGCACCTCGTCGCCCTCGACCCGGTCGCCGCCCTCCAGGACGACGGTGACGGGTCCGGTGTGGCCGTCCCGTACCACCGCGGCGACGGTGGCGCCGGTGCGGATCTCCGCGCCGCGTTCCGTGAGGGCGGCGGCGACGTGTTCGCCCGCGAACGGCTCCATCCGGGGCAGCAGTCCCTCGCCCCTCACGAGCACGGTCACCCGCGAGCCGAGCGCCTGCCAGGCGGTCGCCATCTCCGCGCCGACCACTCCCCCGCCGACGACGACGAGCCGCTCGGGCACCCGGCCGGAACTGGTCGCCTCGCGGCTGGTCCAGGGCCCGGCGGCGGGCAGGCCCGGCAGATCGGGGAGGACGGCGCGGCTGCCGGTGCACACGGCGACGGCGTGCCGGGCGGTCAGGACGTGGCGGTCGCCCTCGGGTCCCTGGACGGTGACGCGGCGGGGCCCGTCGAGCCGGCCGTGGCCGCGGTACAGCTGGGCCCCCGTGGACGCGACCCACTCCACCTGGCCGTCGTCCTTCCAGTCGCCCACCACGGAGTCCCGGTGGGCCAGCACCTCGTGGGCGTCCAGCGGCCCGTAGGCGTGGCCGCGCAGTCCCGGTGTCCGGCGAGCCTCGGCACGGACGATGGCGGGCCGCAGCAGCGCCTTGCTGGGCATGCAGGCCCAGTACGAGCACTCGCCGCCGACCAGTTCGCCCTCGACCACCGCCACGGTGAGCCCGGCCGCCCGGACCCGGTCCACCACGTTCTCGCCCACCGGTCCCGCGCCGAGGACCACCACGTCGTACGCGTGCGCGTGTTCGTTCTCCGCCGCTCGTGTCATGGTCCAAGTCTGCGGGTGCCGGTGTGGAATAGCGCGGCTCGATACGCCGTTGTGCGGGGTGAGTCCCCAGGGGACCGTGAAGACCGCAGGTGACTGGCACTGGACCCCGAGAGGTAGGAAGCATGAGCACCGTAGAGCTCACCAAGGACAACTTCGACCAGATCGTGAGCGAGAACGACTTCGTTCTGATCGATTTCTGGGCTTCCTGGTGCGGTCCCTGCCGTCAGTTCGGCCCCGTCTTCGAGGCCGCCTCCCAGCGCCACGAGGACCTGGTCTTCGCCAAGGTGGACACCGAGGCGCAGCAGGAGCTGGCGGCGGCGTTCGAGATCCGCTCGATCCCGACCCTGATGATCGTCCGCGACAAGGTCGCGATCTTCGCCCAGCCCGGCGCGCTGCCGGAGGCCGCCCTGGAGGACGTCATCGGCCAGGCCCGCAAGCTGGACATGGACGAGGTGCGCAAGTCCATCGCCGAGGCGCAGCAGAAGTAGCGGCGGTAGCCGACGGCCGTCGAGGGGTTCCGGAGCGTCTCCGGAACCCCTCACGCGTCTCGTACGGGGCGGTCAGCGCTCCAGGACCAGGGCCAGGCCCTGACCGACGCCGATGCAGAGCGCGGCGAGGCCCGTGCCGGAGCCGGCCGCCGCCAGCTGGTGGGCGACCGCGCCGGCGAGGCGGGCGCCCGAGGCGCCCAGCGGGTGGCCGATCGCGATGGCGCCGCCGCGCGGATTGACCACGGCGGGGTCGAGTTCCGGCCACTCGGCCAGGCAGCCCAGGGCCTGGGCGGCGAAGGCCTCGTTCAGCTCGAAGGTCGTCAGGTCGGAGAAGTCCCGGCCGGCCTTGTCCAGGGCCCGCCGCACCGCCTCGACCGGGCCGAGCCCGAAGAGCTGCGGCTCGATGCCGGTGACGGCGGAGGCGCGGATCCGGGCCAGCGGCTCGCGGCCGGTCTCGCGCAGCCCGGCCTCGTCGACCAGGAGCAGGGCCGCCGCCCCGTCGTTGAGCGGGGAGGCGTTGCCGGCCGTGACCGTGCCGCCGTCGGGGCGGAAGGAGGGCTTCAGCTTGGCCAGGGCCTCCGGGGAGGTGGAGTCGCGGATGCACTCGTCCCGTACGAGCTCGACGCCCTCGTAGGGGACGACCTCACCGTCGTACAGACCCTTGGCCCAGGCCTCGGCGGCCTTGCGGTGGCTCGCGAGGGCGAAGGCGTCCTGCTGCTCGCGGCCGATGGCGTGCTTGTCGGCGACGAGCTCGGCGCCCTCGCCGAGGGAGACGGTCCACTCGGCCGGCATCCGCGGGTTGGTCATCCGCCAGCCGAGGGTCGTGGAGTGCAGCTGCTGGTGGCCGGCCGGGAAGGCGCGTTCGGGCTTCTGCAGCACCCACGGGGCGCGGGACATCGACTCGACGCCGCCGGCGATGGCGACGGAGGCGTCGCCGAGGGCGATGGCGCGGGCGGCCTGGATGACGGCCTCCAGGCCGGATCCGCAGAGCCGGTTGACGGTCACGCCCGGCACGGAGGTGGGCAGACCGGCGAGGAGGACGGCCATGCGGGCCACGTCGCGGTTGTCCTCGCCGGCGCCGTTGGCGTCGCCGAAGTACACGTCGTCGACCCGGGTCGGGTCGAGGTCCGGGGTGCGGTCGACGAGGGCGCGTACGACGTGGGCGGCGAGGTCGTCGGGCCGGACGGAGGAGAGCGCGCCGCCGAACTTGCCGATCGGGGTGCGGACGGCGTCGACGATGTAGACGTCGCGGATGCTCATCGGTTCTCTCCCACGGGACCTTCGCGTACGGGCAACGGGGCGGGGAGTCGGAAACACGCCGAACGCCCCCGGGCTCGCCCGGTGTTCCCTTCGCCGTTCGCCGCGATGTTCGCCTGGTGAAGTAATCTTCGCCCCCCGCGGGCCCGAGTCTCCGCCGGTGCGCGCCTTCTGTCAACGCCCCTTCAGGCCGTCTCGGGCCCTCTGATCAGCGCCGTCAGTCCGTAGTCGAGCTCGCGGCCGTCCACGAGCAGTGCCTCCACCGTGCGCGTCTCCGGGTCGATGTCGGCCATCAGCCCGTGCCCCTCGTAGATCGGGTAGCCGGACTCGCCGGTACGGCCGGTCGCCTCGACGACCGCCGAGCGCACGGCGCTGTCCTCCACGGAGGCGCCGCCGCGGTCGTCCACGTGGGACGGCACCAGAAGGATCTCGAAACGCTTCGGATGTGTGCTCATGGATCGACGCTAAGCCGACCGCGCGGCCCCGGCCTCCCGACGCCGCCGGGTCCCGCCGCCGGGCCGGCTCGTCCGGGCCGCTTCGGCCGGTCAGGCGCGTCCGGGCCGACTCGGCCGGGACGGCGCCCGACACCGCCGGGCTCCCGCCCCCGGACCGGCTGGAGCGGACCCGCTCATGCGGGACCCTCAACCGGATCCACTCTGCCAGGCCCGCTCAGCCGGATCCGCTCAGCTGGACTCGCGGTGCACGATCCGCGAGGCGAGCAGTTCCCGCCGCTCGGGCGCCGCCTCCGGGTCGCGGACCGCCCGGTCGACCAGTTCGGCGAGCTCCTGGCCCCGCACCATGTCGATGTGCACCGTGCTGAGCCGGGGCCGCAGCAGCCGCCCGAGCACGAGGTCGTCCGAGCCGACCACGGCCGTCTCCCCCGGGACGGCGACGCCGGCGTCCTGGAGGGCCCGCATGAGGAGCATCGCGTACTCGTCGTTGTAGCCGAAGACCCCGTCGAGGCCGAGCTCGCGCCAGCGCGCGGCGAGCTCGTTCGCGGGCTCCTCCTCGTACCGCAGCGGCAGCGGTACGACGGTGGCGCCGGCCTTGTCCGCCGCCGCCCGCACGCCTTCGAGCCGCGGCACGGAGAACATCTCCAGGCCGGGTTCCTCGGGCATCACGACCCCGACGGCCCGGCAGCCGCGCTCGACCAGGTGGGCGCCGGCCACCCGGCCGACCGACGTCTGGTCCATGACCAGCGCGTGGGTGCCGGCGATCTGCTGCGGGCCCACCGTGATGACGGCCTTGGCACCGGCGCGCCTGAGCAGTTCCACCCCGGACGGCGTCAGTCCCACCTGGCCCAGCGAGACCACCGCGACCGGTCGCAGCTCGGCCCAGGCGCGGGCGGCCTCGTCCGCCTCCAGGCCCACGCTCGCGTACTGCACCACCGTGTAGTCCAGGCGGCGCAGGGCCCACTGGAGCTCGTTGAAGAAGCGGCTGTACAGCGGGCCGATCGGCACGTGCGCGGTGGGCATCAGGACCATCCGGCTGTGCCCCGCGCGCAGGCTCCGGGCCGCGGCGTGCGGTACGTAGCCGAGCTCCTCGGCGGCCTCGCGCACCCGGCGACGGGTGGGCTCGCTGATCCGTACGGCCGCGGTGTTGTTCAGGACGTAGCTCACGGTGGCCCGGGAGACCCCCGCGAGCCGGGCCACATCGGCGCTGGTGGGGACGGAACGTCCGGCGGACTGCTTGGGTGACTGGCTCATCGCTCCGGCATCTTTCCAGAACGATCCGGTCCCGGCTCTGGCGGATGGCCGGAATCGAGTGCCACACAGGGTTTACACGCGTCATTGACACGGGTCATCACCCATGGCTCCCGGGGACGGCATGTGACGGTACGGGGCGGGGCCCGGCGCCGGTGTGGCGCCGGGCCCCGCCCCGCGGGTCCGCGTGCCGCTCGTCAGCAGCTCTCGTTCTTCATCACGGCGCCCAGGACGATGGTCCCGGTGACGGCGGCCCCGGGTGCGGGCTCCTGGGTGCAGATCTTCCAGTCGGCGGCGGCCGACGACTGGACCGGCACCATCCGGCCCTGGCCGGAGACGTCCTCGAACCTCATGCTGCCCGACAGTTGGCCGTAGGCGCCGGCGACGCTTCCGCCGATGAGGTCGGGCATGCCGCCGCCCTCCGCCGGCTGCTCGGGCGGGGCGGTGGTGGCCGTCGGGACGGTGTCCACCGAGACGACGGCCGTCGGTTCGGTCTGTCGGGACGGTTCCGCCGGTGAGGTGCAGGCGGTGAGTCCGGCGAGCAGGGCGACGGCGAGGACGGCGACGAGACGAGTGGTGCGCGTGGTGCGCATGTGCCCCCCTGGGACGAGCGGGAAAGGGGGTCCATCATCCACGCACCGTCCCGACGGTGTTCGCGCGCCTCTCAGTTGTGCCCGAACTTGCGCTCTTTGCGGTGGGCGGGGGCGTCGACGGCCGGACGCGGCGCCTCGGAGGAGGACGAGCGGGGCGTCTCCTTCGCCGAGACCGCCGCCCGGTGCTCGTGGCCTCCGGTGCGGGCGCCCTTGTTGACCCGGGTCTGTTTCTTGCCCACGATCGTGCCTCCCGTCATGGAAGATCTCGCTTCCCAGACTCGCACGGGAGTACGAAAGCCGCATGTCAGACGGTGGGTCGGGCGTCTCGGACGGTGGGTCGGGCGTCTCGGACGGTAGGTCGGGCATGTCGGACGGTGGGTCGGTGGCTCAGTGAGTCGGTGGATCGGCCGGTCAGCCGGTCCGTCAGCCAGTCACTCACTCACTCAGCGGAAGACCCGCCGGAAGGCGCCGAGGGTGCTCTGGTCGCGGGTGCGGTCGAGGATCGCGAAGACGACCTCGTCGAAGTGACGGGCGAAGCGGCCTTCCCCGGTGAGCAGCGTCCTGAAGGCGGTCGCGACCCCCGCGGGGTCGTTCTGGAAGACTCCGCAGCCCCAGGCGCCGAGGACCAGCCTGCGGTAGTCGTGGGCGGCGGCGGTCTCCAGGACCCGTTCGGCGCGGGCGGCGAGGGCCGCGGGGACCCGATCGGCGAGCTCCGGGGTGCGGCGGCGGATCACCCCGGCGTTGGGCGCGGGCGAGGTGAGGAAGCCGACCGTGAACGGCTCGGCAAGCAGGGTGCCGCGGTCGTCGCGGAAGACGGGAACCGCGGGCGAGTGGATGACCCGGTCGGTGTAGAAGGCGTCCCGTTCCGCCCGGTGGTGGTCGTAGTACGCGGGGGCGCGCAGCAGGGTTGCGTAGAGGGCGGAGGAACGGCACAGGGCCTCCTCCTGGGCCTGGGCGCCGTTGAGGTAGCCGCCGCCGGGGTTGCGGGCGGAGGCGAAGTTGAGGACCGCCACGGGGGCGCCGGGGTCGGCGCGGGTCATGCGGCGGGCGGCGGCGAGGCTGCTCTCGTCGGTGACCTGGAGGGTGGTCGTGCGGTCGGTGCCGGGGGTGACGGCGACGGGTTCGGGGCCGTGGAGGCGGGTTCCGGCCAGTGCGGCGGCCAGCTGCTCGGCGAGGGGGACGATCCGGCCGTCCGGGGCGGTGTAGCGGCCGGCCGCCACGATCTCCTCGGTCTCGCGGGCCAGGGCCCGCAGTCGTGCGCTCATGACCCGAAAGCATGATCGACCGGCGTCGGGGGCGGCAACGGGTTTTCCCGGCCGCGCGCGGGAGGCGGTCTTGCACGCCGGTGCCGGGTGGCTTTAGGTGGAATCAGCGCTTTCCCAGGAGGTGGAGCGATGACGGCACCGTCGTCGGACGGCATACCCCGGGGTGGTCCTCCTCTGACCGAGGAGGAGGCCGAGGACCTACTGCGATGCATCTGCTTCAAGACGGGACCGCCGCGGGCGGTCGGGGTCGAGTTGGAATGGCTCGTCCACGAACTGCGTGATCCCCGCCTTCCCGTCCCGCCGCGCCGGCTGGCGGCGGCGATCGACACCGTACGGGCCGTGCCGCTGGTCGCGGCCCTCACCTTCGAACCCGGTGGGCAACTGGAGCTCAGCTCGCTGCCCGCGGCCTCCCTCATGGAGTGCCTGGACTCGCTGGCCGCCGATCTGCGGGCGGTGCGGGAGGCGCTCGCCCCGCTCGGACTCGGCCTCAGCGGCTACGGGGTGGACCCGTGGCAGGCGCCACGCGCGCGCGTGCTGCACGAGCCGCGGTACGACGCCATGGAGGCGGCCCTCGCCAGGAACGGTCCCGCCGGGCGGGCCATGATGTGCGAGTCGGCCTCCGTGCAGATCTGTCTCGACGCCGGCCTCGACGGGCCGGGGCCGCTCGGCTATCGGCAGCGCTGGCGGCTCGCGCACCTGCTGGGCGCGGTCCTGGTGGCGGCGTTCGCCAACTCTCCCGTGCACGGCGGCCGCCGGACGGGCTGGCGGTCCACCCGGCAGGCGCTGTGGACCGACCTCGACCCTTCACGGACCCTGGCGCCGCCGCCGGACGGCGAGCCGCGCGCCGAGTGGGCGGCGCACGTCCTCGACACCCCCGTGCTGTGCGTACGGACCCCGGAGGGGCCCTGGGCGGTGCCGGAGGGGCTGACGTTCCGGGAGTGGCTGCGCACGGGCCGGCCGCGGCGGGCCGACGCGGACGACCTGCGCTATCACCTGACGACCCTCTTCCCGCCGGTGCGGCCGCGCGGGCACCTGGAGCTGCGGATGATCGACGCACAGCCGGGCCTGGACGGCTGGATGGTGCCGGTGGCGGTGACGACCGCCCTGTTCGAGGACCTCCGGGCCGCGGAGGCCGCCCATCGGGCGGTCGGGCCGCTGGAGGCGCTCGCCGGTGACGGCCCGGCCCCGCGCAACCCGCTGTGGCGGGCGGCGGCCCGGGACGGTCTGGCCGATCCGCTGCTGCACACGGCGGCGCTCGCGGTGTTCGGGGCGGCCTTGGAGGCGCTGCCGCGGATCGGGGCCTCGGCCGAGGTGGTGGCGGCGGTGGCGGCCTTCCACGAACGCCATGTGCTGGGGGGCGGCTGCCCCGCAGACGAGCTGCAGGAGGTGGCGTCTTGACCGCGCCGGAGACGACACCCGACGAGGCCGCGCTGCGGTCACGCGCGGTGGCGGCGCTGACCACGGCACGGGAGCGCACCGCGCTGCTCACCTCCTGCGTGGACGACGCCGAACTGACGGCCCAGCACTCGCCGTTGATGTCCCCGCTGGTGTGGGACCTCGCGCACATCGGCAACCAGGAGGAGCAGTGGCTGTGGCGGGCGGTGGCCGGCCGTGAGGCGCTGCGGCCCGAGATCGACTCGCTGTACGACGCCTTTCAGCACCCGCGCGCGGCTCGACCCTCGCTGCCGCTGCTCGCGCCCGCCGAGGCGCGGGCGTACGCGGCGGACGTACGCGACCGGGTCCTGGGCGTCCTCGACGGCACCCGCCTGGAGGCCGGCCCGCTGGTGGAGTCCGCCTTCGCGTTCGGGATGATCGCGCAGCACGAACAGCAGCACGACGAGACCATGCTGATCACCCATCAGCTTCGTAAGGGTCCCCCGGCTCTCACCGCGCCCGCACCGCCCGACACGGTCGCGGACCCGCCGGCGGACAGCGAAGTGCTGGTGCCGGGCGGCCCGTTCACGATGGGCACCTCCGACGAGCCGTGGGCGCTCGACAACGAGCGTCCCGCGCACACCCGGATCGTCCCGGCCTTCTTCATCGACACCACGCCCGTGACCAACGGCGCGTACCAGACCTTCATCGCCGACGGCGGCTACCACGACGAGCGCTGGTGGCTGCCGGAGGGCTGGGCGCAGATCCGCGAGCACGGCGTCGAGGCACCGCTGTTCTGGCGGCGCGAGGGCGGGCAGTGGCTGCGCCGCCGGTTCGGGGTGACCGAGCCGGTCCCCGAGAACGAGCCGGTGCTGCACGTCAGCTGGTACGAGGCCGACGCCTACGCCCGCTGGGCCGGGCGGCGGCTGCCCACGGAGGCCGAGTGGGAGAAGGCGGCCCGCCACGACCCGGCGACCGGCCGGTCCCGGCGCTATCCGTGGGGCGACGCCGACCCCGGTCCCGTACAGGCCAATCTGGGGCAGCGGCACCTGGGGCCCGCGCCGGCCGGGAGCTATCCGGAGGGCGCCTCCCCGCTGGGCGTGCGCCAGCTGATCGGTGACGTGTGGGAGTGGACGGCCAGCGACTTCCTGCCGTATCCGGGGTTCCGGGCCTTCCCGTACAAGGAGTACTCGGAGGTGTTCTTCGGGCCGGCGCACAAGGTGCTGCGGGGCGGGTCGTTCGCCGTGGACCCGGTGGCGTGCCGGGGCACCTTCCGCAACTGGGACCTTCCGGTGCGGCGGCAGATCTTCTCCGGCTTCCGCACCGCGCGGACCGCGGAGCCGGTCTGATGTGCCGGCACCTGGCCTACGTCGGCGCGCCGGTGGCCCTCGGCGAGCTGCTGCTGCGGCCTCCGCACTCGCTGGAACGGCAGGCCTGGCAGCCGCGGACGCAGAGCAGCGGCCTGGTGAACGCCGACGGTTTCGGGGTCGGCTGGTACGCGGAGGGCGACCCGGTGCCCGCCCGTTATCGCGGGACCGGACCGCTGTGGGGCGACCTCTCCTTCGCCGACCTGGGGCGCGTGGTGCGCTCCGGGGCGCTGCTGGGCGCCGTGCGGGGCGCCACGGTGCCGGGGGCGGACGGGGAGGCGGCGGCGGCCCCGTTCGCCGCGGACCGGTGGCTGTTCAGCCACAACGGGGCGGTGCCGGGGTGGCCCGGGTCGCTCACCGCGCTCGCGGCGACGCTGCCGGCGGCCGAGCTGCTGTCCCTGGAGGCGCGGACCGACTCGGCCCTCGTGTGGGCGCTGGTGCTGCACCGGCTGCGGGCCGGGGACGCGCCGGACCGGGCGCTCGCCGACACCGTGCGGGAGGTCGCGGAGGCCGCTCCCGGCGCCCGCCTGAACCTGCTGCTCATGGACGGGGCGACGATCGCGGCGACGGCGTGGGGGAACTCGCTCTGGTATCTGACCGGGCCCGGCCGGACGGTCGTGGCCTCCGAACCGTACGACGACGATCCGCGCTGGACGGAGGTGCCGGACCGGACGGTCCTCGCCGCCTCGTCCGCCGAAGTCGTCCTCACCCCGCTCAAGGAGCCCTCGCCGTGAGCCCGTTCCAGCTGACCCGCTCCCTCGCCGAGGACGCCGCGGACGCCGCGCTGCGCGCCGACGTGCTCCACGGCCTGACCCACGATCCGAAGGAACTGCCGCCGAAGTGGTTCTACGACGCGCGCGGCAGCGAGCTGTTCGAGGAGATCACCCGGCTGCCCGAGTACTACCCGACGCGGGCCGAGCGGGAGATCCTCGAGTCCCGGTCCGAGGAGATCGCGGCGGCGACCGGGGCGCGGACGCTGGTGGAGCTGGGCTCCGGCTCGTCGGAGAAGACCCGCCATCTGATCGACGCGCTGCTGCCCGGGCTGGCCGCCTACGTGCCGGTGGACGTGAGCGAGTCGGCGCTCAAGGGCGCGGGCGAGGCGCTGGCCGCCGAGCGGCCGGGGCTGCGGGTGCACGCCCTGGTCGCCGACTTCACCCATGGTCTCGACCTGCCGGACACCCCCGGGCCGCGTCTGGTGGCGTTCCTGGGCGGCACCATCGGCAATCTGCTGCCCGGGGAGCGGCGCGAGTTCCTGCGGGCGGTCCGCGGGATGCTGTCACCCGGTGACGCGCTGCTGCTGGGTACGGACCTGGTGAAGGACGAGGCGACGCTGGTGGCCGCGTACGACGACGCGGCGGGTGTGACGGCCGCCTTCAACAAGAACGTGCTCGCGGTCATCGACCGGGAGCTGGGGGCGGACGCCCGCCCGGAGGACTTCGACCACGTGGCGCTGTGGAACCGGGAGCGCGAGTGGATCGAGATGCGGTTGCGGGCGCGGCACGCGCTGTCGGTGAAGATCCGGGAGCTCGATCTGGTGGTGTCCTTCGAGGAGGGCGAGGAGCTGCGGACCGAGGTGTCGGCGAAGTTCCGTCAGGAGGGGGTGCGCACGGAGCTCGCGGAGGCGGGACTGTCGCTGGCCCGCTGGTGGACGGACAGGGAGGGGAGGTTCGCGCTCTCCCTGGCGACGGTGGACTGAGCGGCGCGGGCGAGGGTGCGGCGGTCTGGATATCGGAGACTGGATATCGGGTCCAATATCCGGATCTCGGCGTCGAGTCGCCGCGCCGTCGCGATCCGCCACAGCGACGCCCCGAGGGTGTCGTCCCCGACGAACGCGGCGGGGCCGGCGGGCCGGTAGTCGATCCGTACGGGTTGGATATCGGATCCGGCGTCCAGTGCGGCCTGGAAGGAAGCCGGCCGGAAGACGCCGCTCGCCCGGCCGCACCAGGTGGAGCCCTCCGGGAAGACGACGATCCGGCCGCCGGCGGCGAGGACGTGGGCCATCCCGGCCACCGTGGCGGGCAGGGTCCTGAGCCGGTCGCGGTCGATGAAGAGGGTGCCGCCGAGCGCGGCGAGCGGGCCGAGCAGGGGCCAGCCGCGCACCTCGCGCTTGGCGAGCATCCGCCCCGGGAGCACGGCGGCGACCAGCGGGATGTCCAGCCAGGAGACATGGTTGGCGACGACCAGGAGCGGGACGCCCTGGGGCGCCGGCCGGCCGGTGACCCGGACCCGTACGCCGAAGGCCCGCAACACGGCCCGGCACCAGCAGCGGACGAGCGCGAGGCGCCCGGCCGCCGGCAGCGGGGCCGCGAGCGGGGCGAGCAGCACACCGAGGAGCACGGCGGCGAGCCCCGCTGCCAGCCGCAGCACACCCCGGCCGGTCCCGGCGCGCGGGGCGTCAGGGCCGGGGTGGGCGGCGCACCGGCCGGGCGTGCACGGCGCCGTGGGCAGCCACGGCGAGGGGCCGGTGAGGAGGCTCACCGGACGCTCACCGGGCCGGGGCGAGCGAGAGGAAGTGCCGCAGATAGCGGGGGTTGGTGCGGCGCAGCGACAGCAGCACGTAGAGGTCGGCGACGCCGAAGTCGGGGTCGTGGGCGGGGGCGCCGCAGACCCACGCGCCGAGCCGCAGGTAGCCGCGCAGGAGCGGGGGCAGTTCGACCCGGCCCTCGGCGGGCGCGGCGGTGGCGCCGGGCGTCCACAGCCGGTGCGGGGTGACCCAGTACTCCTCGGGGGCCAGGTGCTTGGTCCTGACCGCGTCCCAGGTGGCGGCGGCGAGGGTGCCGCCGTCGGCGAGCGGGACGGAGCAGCAGCCGGCGAGCCAGTCGTGGCCGGTGCGGGTCATGTAGCGGGCGAGGCCGGCCCAGACGAGGGCGATGACGGCGCCGTTGCGGTGGGCGGGGTGGACGCAGGAGCGGCCGACCTCCACGAGGTCGTGGCGGATCGGGGCGAGCCGGGCGAGGTCGAACTCGCTCTCGGAGTAGAGCCGCCCCGCCACCGCGGCCCGCTCGGGCGGCAGCACCCGGTAGGTGCCGACGACCTCGCCGGTGTCCTCCCGCCGTACGAGGAGGTGGTCGCAGTAGGCGTCGAAGGCGTCGCTGTCGAGGCCGGGTTCGGGCCCGTCGAGGCGGGCGCCCATCTCGCCGGCGAAGACGAGGTGGCGCAGCCGCTGCGCGGCCCGGACGTCCTCCTGGTCGCGCGCGAGACCGACGACGTAGCGGGGCTGCGGCTCCTCCCCGGCGCGCTGCCGGGGCGGTACGGGGGCAAGGGGCCGGCCCGCCGGTTCGGCGACGGGCTGGGCGAGGGGTACGGCGGCCATGTCGGGATCCTCCGGCGGTACGGAAAGACGGCAGGGAGCCGGGCCGTGCGAGCGGTGGCCCGACTCCTCGTTTCTTCCGTGGGTGACTGGATTCGACGTGACCGGCCGTGGACCGGTTGGTGTGGAGGCGCTGAATGGTGTGGGGCGCGCCTACTCGGCGAGGGTGTCCGTGATCCGCTGGGAGGCCTTCTGGGCGGCCCGCTTCGGGTCCTCGCCGGTGAGGACCGCGGTCATGTACGGCTTGATGGGGTTGTCGGCCTCGACGTCGGCCCACTGGGGCGAGTTGGGGGTGGCCCGGCCGCGGGCGGCTCCCACGGCCATGGTGGCGGTGGCCTCCTGGCCGGCGACGACCGAGGCGAGGGAGGTCTTGTTGGGTACGTAGTTCATCGCACGGGCGAGTTCGCTCTGCCACTTCTCGCCGGCGAGCGCCTTGACGACCTCCATCGCGACGGCGCGCTCGGGCGCGTTCTCCGGGATGATGAGGTCGGAGCCGCCGGTGAACACGGCACAGGGCTGCCCGGCCTTCTTGCCGGGGATGGGGAAGAAGCCGAGCTTGTCCTTGAGGGCGGGGTTGGCCTTGGTGATCACGGGGATGGCGCTGGGTGTGGCGATGATCTGGGCGACGTCGCCCCTGGCGAAGACCTCGGCCTGCGGAGGGTTCTGCTCGTCGGCGTCCTTGGGGCCCTTGCCGAGGGCCTGGAGGTCCTTGTAGAAGGCCATGCCGCGCAGGGCGGCGGGGCTGTCGAGCGCGCCGGCCCACAGGCCGCCCTTGTCGACGGCGAGTTCGCCGCCCTCGTCCCAGATGAAGCCGGAGAGGGTGTACCAGTCCTGGCCGGCGAGGTAGATGCCCTGGGTGCCGTTCCGGTTGAGCTTCTCGGTGTCGTCGAGCCACTGGGCCCGGGTGGCGGGCGGCTTGACGCCGGCGTCGGCGAAGAGGTCCTTGTTGTAGATGACGATGCGGTTGGCGGCGTACCAGGGGATGCCGTACTGGGCGCCGCCGATGCTGCCGGGCTCGGCGAGGCCGGGGAGCCATTCGGCGCTGCCGAGGTCGCGGACCGACTCCAGGGTGAGGTCGTAGAGCTTGTCGGTGTCGGCGTACTGGGCGACCTGGGTGTTGCCGACCTCGATGACGTCGGGGCCGCCGGGGCCGTTGATGGCGTCGGTGACCTTCTTCCCGATGCCGGTCCAGTCGTGGATGGTGACCTCCAGCTCGACGCCGTCGTGCTCGGCCTCGAAGGACTCGGTGAACCGCTGGAGGAAGTCCTCGCTCACGCTGTCGCGCATCAGCCAGAGGTTGACCGTGCGGGTGGTGTCTCCCCCTCCGGGGAGGAGGCCGCACCCGGAGAGGAGGAGGGCGGAGACGACTGCCAGCGGACAGGCCAGACGGCGGTTCTTCACGTGAGGTCACCTTCTGCGGGGAGGGTTGCCGACCCGACGTGTGGGGGGACCTGACGGGAGGTTCGCGCGGGTATGGGCCGGATTCTGGTCTGGACCAATGCGGCAGGTCAAGTCCTCGGCCGTACCCCGCCGGGCGGGCGACGTGTCGCGGTCCTCGCCGGAGTGGGGCACGGTGGAGGGAACCCACCGAGGGCACCGAGAGGAGTCCGGCTCCCATGTCGAACCACACCTACCGCGTCACCGAGATCGTCGGCACGTCCACCGAGGGCGTCGACCAGGCCATCCGCAACGGGATCCAGCGGGCCTCGCAGACCCTGCGGGGGCTCGACTGGTTCGAGGTCACCCAGGTGCGCGGGCACCTGGTGGACGGGGCGATCGAGCACTACCAGGTGGGGCTGAAGGTCGGCTTCCGCCTGGAGGACGGCGACTGATCCCGGATATCGGATCCACCCGCGGATGCAGCTCATCCGATATCGGATGTCGGATACCGGATATCGGATCCAATAATCCAGGCGGCTGCCGGACATCGGATAGTGCATCCAGGCATCCAGATCCGCTGCCGGACATCGGATATCGGATCCGATCGACCGCTCAGGTGCGTCCCTCCCGCTCCTGCGCCTCCTTCAGCGCCTCCGACGGCACCGCCCACCGCGCCCGCACCACGGTGAAGCCCGCCGCCTCGGCGGCGTCGCAGACCAGCTCGTCGTCGTCGACCAGCACACGCACCTCGCGGTCGCGGCCGAGCCGGCGCAGCAGCTCCAGCTTGGTCTGCCGGGCCGGCCGGAAGTCGCGGTCCCGCCGCATGTGCACCGGCCCCTCCGGGAGACCGTGCTCGGCGAGCCAGTCGAGCGTGTCACGGCGACAGCGTTCGGGCCGCCCCGTCAGGTAGACGATGTCGCACTCCTCGGCGGCCCCCAGGCACAGCTCGACACCCTCCGGGAGCGGCGGGTCCTCAGGCGCGGCGGCGAAGAAGCGGTCCCAGTCGCGTGGGCGCCGTTCCAGGAAGTGCTGGCGGTGGGCGGTGGACGCGAGGGTGTTGTCGAGGTCGAAGACGGCCACGGGCCTGCGGTGTCGGGTCACTCCCCCAGCGTAGGCAGCGGGGCGGCGTGGGCAGCGCGGGTGGCGCGGGTGGCGCGGGTGGCGCGGGAATCCCCGGCGGTCCGCGGTGTTGAAACCTGCGTGAGCGGACTGTGCGCCTGACCCGGCAGGCGGAGGCGCTCGGCTACTCCACTTGATCGGAATGCACGTGCGCCATCTCGGCTCGCGCATTGGGAACCGCCCGAACTCCGCGCGGTACCCCGCGGACCCTCGTCCCGTTGAGGGACGGACCTACCTCCACTTGCGCGAAGAACACCTGCTCCCCACGGGTGCCGGGAAGACCGTGGTCGACCCACCTCCGCCTGCGCGGAGAACACCCCCGGAGCCGGTCCGCGCGGACCTTGACCGGCGACCCACCTCCGCCTGCGCGGAGAACACTCGGAACTCAGGTCTGCGACCGTGACCACGGCCGACCCACCTCCGCCTGCGCGGAGAACACGCCCGGTGGGCCGACCCGCGCGCCGCCGCGTTCGACCCGCCTCCGCCTGCGCGGAGAACACTTTGCCATCGTCCGGGCGTAGTCCGCCTGCACCGACCCACCTCCGCCTGCGCGGAGAACACGGCCGTGTCCTTCGGCATCGCCGAGCGCATTCCGACCCACCTCCGCCTGCGCGGAGAACACCCTTCCTGAGCAGGCACTCTGCTAGAGCTTTGCCATTTCTTGACGGTGCCTTTCACCCGAGAGGAACGCCAGCACGTCTACTTCCCCAAGCCTGGCCACAACAGCGAAGCCTACGGGACATCAGCCGCAGCAGTACGACGCCAATGCCGGGCCCCAGAGACGCACGCACGCCACGAGAACCTTGCCGGTCGGTGTGATGTCAGTGCCGCCTGCTATCCGTAGGGCCATGACAGAACCCGATGACGCCGGTGTGTGCGCCGCCGAACCCGACAGCCGTCTGTGGGGGAAGGAACGCGGCTTGGAGCGCCCTTACCCGGTCATCTGCCATCTGCTGGACACGGCAGCCATATTCGGTGTGCTGTGGGATGTGGTGCTGAGCTCCCGGAGCCGGGCGCGTATCGCGGGTGCCGTGCAACTGGGCGAGTCGGAGGTACGGCAGGTTCTCTCGTTCTGGGCGGGTCTGCATGACCTCGGGAAGATCACGCCGCCCTTTCAGGCTCAGGTGCCTGCGGCTTTCGCGGCCGTGCGGAAGGAGCCGGCGTACTTCGCCGTTCCGGGTGCCGAGCGCGAGACCTCCTTCCGGCATGAAGTTGCGACGCATTGGGCGGTGACCTCGCTCCTCGCCGAGATCGGTTATCCGGGTGACCTCAACCGGATGCGGCGGGCGGTGAGCCATCAGGTGGCCCAGTTGCTCGGCGGTCATCACGGCGTGTTCGGGCAGCCGTTGCTGCAGCGGAAGCTGAGCGCCGCGAGCGTCCATGTGCCGGGGCTCGGCGAGCAAGGCTGGGCCGACCAGCGCCGTCAGCATTTCAGCGAACTGCGGCGGGTGGTGGGCGCGAGCGCCCTACCGAAAGACGGGCTGCCGGCTGAGCTCGCCGTTGTCGTTGCCGGTCTGATCGTGGTGGCGGATTGGCTGGCGAGCCAGACCGACTGGATCAAGCCGCTTCTGCCGGCGGTGGGATGGAAAGCGACGCCGCGAGCACTGGACGAACACTGGGCGAGGGCGTCGCACGCAGCGCCCGGCGTGGTCAGGGCCGCACAGTTGGGTCGGACGGATTTCGCCCTCCAACAGTTCGAAGGGATGTTTCCGTTCCTCCCCAACCCCCTGCAACGGGATTTGGTGCAACACCTTCCCCGGCTGGTGGCGGAGCGCGGTTCGGGTCTGTTGTTGGTCACGGCTCCCACCGGTGATGGAAAGACCGAGGCCGCCTTGTACGCGGCTGCGGTGCTCGGCCGGACGGCGGGGGCGCGCGGGCTGTACTTCGCGTTGCCTACGATGGCGACGGCGGACGGCATGTTTCCTCGGGTGGCCGCTTTTGCCGACCAGGCCTTGTACGGCGAGCGTGCGCTGACGCTTCTGCATTCCATGGCCTGGCTCAGTCCCGCGTACAACGGCCCTTCCAGCCAGGCTGCCACGGCGGTCGGTGATGATGCGGTGGTCGCGGAGCGGGCCACGGCGACCGCTGCCGGAACCTGGCTGCGTGGGCCCAAGCGCGGCCTCCTCGCGCCGCTGGGGGCGGGGACGATCGATCAGGTGCTGGCCGGTGTACTTCCACTGCGGTACAACGTGCTGCGTCTGCTGGGTGTGTCGGACAAAGTGCTGGTGATCGACGAGGCCCACGCGTACGGGCCCTGGATGCACAGCTTGATGACCCGGTTGCTCGAGTGGCTCGGTGCGTTCGGCGCTCCGGTGGTGCTGCTTTCGGCTACCTTGACGGGCTCCACCGCGGCCTCGCTGGTGAACGCCTACCGGCGAGGAGCCGGCTTCCTTGAAGCGGCGGAGGTAAGGCCGTGCTACCCCGGCTGGCTCTTCACGGACGCGTCGAGCGGCCGGGTGTCCACGCCTCGCGCGACGCAGACCGAACGGGCACGGACCGTGGAGGTCGAGGTCCACGGTGTGGGCTGGGACAGTCTGGACGCTCCTGGATCGGCAGTCCGCAAGGGGGGAAGGCGGGAACGGCTGCGGGCGCAGTTGCGGCCGGTGGCCGACGCGGGCGGGACCGCCCTCGTGTGCTGTACGACCGTCGCCGAAGCCCAGGCGACCTACCGGGACTTGTGTACGGCGTTTCCCGAGCTGGCCCGCGAGGAGGGCGGGCTGCGGCTTCTCCACTCCCGTTACCAGGCTCGGGAGCGCCGGCGGATCAGCAGGGACTGTGAGCGGTCGTACGGCAAACCTGTCGGGGGCGAGGAGAGCCGGGTACGTGCGGGTTCGATCCTGGTGGCAACTCAAGTGGTCGAGCAGTCACTGGATTTCGACTTCGACCTCGTTATCAGTGATCTCGCTCCTCTCGCCCAGTTGTTGCAGCGGGTGGGCCGTGGCCGGCGGCACCGGCGAGGGCCGGCCGGACGACCTTCCTGGGCGCAGTCGGAGGAGCGTCCCAAGTTGGTGGTCCTGGAGCCGGTGGACAGCGGAGGCCACACGAAGGTTCCACCGACCTGGGGCACGGTCTACGACCACGGGCTGCTCGTTCGCACCGCGGAGTTGCTGCGCCGGGAACAAAAGGACGGGATCGCGGTCCCCGGCGATGTGCAGCGACTGGTCGACGCCGTGTACGCGGCCGACTTCGTCGACGGTGTGGACGCGGCGGTGAAACAGGAACTGGCACGGATGGATCTGGAGCGCGCCGCGAAGGAGATGGCAGAGTCGCACCTGGCGCGGATGACGACGATCTGCGCGCCGCACGATGTCGAAGGCGATCTCGGCAGGCTCAGCGAACTCCAGGACGGCGTTGCCGAGGAGCTGTTGACGACCCGGCTGGGAGCGGACACCGGACGCGTACTGCTGCTGTACACCCAGTCCGGCGGCGAGCTGACGCTCGACGAGGAAGGCACGCTGAGCCTGTCCACCCTGACGCGCGGATCGACACCCACGCGCGAGGAGCTGGGCTTGATCATGTCGCAGGTCGCTCCCGTTCCGGGGTCGTGGCTGCGCGAGGACGAAGGCCTGCCCCACCCCGCCGGCTGGGAGAAGCAGCCGCTCCTTCGCGGGCTCGTTCTGGTGGCCGTGAACCGCGAGCCGGACAGTACGAGCTGGCGCGGCCGCCACGGAAACCGGTCAATTTCCGTCTCATCAGTAGGACTTGAGATCACCTGAAGACAGCTACCGTCAAGTGCTTTTCCTGTAGCCGCAGGCTTGGTGAGATTCATCCAGCACGACACGCATCGCCCGATGACCGAAGGAAGTCGGCTCCTGTCGGACGGCACGCCCGCTCGCGCGGGCAGGGGGTGTATTGCCCCCGTCGCCCCAGTAGCGGCAGGCGAGTCACCTCCGTCTGCACGAAGACCCCATCGCATTGTGACTCCTGAGAGGCATTGATGCCCACACGTTCACACAGCACGGCGGAAGAACCCTTCTTCCCCGTCATCTGGGCACCGCACGCGCGAAGCACCAACTCCGAGCCTCTTCCCGAGATGGTCGGCTTTCGCGAACTGCTGCTGCGCAGCCACGACATCACGGCCCTCGCGGTCGCCGCACCGCCCGCGCACTCGGCACTGCTTCGCATCCTGTACGCCTTGACGGCACGGGTCACCCGGCTCGACGAGAGCGGCCCCGGTGACTGGGGCGAGCGCCGCATGGACGTGGTCGAGGCGGGACAGCTGCCCGCTGAGGCGATCGAGGAGTACTTCGCCGTGTGGGGGCATCGCTTCTTCGTCTTCGACACCGAGGGGGGACGGCCCTGGATGCAGGATCCGCGCCTGGCACAGCAGTGCGACGCCGGCAACACCGCGGGCGTGAACAAGCTGATCGTGACCCGGCCCGCAGGCAACAACCACTCCTGGTTCACCCACGTCAGCGCACTGTCCCCCACTCCCCCGACGGTGTCGGAGGCCGTTCTCAATCTGCTGGTCTGGCACTTCTACGGGCCCTCCGGCAGGTGCTCGGCCCGCGAAGTGGGGGGTGTGAAGACCGCCAGTGCCACCGCCGGTCCGCTGCGTACCGCGCTGTCCTACCACCCCGAGGGCGAAACGCTCTTCCAGACCCTCCTGGCAGGGCTCACCCCGCCGGAGGCCACGGTCCGCCGTGACGTCGACCTGTGCCCGTGGGAGTGGGAGGAACTGCCCGACCCCGAGACCCCTCCCACCGACAGAACCGGACCGCTGGCGCTGCTCACCGCCTGCTCCTCCCACGCTCTGCTGCTCGTGGCGGACGAGGAGCGGCCGGACACGGTGGCGGACGCATTCATCACGTGGGCGTACCGCGGCGAGCGCATCCCCCGGGACGACGCCTACCTGATCTGGCAGGTCAGCCAACAGGGCAACCGCTACCCCCGGCCCGCCGACTCCGGGCGGGCACTGTGGCGTGACGTGGACGCCCTGCTGCTGTACGAGGCGGGCGGACCGGCACAACCCCGACGGCCGAAGGTGTTCAACACCGCCTTCGAGGTCGCGGAGACGCTGCGGGTGAGGGCGCTGGGGTTCGAGCAGGAGGGCCAGGCCAAGGACCGGCAGTTCGTCGAGGGATCCACCCCTCCCCTGCTGGGCTTCGTGGAGGAACACGCTCCGCGCACCGAAGCCGCGGTCGGCAGGCTGCGCCGGCTCGGTGAGCTGTACGGCCGCAGGCTGGACCGTGCGGTGCGCAAGGCCTGGGCCCTCTACGTGAACGACCCCAAGGCAGAACATGCCACCTGGTCCGCCGAGGCCGGCGCCCGCTACTGGCCACAGGCCGAGACGGAGTTCTGGTCGCGCTACCGCCGGCTCGACCGTTCCTCAGCCTCGCTCGACGCGGGCCTGGACCGAAAGGCGACGCGCAAGGCCTTCCTCGCCTTGGCAGAGCGCAGCTACGACACGGTCACCGCACCCCTCACGTCCCACCTGCGCGGTGCCAGAGCCGTAGCCGAGGCCCGTATCGAGCTGTACGGGGGTCGACGCACCGCCAAGGACGCAGGAAGCGGCAGCGCAGCCCTTCCCCGCCTCGAGCCCACCGGATCGGATGAGGGAGTTTCCGTATGACCACCGAGTCACCAGGAGCCGTTGTCGGCTCTCGTCGAGAGCATCTGCACAAGTACATCGCCGGGATCACGGACGCATGTCGTGACCCCGGCACCCGAAGCGCGCTTCGCGCAGGTCTGCGCCGGAACCTCGACCACGTGCGCCCGATGCACCGCATCGTGGCCCCCTGGCTTCCCAGCCGACGCCACGTGCCCGAGACGGAGGAACGCGCCTTCTACCTGATCGCGTCGATGATCGCCGACCGGCCGCGGCACACGTTCGCGACCGACGACGAACCCTCTGAGGCCGCTGAGGCCGCCGAGGAACCAGCCCCCGCCCGCTCAGCGGCAGATGACACCGGCCCGGTCTCGGCGCGTGGGGGCAAGAGCACGCAGTCCGAGTGCTGGGGCCGAAGCCTGGGCCACTGCCTCGCGCAGGCAGTCGTCCGAAGCCCCGGCCGTGAACGCGAGATGCGGGCCTCCACCGCCGAAGCCCGGCTGCACCTGCTGACACGGCAGAGCGCCGCTGGACTGCACCGCCACCTGCCGGCCACCGTGCGCTACCTGAGGCAGACCGGCATCGATGTCGACTGGGTCCGGCTGATGGACGACCTGATCGCCTGGCCGGTGTTCTCAGGACGCATCAGTCGCCGCTGGCTCCAGGACTACTACCGGGAGACCCACAGAAGCCGCGATGCCCAGAGTGACCAGGAGGACCGGAACGACCTCCTGGACAGTGCCCCGTAACCGCCTCTCGCCGAGGTGTCCCACGGCCCGCCCTCCACTGCACGCCACCACCACAGAATGCGACCGACCATGACATCGAGCACCGCCCGCTTCATCGACGTCCACGTCCTTCACCCCGTCCCGTTCTCGAACCTGAACCGGGACGACGCCAACGCCGTCAAGACCGTGCAGTACGGAGGCACGCTGCGCACGCGGGTCAGCAGCCAGTGTTGGAAGCGCGCGGCACGCGAGGAGTTCCAGACGCATATCGGGCAGGCCGCCCTGCGCACCCGGCGCATCGGTGAGCGGGTCGCGCGCGAACTGCAGGAGCGGGGATGGCCGGCCGACCTGGCGCTGCGGGCCGGCGGTCACGTCGCAGCGGGCAGCAGCATCAAGTTCGAACTGGCCAAGGACAAGGAAAAGCAGATCATCCCCAACCAGGTCCTGACCAACGCCATGGTCTACGTCCCCGAAACGGCCGTCGGTGAACTCTGCGACCTCGCCGAGGAGTTTCTTCCGCAGCTGGAGGCAGCCAAGGACATCAGGAAGCCCGCGGACAAAAGTGTGGTGCCCAAGGACCGCATCGATACGGTCCTGCGCTCCCGCAACGGGGTGATCAACCTGTTCGGCCGCATGCTCGCCGAGGTCGACGAAGCCGGCGTCGACGGCGCCGTCCAGGTCGCCCACGCCCTGACCACCCACACCACCGACGTCGAGGTGGACTACTTCAGCGCGGTCGACGACATCACCGCGGCCTGGAAGGACAGCACCGGCAGCGGCCACATGGGGCACGCCGAGTACAGTGCCGGCACCTTCTACCGGTTCGCCACCGTCGACCTGCGTGACCTGTCGGCGAACATCGGCAACGAGCCGGATGCGCTGCGCGAGCTCACGGGCGCCTTCCTGTCCGCCTTCATCGAATCGGTGCCGCGCGCCAAGAAGAACTCCACCGCGCCGCACACCCTGCCCAGCCTGATCCACATCTCCGTGCGGGCCGACCGTCCGGTCTCCTATGCGGGAGCCTTCGAGAAGCCGGTCCGCGCCACCGAAACCAGTGGTCTGGCCGAACCCTCCGCCGACCAGCTCAGCGCCTACGCCCAGGCTGCCAACGCCATGCTGGGCAGCGGGCGGATCCTCACCTCCGGGTTCTTCAGCGTCGACTCCAAGGACCTGTCCGGCTTCGGCATCCGCTACGGCTCTCTCGACGAGCTTCTGGAGGCTGTCCTCGCCACCGCACTCAGCCCTGCCCCCGCCGGAACCAGCGCATGAGCGGCCCCGCCCTGCCCCTGCCGCTGCCCGAGTCCGGCCTGCTTTTGCGGCTGGCGGCTCCCTTGCAGTCCTGGGGTGAGCACAGCCACTTCACCGACCGCGACACCGCGGCCTTCCCCACCCGCTCGGGAGTCATCGGACTGCTGGCCGCCGCCCTCGGCCGCCGCCGTGGCGAATCCATCGCCGACCTTGCCCGCCTGTCGCTGACCGTACGGGCCGACCGGCCCGGCGTCCGCCTGCGCGACCTGCACACCGTCGGCGGCGGCCTGCCCGCCAAAGCCACCGTCACCACTGCCGAAGGCAAGAAGCGCAGCGGCGAGACCGCCACACTCCTCAGCCACCGCCACTACCTCGCCGATGCCGCCTTCACCATCGCTCTGACCACGCCCCGCATCCCGGACACGACAGAAGCGGAACACGCCGACGCCCACGACCTGCTCGCGCGCTGTGAGAGCGCCCTGCGTTTTCCGCAGTGGCCGCTCTACCTCGGCCGCCGCTCCTGCCCGCCGGAAGGCCCGCTCCTTCTGGCCCGCACCGACGACGCACTGCACCACTTGGTACGCCTTCCCCTGGCCGCGAGCACTCCCGCGCCCTCCGGCATCGAATTCATCTCCGACCGGCCACTGCACACCCTTCCCGTCCCCGACAACCTGGTCACCGCCGACGCGCGCGACGGCGTCCACCCCTCGGGCCAGGCGACGGACGAACCCCTCACCTTCCACACCACACGCCGCGCCTACCGGGCCCGCCCCCTCTACCGCCGCTCCGTGCACCTGCCGGCCGAGCAGTACGCGGGCTTGGGCACGAAGCACCTCGACGCCCTGACCACCTACCTGACCCGCCACCTGCCGGAAACCGAGGAAGGACACCGCCCGTGACGGTCTGGCTCACCCGTATCGCCCCCGACCCGCGCTCGGCCCAGGCCCGCAGCGACACCACCGGCACGCGCCTGGGCCTCGCGCTCCACCACCGCCTCATGGCCCTCTTCCCGCCGGCGGCCGGACCTGACCCGCGGGCCCGGTTCAACGTACTCTTCCGCACCGAGGACACCCCCCACGGACTGCACCTGCTGATGCAGAGCACCCACCTGCCCGACCTCTCCCGGCTCCCCGAGAACTACGGAACCGGCCTCTCGCGCCCCCTCGACGCACTCCTGGACGCCCTGCGTCCCGGCCTCACCATCCGATACCGCTGCATCGCCAACGCCGTCCGCCGCCCCGGGCACACCACGCGCGCCCACTACAACCTCCCCGCCGTCGTCCCCCTCCACGGCGCCGCGGCCGACACCTGGTGGGAACGCCAGGCGCAAGCCGCCGGCCTCACACCCCACACCATCGAATCCACCTCCCTCGACGCCGCCGGCGGACGCCACGGCGAACGCGGCGCAACCGCTACCCGCGCCCTCGTCCGCCACGCCCGGACCCGCTTCGACGGCACCGCGACCATTCAGGACCCGGACTCGCTCCGCACGAAGATCATCGAAGGCATCGGACGTGGCAAGGCCTACGGCTGCGGCCTCCTCACCATCGCCCCGGCACGAGGTCCCCAATGACCGGTCTCGACCCAGCACCGAACGCCGCCCGCTCTCACGGGCGGCGTCGCCTTGCCGCGCCCACCGTCGCCATGCTGCCCCGAGTCGCGGACTCGCTCTCCTTCCTCTACCTGGACATCGTCCGCGTCCAGCAGGACGACACCGGCGTCTGCGCCGAGGTCACCAGCGAACGACGCGGCACGGAAACCGTCTACCTCCCCACCGCCGCCCTCTCCTGTGTCCTCCTGGGTCCCGGAACCTCCATCACCGCCCGCGCGCTCGCCACCTTCGCCCGCCACGGAACCACGGTCCTGATCACCGGCTCCGGCGGCGTCCGCTGCTATGCCGCCGCCGTGCCCGACTCCCTCACGACCACCTGGCTGGAACACCAGACACGCGCCTGGGCCGACGACACCCGACGGCTCGCCGTCGCCACCGCCATGTATGAAAAGCGCTTCGGCCCCGGCACCGTGCCTGTCGGCACCAATTTCAACCAACTCCGCGGCTTCGAAGGGCAGCGCGTCAAGGCCCAGTACCAGCTCCTCGCTCGCCAGTACAAGATCGGCCGCTTCCGACGCGCCTACGATCCGGCCTCCTGGGACACCCAGGATCCCGTCAACCTCGCCCTTTCCTCCGCCAACACCTGCCTGTACGGCATCGTCCACGCCGCGATCCTCGCCCTCGGCTGCTCCCCCGCCCTGGGCTTCGTTCACAGCGGCAACCAGCAAGCGTTCGTGTACGACATCGCCGACCTCTACAAGGCAGACCTCACCATCCCGCTCGCCTTCTCCCTCCACAACTCGACCGATCCCGAAGGCGCAGCCCGCCGCTCCTTCCGAGACGGTCTGCGGCTGTTCAAACTGCTCCCCCGCATCGTCACCGACATCCAGACCCTCCTCGCACCCGGCCACTCCGCCGACATCCCCGACCCCGAAGAGCAGCTCGTGGACCTCTGGGACCCCATCACAGGAACCGTCCCCGGCGGCACCAACCACACCCTCGACCCCTGACCGCGCGCACGGGAGATTCACCACCATGCCCTCGATGATCGTCATCTCCGCCACCGCCGTACCCGACCACCTCCGCGGCGCCCTCACCCGCTGGCTCCTCGAAGTCACACCCGAGCTGTACGTCGGCACCGTCTCCGCCCGGGTCCGTGACGAACTCTGGACAGCCGTAACCGCCTGCACCGCCGACGGCGCCGCCGTCCTTGCCTACCCCACCGCCAACGAACAAGGCTTCACTCTGAGGACCGTAGGCAGCCGTCGCCGTGTACCGAAGGACTTCGACGGGCTGACGCTGATGGCCTTCGAGAGGCAGGGTCAAGAAACGGCAAAGCCCTTATAGAATCGCAGATCAGGAAGTGTGGTCTCCGCGCAGGCGGAGGTGGGTCAGGGCGGCGCTGTAGATGGTGGGCACCAGGGAGGTTGTCTCCGCGCAGGCGGAGGTGGGTCGTTGAGGACCAGGACCCCGTCCACGTCGCTGATGTTGTCTCCGCGCAGGTGGAGGTGGGTCGCCGAACTCCAGGCGGCGGCTTTGCGGGGCGCGGTGGTCTCCGCGCAGGCGGAGGTGGGTCGCCGGCCAACTCGCGGGCCTCGATGATCCCGCCGTGGTCTCGCGCAGGCGGAGGTGGGTCGTCGCACGGCAAGGGCAAACGGTGGCAGGCCCGGTGGTCTCCGCGCAGGCGGAGGTGGGTCGCGGCAAACCGACCCCGTCCTGTCCATCCTCGAGTGGTCTCCGCGCAGGCGGAGGTGGGTCGCCCGGCCCAGTCCTGCGCGCGGGCGAGCTCGAGTGGTCTCTGCGCAGGCGGAGGTGGGCCGTGGGACGACGAGATCCGCTCGCCCGCGTCCCTGTGGTCTCCGCGCAGGCGGAGGTGGGTCGTGCACGGCCTGGCCGGCGGATACCTCGACGAGGTGGTCTCCGCGCAGGCCGAGATGGGTTGCCCCATACACGTCAGCGCATGCTGTATGCCCGCGCGCTCCGCGCAGCGGACGTCGGTCGTCTGGGAGGCCGGCCGGGCAGCGCGGGAATCCCCGGCGCTCCGCGGTGTTGAACCCTGCGTGAGCACCATGACGACGCCCCTCGAAGGTATCCGCCTCTCCGTCCTCGACCGCTCCCGCACCCGGGAGGGTGAGGACGGCGGCCAGGCGCTGCGGGACACGGTGCGCCTGGCCCGGGAGGCCGAGGCGCTCGGCTACCACCGGTTCTGGGTGTCGGAGCACCACAGTGTGCCCGGCGTGGCCGGGTCGGCGCCGACCGTGCTCGCCGCGGCCGTGGCGGGGGCGACCACGCGTATCCGGGTCGGCACGGGCGGGGTGATGCTGCCGAACCACCAGCCGATGGTGGTGGCGGAGCAGTTCGGCGTCCTGGAGTCGCTGTTCCCGGGCCGGATCGACATGGGCCTCGGCCGTTCGGTCGGCTTCACCGACGGCATCCGGCGGGCCCTCGGGCGCGACAAGGAGGACGCCGACCGGTTCGCCTCCCAACTGGACGAGCTGCTCGGCTGGTTCACCGGCGAGCAGACCGCCCACCCGCAGGTGCACGCCCGTCCCGCCGAGGGGCTGCGGGTGCCGCCGTACGTGCTGGCGACCGGCGAGGGCGCGACGATCGCCGCGGCGGCGGGCCTGCCGCTGGTCATCGGGGACCTGAAGGGGCGGACCCGGCTGCGTGAGGCGATCGACGGCTACCGGTCCGGCTTCCGCCCCTCCGTCTGGTCGGCCGAACCGTACGTCGTCGTGGCCGGCACGGTCGCGGTGGCCGGCACGGAGGAGGAGGCCCGTCGGATGCTGATGCCGGAGGCGTGGTCGCTGGCGTACTCCCGCACCCGCGGCGTCTTCCCGCCGCTCGCGCCGCCGGAGCGGATCGATGCCCTGGAGATGACCGACAAGCAGCGCGGCTTCTACGAGTCGGGGCTGCGGGGCCACGTGTACGGCACCGAGGAACAGGTCGCCGACGAGCTGGCGCGGGCGGTGCGGGAGACCGGGGCGCAGGAGGTGCTGGTGACGACGAGCACGTACGACCGGGCCGCACTGATCGACTCGTACCGCAGGCTCGCCCGCCTGGCCGGTCTCACCCCGGCCTGACCCGGGCATGACCCGGGGCGGTTGACCGGGGGGATGGTTGACCGGGGGGACGACGGACCGGAAACGCCTGACCGGGGGCGGCCTGGAGGGCTGCCCCCGGGCGGCACCGGACCTGCCGGGTGGAGCGGCCGGCCGGTGGCCCGCCCTCACTCTCCTGCGGGGCCTTTGGACGCGCCGACCGGCGCCGGCTTCCTGAGCACCTCCGTCAGGGCGGAGATGCTGTGGTCGCCGTGACCGGCGTCGGCGGCTCGCCGCAGAAGGTCGTGGAAGGGCTGGTGCCAGGCGACGTCGAGGCCGGCCTCCTCGCCGAGTTCCAGGTCGTGCTCCGCTCCGGCCAGGAACAGGTTCACCGAGGAGGCGCCGTCGCTGTAGTCGCCGCGGTCGATCTCCGACGCGAGGACCGGCAGCACCGAGTTGATCATCTCGAACCACCTGGCCGTGAAGCGCACCATCGTCGCCGCCTCCAGGCCCCGCGCCCGCACAGCGGCGGCGCCCTGGAAGAAGCCGACCAGCGCCGGCAGCAGGGTGCCGCCCACGGCCGTCTCGTAGAGGGCGGCGAGGTCGGGGGCGGACCCGAGGTGGACGGTGTCGCCGCCCAACACCCGCAGCGTGGAGGCGAACTCGTCGAAGACGGCCGGGTCGCCGCCGTAGTACAGGAGGGTGTCGTCGGCTCCCACCGCGGACGGCACGTCCTTGACCGCCCCGTCCAGGTACCGCATGCCGTGGCCGAGTGCCCAGGCGGCCATCCGGCGGGCGCCGGACGGCGACCCGCTGTTCAGGGTGACGAGCGCCCGTCCCGACAGCGCGGCCGCCGCCGGTTCCAGGGCCTCGATGGTGTCCTCGTACGTGGTCAGGCAGGCGACGATCAGCGGACCCGCCGCGATCGCCTCGCCGATGGCCGGCGCGTGGACGGCGCCCCTGGACACCAGCGGTTCGGCCTTCGACGGCGTTCTGTTCCAGACGGTGGTCGGGTGCCCGGCCTCGAGGAACGCCCCGGCGAGCGCGCTGCCCATCGAGCCGAGCCCTACGACGGTCACGGGGGTGCGGTCATGCCCGCTCATGGTCTCTCCTGCCTCACGTCCCGGTGGTTACCGGTCCATGCTGCGAGGGCACCAACTTTTGTACAAGTACCTACAATTTTCTCAGGTACCCACACTTTTGTAAGTATTGAAGGGCGGGCTGATGAAGAAGCGGAGCTACACCTGTGGCCTGGACGCCGCCATCGACGTCATGGGCGGAAAATGGAAGGGGCTGATCCTGTTCTGGCTCGGCGAAGGCCCGCTGCGCTTCGGCGAACTGCGGCGGGCCGTGGACGGCATCAGTGAGCGCATGCTCATCCTGCAGCTCCGGGAGCTGGAGGCCGGCGGCCTGGTGCACCGGGAGGTCCACCACCAGGTGCCGCCGAAGGTGGAGTACTCCCTGACCGACTTCGGCCGGTCGCTCGTCGCCGCGCTCGTCCCGCTCGGCGAGTGGGGCGAGCAGCACCTCGAACGTCTGGAGGCCATCCGCGACCGGAACGGTGCGGCCGGGCCCGCGAGCCGGGCGCCGGGGACCGAGGGCTCCTAGGGTCGAGGGGCCCCCGGGGCGCACCGCCGACCGGGTCAGCCCTCCGGCGGGAAGGCGTCGGCGCGTACGTGGGTCATCGGGCCGCTGTACACGCGATACGGGTTGCCGGAGGGCAGGGACGTCGGGGTGACGTGTACGGTCAGCGGCCCCGCCCACTCGTATCCCCGGCGCCGCCCGTGGCGCGCGAGGTTGTCCGTCAGCATCACTCCCACGTCGCCGCAGCCGTGCCGCACCAGCTCCGCGAACACGCCGGTGTCCAGCTCGACCTCGAAGGCGTTCGGGACCACCACGCGGCTCTCGCTGCACACCACGGCGTGGCGGTCGCACTCCTGGTGCAGCGCGTCGAGCAGTTCCACCGGCTCACGGGTGGGACGCAGCCGGGAGACGAGCGTGCTCTGCCACCGCTCCAGGGCTCGTTCCCACCGTGTCAGTGTCTGCCAAGCCATGCTCGTCTCCGTCCCTCGCCGCCTCCCACGCCGACGCCGCCTCAGCCTCCGACCCTGACGCCGACGCCGCCTCCGCTTCCGACGCCGTCACCGGCGCCCGCGCAGCCGCGTGAGCAGACTGCGGGCCTGGGCGCGCTTGCGCGGGTCGGCGGCGGCGCGGCGGGCCGACTCGACCGCGCGCCGGCCCTGGGGGCTGCGGGCGAACTCCTTGAGACGCGTGATCAAACCGGGCATGGGGTCCTCCCTGGGTCGTCCGTGTGTTCCACCGTCTACCCTGTGGCGCCCCGACGATGCCCGCCCGGCGCGCGGCACCCCGTCACCCCTGTGTCTGACGCCGTGCGGCCTTCCGCCTCGCCCTGAGCCATTCCTTGTTCATGGCCGCGATGGACGGCAGCGGGATGCCCTTGGGGCAGGCGGTGGCGCACTCGCCGGTGAGGGTGCAGCCGCCGAAGCCCTCGGCGTCCATCTGGGCGACCATGTCGAGCACGCGGGTCTCGCGTTCGGGGGCGCCCTGGGGCAGGACGCCGAGGTGGTTGACCTTGGCCGAGGTGAAGAGCATCGCGGAGCCGTTGGGGCAGGCGGCGACGCAGGCGCCGCAGCCGATGCACTCGGCGTGTTCGAAGGCGAAGTCGGCGTCCGCCTTGGGGACCGGGGTGGCGTGTGCGTCGGGCGCGGAGCCGGTGGGGACGCTGATGTAGCCGCCGGCCTGGATGACCCGGTCGAAGGCGGAGCGGTCGACGACCAGGTCCTTGACGACGGGGAAGGCGGCGGCGCGCCAGGGTTCGATGTCGATGGCGTCGCCGTCGCGGAAGGACCGCATGTGGAGCTGGCAGGTGGTGGTGCGTTCGGGGCCGTGGGCGTCGCCGTTGATGACGAGGCTGCAGGCGCCGCAGATGCCCTCGCGGCAGTCGTGGTCGAAGGCGACGGGGTCCTCGCCGCGCAGGATGAGGTCCTCGTTGAGGGTGTCCAGCATCTCCAGGAAGGACATGTCGGAGGAGATGCCGTCCACTTCGTAGACGGTCATGGCGCCTTCGGCGTCGGCGTTCTTCTGGCGCCAGACGCGCAGGGTGAGCCTCATGCGTAGCTCCGCTGGGTGGGGTGGACGTACTCGAAGGTCAGGTCCTCCTTGTGGAGCACCGGGGTGCCGTCGGCGGCGAACTCCCAGGCCGCGGCGTACGAGAACTCCTCGTCGCGCCGCGCGGCCTCGCCGTCCGGCGTCTGGGACTCCTCGCGGAAGTGGCCGCCGCAGGACTCCTCGCGGTGGAGGGCGTCGAGGCACATGAGCTCGGCGAGCTCCAGGTAGTCGACGATCCGGTTGGCCTTCTCCAGGGACTGGTTGAACTCCTCCCCGGTGCCGGGGACCTTGATGCGCCGCCAGAACTCGTCCCGGATCTCGGGGATGCGGCGCAGCGCCTTGCGCAGGCCCTGCTCGGTGCGGGCCATGCCGCAGAACTCCCACATGAGCTCGCCGAGTTCGCGGTGGAAGGAGTCGGGGGTGCGGTCGCCGTCGACGGCGAGGAGGAGGTGGAGGCGGTCCTCGGTCTCGGCGAGGACCTCCCGGACGGCCGGGTGCTCGTCGGTGACGGGCTGGGCGTGCGGGTGGCGGGCGAGGTAGTCGTTGATGGTGGCGGGCAGCACGAAGTAGCCGTCGGCGAGACCTTGCATGAGGGCGGAGGCGCCGAGCCGGTTGGCGCCGTGGTCGGAGAAGTTGGCCTCGCCGATGGCGAAGAGGCCGGGGACGGTGGTCTGGAGGTCGTAGTCGACCCAGAGTCCGCCCATGGTGTAGTGCACGGCCGGATAGATCCGCATGGGCGTCTCGTACGGGTTCTCCGCGGTGATCCGCTCGTACATGTCGAAGAGGTTGCCGTACTTCTCCTCGACCTTGGCGCGGCCCATCCGCCTGATGGCGTCGGCGAAGTCGAGGTAGACGCCCTGGCCGCCGGGTCCCACTCCCCTGCCCTCGTCGCAGACGTTCTTGGCGGCGCGGGAGGCGATGTCGCGCGGGACGAGGTTGCCGAAGGAGGGGTAGATGCGCTCCAGGTAGTAGTCCCGCTCGTCCTCGGGGATCTCGTGCGGCGGCCGGGTGTCGCCCTTCGCCTTGGGGACCCAGATGCGGCCGTCGTTGCGCAGGGACTCGCTCATCAGGGTGAGCTTGGACTGGTGGTCGCCGGTGCGCGGGATGCAGGTGGGGTGGATCTGGGTGAAGCAGGGGTTGGCGAAGTACGCGCCGCGCCGGTGGGCCCGCCACACGGCGGTGGCGTTGGAGTTCATGGCGTTGGTGGACAGGTAGAAGACGTTGCCGTAGCCGCCGGTGGCGAGGACGACGGCGTCGGCGTAGTGCGTGGAGATCCGGCCGGTGACGAGGTCGCGGGCGACGATGCCGCGGGCGCGGCCGTCGACGACGATCAGGTCGAGCATCTCGGTGCGCGGGTGCATCTCGACGTTGCCGGCGGCGATCTGCCGGGACAGGGCCTGGTAGGCGCCGAGGAGGAGCTGCTGGCCGGTCTGGCCGCGGGCGTAGAAGGTGCGGGAGACCTGGACGCCGCCGAAGGAACGGGTGTCGAGGAGCCCGCCGTACTCGCGGGCGAAGGGCACGCCCTGCGCGACGCACTGGTCGATGATCTCGACGGAGATCTGGGCCAGGCGGTGGACGTTGGACTCGCGGGCGCGGAAGTCGCCGCCCTTGACGGTGTCGTAGAAGAGGCGGTGGACGGAGTCGCCGTCGTTGCGGTAGTTCTTGGCGGCGTTGATGCCACCCTGGGCGGCGATGGAGTGGGCGCGGCGCGGTGAGTCCTGGTAGCAGAACTGGACGACCTGGTAGCCCTGTTCGGCGAGGGTGGCGCCGGCGGAGCCGCCGGCGAGGCCGGTGCCGACGACGATGACGCGGTGGCCGCGGCGGTTGGCGGGGTTGACCAGCTTGGCCTGGAAGCGGCGGGTGTCCCAGCGTTCGGCGATGGGGCCCGCGGGGGCCTTGGTGTCGGCGATGGGTTCGCCGACGCGGTAGTCGGGGAGGCGGTCGGGGGAGGTCATGTCAGCTCACCACTCCGGTCATGACGGCGACGGGGACGGAGACGAAGCCCGCGGTCAGCACGAGGGCGAGGGTGTTGGCCGTGGCCTTGAGGAGGCGTTCGCGGCGGGCGTTGCCGACGCCGAGGGTCTGGGCGGCGCTCCAGAAGCCGTGCCGGACGTGGAGTCCGACGGCGAGCATGGCGACGATGTAGATGACGTTGCCGTACCAGGTGGAGAAGGTGTCGACGACGTTCTGGTACGGCTTGCCCTCCTCGAAGCCGCCGGGGTGGACGGTGCCGGTGGTGAGGTCGAGGACGTGCCACACGATGAACAGGGCGAGGATGACGCCGCCCCAGCGCATGGTGCGGGTGGCGTAGGAGGCGCCCTTGCGGCGGTGGACGTACGGGGTGGGGCGGGCCTTGATGTCGCGGCGGCTGAGCTGGTACGCGGAGACGGCGTGGGCCACGACGGAGGCGAGCAGCACGATCCGGGCGATCCACAGGCCCCAGTGGTGGTGCAGGACGGGGGCGCCCATGACGCGGAGCCAGTGGCCGTAGGCGTTGAACTCCTCGGGGCCGAAGAAGACCTTGAGGTTGCCGGCCACGTGGGCGACGAGGTACGCGAGCATGATCAGGCCGCTCACGGCCATGACCGTCTTCTTGCCGATCGTCGACGCCCAGAATCCGCGGGTCGGCATGGGGGAGGGCGGCCGGCCGGAGGACCGGTCGGACTTCCGGCCGGAGCGCCGGTCGGTCTTGGTTGCCAGAGCCATGCCAGCGACGGTAGGGCCGGAGGGCCTGAGAGGTCCAAGACATGGTTCGGCTGATCTCGATAGGCGTGCTCTATGGATCTGGGTAGGGTGGTGGCATGCAGTTCCAGCAGCTCCTCTATTTCGTGGCCGTCGCCGAGACCCGTCACTTCACCCGGGCCGCCGAGCGCGTCCATGTGTCACAGCCCTCGCTGTCGCAGCAGATCAAGGCCCTGGAGCAGGAGCTGGGCGCGGAGCTGTTCAGCCGGGCCCGGGGCAACATCGCCCTGACCGACGCCGGCGAGGCCCTGCTGCCGCTGGCCCGCCGGATCCTCGCCGACACCGACACCGCGCGGCAGGAGGTGCAGGAGCTGGTGCAGCTCCGGCGCGGCCGGGTGCGGCTCGGGGCGACGCCCAGCCTGTGCACGGGGCTGCTGCCGGACGTGCTGCGCGCCTTCCACGACCTGCATCCGGGGATCCGGCTGCTCATCGAGGAGGGCGGCTCGCACGACCTCGTACGGGAGCTGGCGCGCGGCGCGCTGGATCTGGCGCTGGTGGTGCTGCCCCTGCCCACGCCCTCGCCCGCGCTGACGACGGTGGAGCTGCTGACCGAGGACCTGGTGGTGGTCTCCGCGGCGTCCGCCCCGGCGCCCCGGCGGCCGGTGCGGATCGCGGATCTGCGCGACCAGCCGCTGGTGATGTTCCGGCACGGCTACGACCTGCGGGAGCTGACGGTCGCGGCCTGCCGGGCGGAGGGCTTCGAGCCGTCGTTCACGGTGGAGGGCGGTGAGATGGACGCCGTGCTCGGTTTTGTACGGGCCGGTCTCGGCCTCGCCGTCGTGCCCACGATGGTGGCCGCCCGGGCGGGCCGCGACCTGCGGGTCACCGCCCTGGCACGGCCCGGCCTGCGCCGGACCATCGCACTGGCCCACCGCAGCGACGTGGCGCCCCCGCGGGCGGCGCGCGAGCTGCAGAAGCTGCTCATGGCCTCCCGGCGCGGGACACCCACCGGCTGACCGGGGGTGTCCCGCCGGCCGGACGGGTGGCGCTACACCGCGTCCGCCAGGACCAGGGAGTGGATCCGGTCCGGGGCGCCGGGGCGGGCGTAGTACCAGCCCTGGGCCGTGTCGCAGCCCAGCTCGCGCAGCTGCTGCGCCTGGGCTCCGGTCTCCACGCCCTCGACGGTGACCGCGAGCTCCAGGCTGTGGGCGAGGTGCACGATCCCTTCGACGATCTTGAGGTCGACCGGGTCCGCCGGGTGCTGCTGCATGCCCCGGGTGAAGGAGCGGTCGAGCTTGAGGACGCTCACCGGGAGCCGGCGCAGGTTGGCCAGGTTGGAGTAGCCGGTGCCGAAGTCGTCGAGGGCGATGTCCACGCCCATCTCCGCCAGCTGCCGCAGCGGCTTGAGCAGGTCGTCGTCGGCGCCGATGAGCGCCGACTCGGTCACCTCCAGGCAGAGCGCGCCCGGTTCGAGTCCGGAGCGCTCCAGGACGTCGACGGTCTCCGCGACCAGGCCCGGGTGGTGCAGCTGCGTCGGCGACAGGTTGACGTTGACCCGTAGCGGACCGGTCGCCCTGCGGCCGCCGGGGGCGCCGTCCTGCCAGAACCTGGCCTGGCGGACGGCCTCCTGGAGCACCCAGCGGCCGAGCGGCACGATGAGTCCGGTGTTCTCGGCGAGCGGGATGAACCGGTCCGGGCCGAGGACGCCGTGCTGCGGGTGGCACCACCGTACGAGCGCTTCGGCGCCGTGGACGCTGCCGTCGCCGAGGTGCACGAGCGGCTGGTACTCGATGAAGAACTCGCCGCGCTCCAGGGCGGCCGGCAGGGCGGTGGTGAGGCCGTGCCGGGTGATGGCCCGGGCGTCGGCCTCGGCGTCGGCGAACTCGAAGCGGTTGCCGCCCGCCGACTTGGCCCGGTACATGGTGATGTCGGCGCTGCGCAGCACCTCGGCCGCGGTCCGCTCCCCCGCGGCGCCCTCGACGACGCCGACGCTGCCGCGGACGGGCAGTTCGCGGCCGTCGATGAGGATGGGGGTGGCCAGGGCGGCGAGCATCCGGTCGGCGAGTTCGGCGACCTTGCGCTCGGTGCCGGGGCCGGTGGTGAGGGCGACGAACTCGTCGCCGCCGAGCCGCGCCACCATCTCGCCCGGCGCGGTGACGCAGGTCTGCAGGCGGTCGGCGACCTCCACGAGCAGCCGGTCGCCGGTGGCGTGGCCGAGGCTGTCGTTGATGACCTTGAAGCCGTCGAGGTCGAGGTAGCACAGGCCGAAGCGGCTGCCGTCGGCCGGTGCGAGGGTCTTCTCCAGGCGCTCGAAGAACAGCGTCCGGTTGGGCAGCCCGGTGAGCGCGTCGTGCGTGGCCTCGTACCGCAGCCGCAGGTTGAGCAGGCGCCGCTCGGTGGTGTCCTCCATGAGTGCCAGCTGGTACTGGGGGACGCCGTCGGCGTCGCGCAGCAGGGAGACGGTGAGGTTGGTCCACAGGACGCTGCCGTCGCCGCGCTGGAAGGGCTTCTCGACCCGGTAGTGCTCGCGTTCGCCGCGGACCAGCTCGTCGTAGAGCCGCCAGACGTGCGGGCCGTCCTCGGGATGGGCCCATTCGGCGATGTTGCGGCTGACGACGTGCTGTTCGATGCCGCCGAACATCCGGGTGAGGGTCTCGTTGACCTCCAGGACGTTGCCCTGGAGGTCGGCGATGCCGATGCCGATGGCGGCGCCGTCGAAGACGGCGCGGAAGCGGCTCTCGGTGGCGTGCAGGGCGAGTTCGGCGGCGCTGCGGGCGGCGAGCGCCGAGTGGGCGATGGACTCCTGCTCGGCGAGGGTCCTCTCGCGCAGCGCCTGGGCGAAGCCGGCCGCCATGGCGTGCTGGAGCTTGGAGCAGCGGGCCCGCAGCTCCTCTCCCGACAGGGCGGGGTCCCGCGCCCCGGTCTCCCGCGCCCCGGTACGCCGCGCCCCCGGCTCCCGCCCTTCGGTGCCCCGCGCTTCGGTGCCCCGCTCGTCACCGTCCCCGGCGCCCGCGCAGTACAGCACCAGGTAGGCGTCGACCACTCCGAGGCTGCGGGCGAGCGCTTCGGGATCGGTGCAGTGGGCGGCCACCAGGGCCTGTCCGACCCGGTGGGCGGGGGCGGCGTCGAACGGCCGGGCGTGCAGCGCCTCGGACAGCTCGCGGGCCGGCGGCAGCAGGTGCCGCTCGAGTTCCTGCCGGGTCATCGAGGTGGCCGTGACCGGGAAGACGGCCCGGCTCCAGATGGTCACGAAGCGTCTGAGTCTGTCCTCCGGTCCGTCGGCGACGGAACCGGCCGGCTGGGGCGGCAGGTTCACGCCTTGCGCCCCACCCCGGCGAAGCCGGAGAAGGCGAAGGGGTCCTCCTCCTCGTCCGGGTGGTCGGGCCGCCACCGGGGCATGGGCACGACTCCGGGTGCGACGAGCTCGGTGCCGTCGAAGAAGCGGGTGACCTCCTCGCGGGAGCGCATCACCAGCGGGTTGCGGATGTCGCGGTAGACGCCGACGGCGCCGCCGGCACGCTCCGGGGGGACCGGGATGCCCTCGTAGGAGGCGTGGGTGAGGACGAGGAGGCTGCCGGGGGCGAGCGCGTCGAGGAGTTCGGCGACCGCCTCGTACGGCTCGTCCGCGTCCTCGAGGAAGTGCAGGACCGCGACGAGGAGCAGGGCCACCGGGCGGTCCAGGTCGAGGAGTTCGCCGACCTCGGGGCTGTGCAGGATCTCGCGCGGCTTGCGCAGGTCGGCGGCGACCACGCCCGAACGGTCGTCGCCGTCGAGCACGGCCCGGCTGTGGGCGACGGCGACCGGGTCGTGGTCGACGTAGACGACGCGCGCCCGGTCGCTCGCGGCCTGGGCGACCTCGTGGACGTTGCCGAAGGTCGGTATGCCGGAGCCGATGTCGAGGAACTGGGTGACGCCCTCCGCGACGGCGTGGCGGACGGCGCGCCGCATGAAGGCCCGGTTCGCCTGCATGATCTTGGGGAGTCCCGGGAGGAACTCCATGGCCTTGCGGGCCGCTTCCCGGTCCACTTCGAAGTTGTGCGAGCCGCCCAGATAGAAGTCGTACATACGGGACACGCTCGGGACCGAGATATCGATGCCCGGCGGAGCCCAGGCGGGACGCTCCATCAAAGTCTCCAACAAGTCGCCACGGGATGCGGCCAGGTGTTCGCCGCCGACGTTCGAGCTGAGGCTACTGATCGCCCGCCGAGAGAGCGAGTAGAAACGGAAATTCACGATCCGTTCTTGGTCACACGCCATTGGCACGTGCTCCCGGGACGGAGGATTTCACGCCTCCGTCCCGTGCGCCTGCACGTGCGGATGGCCGTGCGCGGAGCCGACGTAGCGTCAGACGCAGCCCGGAAAGCCCGGGGGGGGCGGAGCGTGCGGGGCAACGTGAGGCGGCAACCGGCCACTACCCGGCGTGAGGAGTTCCGACGGGGTCGGCCGCTCACACATTCCTTCCGTTCTCTTCCGAACGGAGCGAAACGGCGGGGGCGTTGGCGGCGTTGGGTACGCGTGAGACGACAGAACGCACGGAAACGTCAAACCCCCGCACCGCGAGATCCCCTCCATCCGGCGAATCCGGGGCCGTTCCGGCCCTGGGGGCCGATCCATATGATCAGGCTGCGAGGCGTGTCTCTGTCGCCTCAGTACGGATCGCTCCTGTCACGGCCCCTCGCGGCCGGCGCGCTGGTGTGGCTGCTCGCCGCACCCGTGCCCGCCGCCGCCGACGCGTGCGCGTACGCCTCGACCGGTCCCGACGGTTCGAGCGTCGCGATCGTGTCCGCCGGGCCGGGGCCCTGCTTCCCGAGCCACCCGCCACACCCGACCCATCCTCCTCACCCCACACACCCGCCCCACCCCAGCAAGCCGCCGAAGCCGACCCAGAAACCGACCCCCAAGCCACCCAAGCCGACGCCCACGCCGACGGCCAAGCCGCGCCCGCCCGCCCCGGAGCCGCCGCCCACCACCCGGCCCGCTCCCCCGCCCAGGCCGGCGCCGAAGCCCGCGCCACCGCGCCCCGCGCCCCCCGCGCCCGCCCCGGAGCCCGAGCCGCCCGCGCCCCCTTCGCCGTCCCCCGCGCCGACCCTGCGCCCCCGGCCGCCGGCCCCGGTCGCCCTGCCGCACTACCGGCGCACCGCCCGGGTCAAGCCGAAGAGCGCCCCGAACGTGCTCAGCACCACCCTGCTCATCACCGCCCCCGCAGTGCTCGCGACCGCGATCCTGCGCTCCCGTTCCCGTTGACCCCCGTGACCCCCTTGCCCCTCTCCCGCTGATCCCTCCCGGAGTGCACACGTGTCCGAATGGCTTGTTCTGACCCTTGCGATGGCCGCCGCGTGCGCCGTCGTGCTCACCATCGTCGTCATCAACAACCGCCGGCTCCCCGAGGACGACGACCCCAGCGAGACCCCGGACGTCATCGAGTACATGACGATGATGATCGGTGTGGTGTACGCCATCGTCCTCGGTCTCGCCATCGCCGGCGTCTGGGAGGCGCGCAGCGCGGCCCAGGAGACCGTGCGCCAGGAGGCGCAGGCGCTGCACGAGATCTCCGCACGGGCCGAGGTCTACCCGCAGGCCGTGCGGGAGCGGATCCGCTCCGACGTCGACGCGTACGTGTCGTACGTCGTCGGGGACGAGTTCCCGCACATGGCGGAGCACGGCGAGCTGACCGACCGGGGGACGGAGCTCCTGGAGAAGGTCCGCCGCAGCGTGACCGACTACCAGCCCGCCAACGACTTCGAGGGCCAGGCCTACCAGCCGCTGGTGGACCAGGTGGCCGTCGCCGACGACGCCCGCGGGGCGCGCGGGCAGAGCGCCGGCGAGACGATGCCGGGGGTGGTGTGGTTCGGCCTCATCATCGGGGCCCTGGTGACGGTGGGGCTCATCTTCACGCTCCAGATCCGGCGCACCGGAAGGGAACTGCTGCTGGCCGGTCTGTTCAGCGCGCTCATCGCCTTCCTGCTGTTCCTGATCTGGAACTTCGACGCTCCGTACGGCCGGGGCATCTCGGCGACCGCCGGGCCGTTCACCGACCTGTTCCCGCAGCTCACGAAATGAGGGGCGGACGGCCCGTGGGCCGTGCGGGCGACACGCGTGCCCCATTCGCCGGTCTGGGATCGCGGTTGTGGTAGAGGGCTCCTACCGTTTCGGACATCGAGGTGCATTCCGCGCCCTTTGCGGAAAACCCTTCCGCAGCTGCTCCTCGGAATCCGGAGGACTCACCCATGCACGCGATACGTGCCGTTTCCACCGCTCTGCTGGGAGCGGCCACCCTCGCCCTGGCCGCTCCCCCCTCCGTCGCCGCCGACGGCGCCCCGGCGCCGAACCCCAAGGCGGCCAGAGCGAAGGCACCGGGCGATTTCGTCGTCTCTCCCCCCGTCGTCGCACCCGGGGGCCGGGTCACCCTGAGTGCCCCCGGCTGCGCGAGCACGGCGACGGCCTCGGCCGGCATCTTCGACACCGTCACGATCGCCCCCGGTTCGGCCGCCACCGCCACGGTGGACTTCGACGCCAAGCGGGGCGCCGTCTACACGGTCTCCTTCAACTGCACGGGCGGCATTCAGGGCTCCGTCGACCTCACCATCAGCGGCATGCCGACCCCGACACCGACCCCCACCCCGACGGCGAGCTCGACGCTGCTCCCGCCGCCGCGCGGGGTGCAGGGCGGTCTCGGCGGCTCGGTCGGGCCGGGCGCCTGGACGCTCGCGGCCGGTGGCGCCATGGTGCTCGCGGCGGCGGGCGGCGCGGTCTTCGTGGTCCGTCGCAGGGCGGCCGCCGGCCGGCGCGGCTGACGGCGCGGACGGTGCCCCGATCCGCACCGCCGGCACCCGCCACGACGACCCGTCCCGCCATGACGCCCGTCGCCCCCGGATCCTTGAGGATCCGGGGGCGACGGGCGTTGCGGGCCGACCGGGAGGTTCGACCGGTCAGGCCCCCGCGCCGGACATGCGGCGCCGGCGGATGACGAACAGGCCGCCGCCAAGGGCCGCGGCGGCGACGAGGCTGCCGCCCACCGCCATCTCGGTGGAGCTGGGGGCGAGCGCGCCGCCCAGACCGCCCGACGTGCCCTGGCCGGCCAGCACACGGAACCGGTGGGTGAGCACCTTGTTGGGGCTCGTGCAGTGGACGGTCAGGGTGTGCTCGCCGGGCGTGGCGTGGTTGTAGACGCGGGCGACGGCGCTGGAGACCCCGCCGAAGGGCGCGGAAAGGCTGACGGTCGGGAAGGCCGCGGAGGAGACGATGCCACCGCCGCAGCCCTTGACGGTGATCGTGAGAGTCGACCCCTGGTGGACCGCGGAGGGGATGACGTTGACGTGGATGCCGTCACCTCCCCGCTGCACCGCGGAGGAACCGACGGTGACACTGCTGGGCCCGTTGGTGGCGGTGGCGAGGGGGGCCGCGAGCCCGAGCGCCGCGAACGCGGTCGCCGTCACCGCCAGAGTGCGTGCAGCACGCATGGTTGAACCTCCAGTGGAAGACGCCCCAAAGCGGTGCTCCGGGAGATTCGACGAGTACGCCTTCCATGACGAACCATCACAAGTGCGGACGGCCTGCGCATTTCGGCAATGGGCCACCCCGGTGAGGCCCGATACCGGCCGAACGGGGGTGGGAATCTGACGGAGCCGCAGGTCACGCGGCGTCGGAGCGATGATCTGACGAATACTCGGATGGGTCATCCGCCGTTCACCCGGCCCGGGGCCCCCGCGCACCCGGCCCGCGGCCCCGCGCACCCGGCCTCCGGGCCCCGGCGCACCCGCCGGAGGGTCCCGCCACCCGTTCGCCCCGCTCTGATCGCGGGTTCGCGTCCCCGCCCTTACCGTTCCACGTGACGCCACCAAGGGAGGACCATGAGCCCCAAGGACTTCAGCCTCTTCGAAGCCGCCAGGAGACGCCAACCCTGGGGCGCCCTGGCCCTCGTCATGCTCTCCGGCCTGGCGATAATGCGCAACGGGGTCGGCTTCGAGTCCGGTCCGCCCCAGCCCACGGCGGCCTCCCGCCCGGTGGCCCGTCCGGTCGGCCCGGCGCCCACCACCGCCGGCCTCCAGGAGCTGCCCTTCGCCCCGGCCTCGCGGATCAGGATCCCGGCGATCCGGGTGGCCGCCCCGATCATGGACGTGGGCCTCGACCAGAACGGCTGGATCGCCGCCCCGCCGCCGCAGGACGCCAACCTCGCCGGCTGGTACCAGAACGGCATCGCGCCGGGCCAGCGCGGCACCGCGGTCGTCGTGGGCCATGTCGACAACACGGCGGGTCCGGCGGTCTTCTACGGCCTCGGCTCCCTGGAGAAGGGCCAGCACATCGAGGTGGACCGTTACGACGGCCGGGTGGCGGTCTTCGAGATCTACGGGGTCGAGGTATACGAGAAGAACAACTTCCCCGGCGTCCAGGTCTACGGCGACACCGGGCAGCCCGAACTGCGGGTGATCACCTGCGGCGGCGGCTACTCGCGCGCCCACGGTTACGACGGCAACGTGGTCGTCTACGCCCGGATGGTCGGCTCGCGGTAGGCGCGGCCGCGGACGGGAGGAGGGCCCCGGCGCACGGACGGCGCCGGGGCCCTCGTCGTACCGCCGCCGGGCTCAGCGGCGCGGGACGGTGATGCTGTAGCCCGCGTCGAGGAGTTCGGGCAGATAGCGCCGCAGGGCGGCGACCGTGTGGGAGCGGTTGCCGCCGGCGTCGTGGTTGAGGACGACCACGCCGGGCCCGGCCCCGTCGAGGACGCGGCGCACGATGCTGTCGGTGGGCGGCTCCTTCCAGTCGAGGGTGTCGACGGTCCAGGCCAGCGGTTCCATGCCGAGTTCGGCGCCGATCTCGAACGAGTGGCGGTTCCAGGCCCCGTAGGGCGCCCGGTACCACAGGGGCGGGGCGCCGAGGGCCCGTTCGATGACGTCGCTGGTGGAGCCGAGCTCCTGGCGGATGCGGGAGGGCCGCAGCCTGGGCACGAGGGGATGGGACCAGGAGTGGTTGCCGACCACATGGCCGTCCTCGGCCATCTCCTTGAGCAGGTCCTCCTGGCCGACCACCATCTCGCCGCAGACGAAGAACATCGCCCGGCAGCCGTAGCGGCGCAGGGTGGCGAGGATCTGCGGGGTGTAGCGCGGGTCGGGTCCGTCGTCGAAGGTGAGCACCATCGAGCGTCCGACGCCGGTCAGATGGAGGAAGGGACGGGTCCGGACCGGGGGGATCGCCTTGCGGAAGGCGGGCGGCGCGTAGCCGGTCATCGGCTGGAGCCGGTACGCGGAGGGTCTGAGCCGGGCGGCCTGGGCCTGGGGTCCGGCCGCCGCGCCGGGCGGGGCGGGTGCGGGGCGGCCGGGCGGGGGTGCGCCGCCGGGACCGGCGGCGGGTGGGCCGTCGGGGCCGGTCAGCCGGTCGGTGGTGAAGACTCCGACGGCCGTGGTGGCGCCGAGGGCGGCGGCGAGGCGCAGCAGCGACCGCCGCCCTGTGGTCGTCTCATCCTTTTTCATGACCAATGGTGCGAACGGAGGACGGCGCGGCCCGCGCAGCGACACCGGCCGTCCGCCCGAAAGCACCTGATGAGCCGATAGGACGGGCCGCTGCGCGGCTACTGCCCCATGACGAGTCCGTCGGCGGCGGCGCCCCGGCTCTCGGCGACCTCGCGGATGGTGTCGCGGATCTCGGTGTACTGCTGCTCGCCCTGCCCGATGGCGGCGTTGAGGTTCACCACACGCCCGCGTGCGGTGTCGAAGTACTGGGGGACGAACTCGGCCCTGGTCACCTCCCACCGGCCGCCGGGTGCGGTGGGCGGGCCGAACGTGAAGCGGGCCAGGGTGCCCTGGTTGCCGCGGCGGTCGTAGGAGCCCGCGTAGTTGATCATGTCGCCGGCGATCTGGTCGCCCATGCCGTAGACGATCCAGGTGCCGTTGACCTTCTCGTACGCCTGGGGCACATGGGCGTGGGTGCCGAGCAGGAGGTCGATATCGGGACGGCCGCCGGTGCGGGAGGCGGTGAGGGCGCGGCCGAGGCCGAGCTGGGTCTCGTCGGGTGCGGTCTGCCACTCGGTGCCCCAGTGGACGGAGACGACCACGACGTCGGCGCCGGCCTGCCGGGCGGCGCGGGCGTCGGCGAGGATCTTCTGCTCGTCGATGAGGTTGACGGCCCAGGGCTGTCCCTCGGGCAGCGGATAACCGTTGGTGCCGTAGGTGTAGGCGAGCTGGGCGACGGTGGCGCCGCCCGCCTTGAGGAGGGTGGGCCGGGCCGCCTCCTCGGCGGTACGGGCGGAGCCGGCGTGCCGGACACCGGCCTGGTCGAGGGCGTCGAGGGTGCGGCGCAGTCCGGCGGCGCCGTCGTCCAGGGTGTGGTTGGAGGCGGTGGAGCAGGAGTCGTAGCCGGTTTCCTTGAGGGCCTCGGCAACCTCGGGCGGCGACTTGAAGGCGGGGTAGCCGGTGTAGGGGCCGCCCGGCTCGCCGTAGACGGTCTCCATGTGGCAGATCGCCAGGTCGGCGGTGGAGACGACCGGTTTGACACCGGAGAGCATGGGGCGGAAGTCGTAGCCCTGGCCGCCGGCGTCGGCGGCGGCCTGGCGGATGATCGAGGCGTGCGGGAGGACGTCACCGGAGGCGACGAGGGTGAAGGGGGCCGGCGCGGACGCTCCCCCGGGCGCGGCGGGCGGTTGCGGCGCCTTGCCCGTGGCCGCCGGGGCGGGAGGCGTACGGTCCGCGGCGGCGCAGCCGGTGGCGGCGGCGAGCAGGACGGCGGCGAGGGCCGCCGCGCCGGGTCTGGTGCGTGGGGTCATCTGCCGAACTCCGCTGATAAATGGGATGAACATCTGTTCATGCGAATTCACAGCGGACAAAGGCCCCAGTCAAGGGTCATTGCCGCAGATCGCTATAAACCCGCTGAATCGGACGCAACGCTTCCGCCCGACCGCTCGCCGTACCGTTCACCGCTCGGTGCGACCGTTCGTCGCAGACATCCGTCCGCGCCCTGTCCCCCGCCGTACGGATGCGTTCGTATACGGCGCATGACGACGGCAACGGCGACCACCGACGAGCGGGCCCTGAAGGAACTCCAGCGCGAACACGGCGGGGCCCTGTTCGCCTTCCTCCTCGGACTCACCCACGGCGACCGGCAGCGCGCCGAGGACCTGGCGCAGGAGACCCTCGTCAGGGCATGGCTGCACCCCGAGGCCTTCGACTCCCCGTACGAGTCGATGCGGCCCTGGCTGTTCACCGTCGCCCGGCGGCTCGCCATCGACGCGCGCCGCGCCCGGCTGTCCCGGCCCACCGAGATCGGCGACGGGATGCTCGCGCTCACCCCCGCCCCGGCCGACCCCACCGAGTCCTGCGACGCCGCGCTCGACGTCCGGGCGGCGGTGCGGGGCCTGAGCCCGGAGCACCGCGCGGTCCTCGTCCGGCTCTACTTCCACGGGCAGACCGTCAACGAGGCCGCCGCCGACCTCGGCATCCCGGCCGGCACCGTCAAGTCCCGCTCGCACTACGCGCTGCGCCAGCTCGGCCACCGGCTCCCCGGCTACCGGCCGTCGCGGCGCGGGGCCGTTGCCCGGTCCACCGCCGCCGCCCCACAATGACGTCGTGACGCTCACTCTCGCCGCCGCCGAAAAGATCCTCTCCGACAACTTCGCCCCCTGGGTGCTCGACCTGGGGCTCTCCGTGGACTCCGTCGACGGCCAGGAGGCCGTCCTCCGGCTCCCCTGGTCGGACCGGCTCGCCCGGGAGGGCGGCGGGCTCTCCGGTCAGGCGCTGATGGCCGCCGCCGACACGGCGACGGTGATCGCGGTGGCCGCGGCCCGCGGCGGCTTCGTCCCGATGACCACGGTCCAGCAGTCGATCAGCTTCCAGCGCGCGGTGGTCGGCGCGGACGTCCTGGTGCGGGCGCGGCTGACCAAGGCGGGCAAGCGGATGGCCTTCGCGGACATCACGATGACCGCCGAGGGCACCGAGGAGACGGCCGCCCACGCCACGGCGGTGTACGCGCTGCTCGGCTGAACGGGGCCGCGTGGTCCGGGCCGGACCGGCCTCACGCACGCCCAGGCCGGACCGGCCTCGCGCACCGGCCGGCCGGGTCGGCCCCGCGCGCCCCTCGGCTTCACCTTCGTCACACGGCTCCCACCTGCATCGATGCGGAACAGCCCGTGTCCGAATCCGTCCGGGCGAGTTGAGCGAATGCGCCCCGCGCGCGCCCTTCTCGGAGGAGGCTCGTCACCGGGGCCTCGACCAGGACGTCCGGGAGAAGGTGGAAACGGTGCTGCCCGAAAGCACGAACGGCGCCGGCGGAGGCGGTCTCGCCGTCCCCATGGACTGGCTGTGCGCCGAGTACGTCGCCGACGACGTGATGCGGACCAGCGGGCTCGCCGGGCCCGGTTCGCTGGAGTTCCGGGCCGGGGTGCAGACCCTGGCGCTCACCATCCTGCTGTCCGGCGCCGGGAGGGACGGCTGGCTGCGCCGGACCGCCCACGACCATCCCTGGTCCGCCTGGGTCACCGCCCGCCTCGACGAGGCGGCGGCCGGCGGGCCGGATCTCGCGCTCGCCCGGGGCACCTGGCGGCGGCTGCGGGCGACCGAGCTGCGGGCCGCGGACCTGGCCGGGCTCACGGGGCTCGGCGGCGTCGACGAGGACCGGCAGGTGTGGCTGCCCGCCTGGCAGGTGGGGGTGGCCCTCGGCCATCTCGCGCTGCACCTGTGCTGACGGGCCGCACGCGGGCGGCGCCGGTCACGCCGTGGGATGCACGCCCGGCCGGTACTTGGGAATCCGTACCGTCACCTTCATGCCCGCGCCGATCCCGGTCTCGATGACCAGGCCGTGCTCCGGCCCGTACACCTGGCGCAGCCGTTCGTCCACGTTGGAGAGCCCGAGGCCCGAGGCGGAGGGCCGCTCGCCGCGCAGGATCTGGCGGAGCACCTCGGGGTCCATGCCCACGCCGTCGTCCTCGACGGTGACGACGGCCTCGGCGCCCGCGTCCCGGGCCGAGATCACCACCCGGCAGCCCTCGGCGGAGTCCTCCAGACCGTGCTTGACCGCGTTCTCCACCAGCGGCTGCAGACACAGGAACGGCAGCGCCACCGGCAGCACTTCGGGCGCGATCCGCAAGGTCACCTTGAGCCGGTCCCCGAACCGGGCACCGGCGAGCGCCAGATACTGCTCGATGGCGCGCAGTTCGTCGGCGAGCTGGGCGAAGTCACCGTGCCGGCGGAAGGAGTAGCGGGTGAAGTCGGCGAACTCCAGGAGAAGTTCACGGGCCCGCTCGGGGTCGGTGCGGACGAACGAGGCGATCGCGGCGAGCGAGTTGAAGATGAAGTGCGGGGAGATCTGGGCGCGCAGGGCGCGGATCTCGGCCTCCACGATCCGGGTGCGGGAGCGGTCCAGCTCGGCCAGTTCGAGCTGGACGGAGACCCAGCGGGCCACCTCCGTCGCCGCCCGCACCAGGACCGCCGACTCCCGCGAGCCGTAGGCGACGAGCGCGCCGAGCACCCCGTCCTCGCCGGTGAGCGGCGCGACCACCGCCCAGCGCAGCGGGCACTCGGCGTCGGCGCGGTCCTCGGCGCACCCGGTGTGGGCGGAACGGCCGCGCCCGGAGGCGAGGGTCCCGGCGACCAGGTCCATGACCCGCTCGCGGTGGTGTGCCTCGCCGGGGCCGTCCCAGGCGAGGACCGCGCCGCGGTCGGTGAGGCACAGCGCCTCGGTGCCGAGCAGGGAGCGCAGCCGGCCGGCCGCCTTGCGGGCGGTGTCCTCGGTGAGCCCGGCGCGCAGCGGGGGCGCGGCGAGCGAGGCGGTGTGCAGGGTGTGGAAGGTGGCCCGTTCGACGGGGGTGCCGAGGTCCAGGTCGGCGAAGCGGCGTCCCCGGCGGGCGGCGAGCCGGCCGAGGACGAACCCGGCGGCGAGCAGCACCACCGCGGCGGCGGCCGCCGCGGCCAGTTCGATGCCGGTCACCGCTCGCCTCCCCCGCCGAGCGCCTTGCCGCTGAGCTCCTCCGGCAGGTGCAGCCGGGCCAGGATCGCCGGCGTTCCGGCCGGGACGCTGCCCGGGGTGGCGAGGGACACGAGGATCATGCTGAGGAAGCCGAGCGGCACCGACCAGACGGCCGGCCACGCCATCAGGGTGTGCGGCCAGCCCTGCGGCGGCAGCCCGGCCCGGGTGGCCATGACGGCGGCGAGCGCCGAGCCGCCGCCGAGCAGCAGTCCGGCGACGGCGCCGGGCGGGGTGAGCCGCCGCCACCAGATGCCGAGGACGAGCAGCGGGCAGAACGACGAGGCGGACACGGCGAAGGCGAGACCGACGGCGTCGGCGACCGGCACCTTGGAGGCGAGGATCCCGGCGCTCAGCGGCACGGCGGTGGCGAGCAGGCTCGCGAGCCGGAAGTCGAGCCGGAAGTGGCGGGGGCCGCGGGAGGGCAGCACGTCCTGGGCGAGGACGCCGGCGACGGACATGGTCAGGCCCGAGGCGGTCGACAGGAACGCCGCGAAGGCGCCGCCCGCGAGGAGCGCGCCGAGCAGGTCGCCGAGGACGCCGCCGAGCATCCGTTCCGGCAGGACCAGCACGGCGGCGTCGGCGGCGCCGGTGAGGGCGAGTTCGGGGGCGTAGATCCGGCCGAGCGCCCCGTACAGCGGCGGCAGCAGATAGAACCCGCCGACCAGGCCGAGGACGACGAGGGTGGTGCGGCGGGCGGCCCGGCCGTGCGGGCTGGTGTAGAAGCGGACGGCGACGTGCGGCAGGCCCATGGTGCCGAGGAAGGTGGCGAGGATCAGCCCGTACGTGGCGTACAGCTGGTGGCCGTCGCGGCCGCCGGCCAGCGGCTGGGACCAGCCGAGGGGGTCGGCACCGCTGGTCGCCCGCCCGGGGACGGGCGCGCCGGCGGGGAAGGCGAGCGCCGTGCCGCCGTCGACGCGGTGGGTGCCGGGGCGCAGCGTGACCGTGTCCCCGTCGTACGGGCGGCCGTCGACGCGGCCGGTGACGGTGAGCGTCAGGGGTGCGTCGACCTCGATCCGTACCGTGTCGGCGACCCGGACGGCGGTGTGCTCGCGGAAGACGGCGGGGGCGTCGAAGCGGGCGCGCGGGGCGCCGTCCCCGTACCAGGCGGTGAGCAGGAAGAGGGCCGGGACGAGCAGGGCGGTGAGCTTGAGCCAGTACTGGAAGGCCTGGACGAAGGTGATGCTGCGCATGCCGCCGGCGGCGACGATGCCGGTGACGACGAGGGCGACGACGAGCCCGCCGAGCCAGTCGGGGGCCCCGGTGAGGATCTCCAGGGTGAGCCCGGCGCCCTGGAGCTGGGGCAGCAGGTAGAGCCAGCCGATGCCGACGACGAAGAGGCTCGCGAGGCGGCGGGCCCTCGGCGATTCGAGGCGCGCCTCGGCGAAGTCGGACAGCGTGTACGCGCCGGAGCGGCGCAGCGGGGCGGCGACGAGGAGCAGCAGGACGAGGTAGCCGGCGGTGTAGCCGACCGGGTACCAGAGCATGTCGGGGCCCTGGACGAGGACGAGCCCGGCGATGCCGAGGAAGGAGGCGGCGGAGAGGTACTCGCCGCTGATGGCGGCCGCGTTGAGCCGGGGACCGACGGTGCGGGAGGCCACGTAGAAGTCGGAGGTGGTGCGGGAGATCCGCAGGCCGAGACCGCCGATGAGGACGGTGGCGAGGACGACGGCGGTGACGGCGACGACCGCGTGGGCTTGGTTCACGGGACCTGGCTCATCGGGCGCGGGTCACCGTTCGACGAGGACGGTGAAGTCGCGTTCGTTGCGTTCGGCGCGGCGCACGTACCAGCGGGCGACGGCCCAGACGACCGGGTGGACGCCGACGCCGAGCACGCCCCAGACCACGGCCTCGGGGGCGGGCAGGGCGAGCAGCAGCGGCAGGGAGCCGACGAGCAGGGCGAGCGCGCACAGTCCGGTGAGGGCGGCGCGGAGCTGGCTGCGCATCAGGGAGCGGACGTAGGTGTGGCCGAGGGTGGTCTGCTCGCTGATCTCGAAGCGGGCGGGCGCGTGAGGGGGACGCGGCCGGGGCACGGGGCCGCCGCCGAGCGCCGTCGCGTACGTGACGGTCTCGCGCCGGGGCCGGCGCTGGGGGTCCTCGGACATGGGCGTCCGCTCTCTCACGGTCCGGTGGGTCCGAGGAGTGTACGTGGAAGGGGTACGGGCCCGGTAGGGGCCGCCGGTCAGCCGCGGGCCCTGCGCATCAGCAGGTCGCGCAGGTGGCGGGCGTGGCGGCGGGAGACGGCGAGTTCGGCGTCGCCGACCCGGACGGAGGTCGCGCCGCCGTCGAGGCGGAGCTCGTCGACGCGGCTCAGGGCGACGAGGTGGCGGCGGTGGATGCGGACGAAGCCGCGGGCGGCCCAGCGCTCTTCGAGGGTGGACAGCGGGATGCGCACGAGATGGCTGCCGTGGTCGGTGTGCAGGCGCGCGTAGTCGCCGTGTGCCTCCACGTACGCGATGTCGTCGACGGACACGAAGCGGGTGACGCCGCCGAGTTCCACCGGGATCTGCTCGGGTGCGGGCGTCTGGTGCGCGGTCTGCGCGTGGACCAGTTCGTGGGCGCGGCGCACGGCCTCGGCGAGGCGTTCGCGGCGCACGGGCTTGAGCACGTAGTCGACGGCCTCCAGGTCGAAGGCCTGGACGGCGAAGCCCTCGTGGGCGGTGACGAACACGATCAGCGGCGGCCGGGCGAAGCCGCCGAGCAGCCGGGCGAGGTCGAGTCCGCCGAGGCCGGGCATGTGGATGTCGAGGAAGACGACGTCGATGCCCTCGTCCCCGTCGGGGCCGGCCTCCAGGGCGCGGCCGATCCTGCGCAGCGCCTCGGTGGCGTCCGCCGCGCCCTCGGCGCTGCGCACGCGTGGGTCGGCCCGCAGCAGGTAGAGCAGTTCCCCGAGGGCCGGCGCCTCGTCGTCGACGGCCAGTACGCGCAGCATGCGCGGGAGTCTATTTCAGGCCGCTTCGGGCCGGCCGTGTCCGGCCTTACTTGAGGAGCTTCGACAGGCGGCGGTCGGCGAGCGGCTTGCCGCCGGTCTGGCAGGTGGGGCAGTACTGCAGGGAGGAGTCGCTGAAGGAGACCTCGCGGATGGTGTCGCCGCAGACCGGGCAGGGCTCGCCGGTGCGGCCGTGGACGCGCAGTCCGCTCTTCTTCTCGGCCTTGAGCCGGCCGGCGGCGAGGCCGTGGGAGCGTTCGACGGCCTCGGCGAGGGTGGTGCGCATCGCCGTGTAGAGGGCGGCGGTCTCTTCCTCGGTGAGGTTCTGGGTGGGTTTGAAGGGGGACATCTTCGCGGCGTGGAGGATCTCGTCGCTGTAGGCGTTGCCGATGCCGGCGATGAGGCTCTGGTCGCGCAGGGCGCCCTTGATCTGGCGGCGTTCGCCGGCGAGGAGGGCGGTGAAGGCGGCGAGGTCGAAGTCCTCGCCGAGCGGGTCGGGTCCGAGGCGCGCCACGCCGGGCACCTCGGCGGGGTCCCGGACGAGGTGGACGGCGAGCCGTTTGGTGGTGCCGGCCTCCGTGAGGTCGAAACCGTCGCCCCCGGTGAGCGCGACCCGCAGCGCGAGCGGCCCCTTCCCGGGCCGGGGCGCCCCGGAGGGCAGCACGTCCTTCCACTGCAGCCACCCGGCCCGCGCCAGATGCGTGAGCAGGTGCAGTCCGCCCGCCTCGACGCCGAGGAACTTCCCGTACCGGGCGACCCCGGTCACCCGCGTCCCGTCGAGCGCGCTCAGCGGCGGGTCGTAGGTCTTGAGCACGCTGATGGCGACGGGCAGCACGTGGGCGATCTCCTTGCCCACGAGCTGCTCGTCGAGGAACACGCGAAGGGCTTCCACCTCGGGCAACTCGGGCATGCCAACAGCCTGCCGCACGGGAGGGGCGGGCGCGCGTCGGAGGACGGCGGCCGGGCGGAAGGGGGGGGGCCGGCCTGCGGGGGGCAACAGGGCGGGAGGGGGGCCGGCCTGCGGGGGGCAACAGGGCGGGAGGGGGGCCGGCCTGCGGGGGACGGCGGCCGGGCGGGGGACGGCAGCCGGGCGGGGCGGGCCCGCGGTCACGTCCCCCGGGGCTCCGTCACGAACTCGCACCACACGCACTTTCCGGTGCCGCGGGGCTCCACGCCCCACAGGTCCGCGAGGCGGTCGACGAGCAGCAGGCCGCGGCCCGAGACGCCGGAGTCGCCGGCTTCGCGGCGGCGGGGAAGGGCACTGGAGCGGTCTTCGACCTCGACGCGGAGGCGGCGGTCGGGGCCGGCGAGCATGCGGAGGGTGAGGATGGCGCCGCCGTCGGTGTGCATGAGGGCGTTGGTGGTCAGTTCGTCGGCGACCAGCTCGACCTCGTCGGCGCGGGCGGCGGCGCCCCAGGCCCGGACGGCGGCGCGGATCATGTGCCGGGCGGAGCGGAGGGCCTCGGGGTCGTTCTGGCCCACGTGCTGTTGGAGGCGGCCGCCGGACGGGGGCGGGTGGGCGCCCTCGCGGCGGAGCAGCAGGACGGCCACGTCGTCCTCGCCGCCGCGTTCGTCGACGACGTCGCAGAGGTGGTCGGCGAGCTCGGCGAGGTTCCGCGGGCCGCGCCTGACCAGCGAGGACAGCCACTGGAGGCCCTCGTCGAGGTCGGCACCCGGCTTCTCGACCAGGCCGTCGGTGTACAGCACGAGGGTGTGGCCGGGGTCGAGTTCGACGGTGGTGACCGGGTAGTCGAGCCGGCCGAACTCGGCGGAGAGGCCGAGCGGGAGGCCGCCCTCGACGGGGACGCGGTGCGCGGTGCCGTCGGGGTCCTGGACGAGCGGGTCGACGTGGCCGGCGCGGACGATCTGGACGAGTCCGGTGGCGGGGTCGGCCTCCGCGTAGGTGCAGGTGGCGAAGCGCTCGGTGTCGAGCTCGTGGAGGAAGACGGAGGCGCGGGCCATGACGGTGGCGGGGGTGTGGCCCTCGGCGGCGTAGGCGCGCAGGACGATCCTCAGCTGGCCCATCACGGCGGAGGCGTGGGTGTCGTGGCCCTGGACGTCGCCGATGACGGCGCCGACGCGGCCGCCGGGGAGCGGGATGATGTCGTACCAGTCTCCGCCGATGTCGCGGCCGAGCCGGGCGGAGCGGTAGCGGACGGCTATCTGGGTGCCGGGCACGTCGGGGATGCGGCGGGGCAGCATCGCCTGCTGGAGGCCCTCGGCGAGGTCGTGCTCCTGCTCGTACAGCATGGCGCGCTGGAGGCTCTGCGCGATGGAGCTGCCGAGGGCGACGAGGAGGTTGCGCTCGTCGGCGCTGAAGCCGGTGCGGTCGCTGTAGAGCAGGCCGAGGGCGCCGATGGGGCGGGCCTGGGCGATCAGCGGGAGGTAGGCGGCGGAGGTGACACCGAGTCCGCTGATGTGCGGCCACAGGATCGGGTAGGAGCTCGCGAAGTCCTCGGGCGACTCGATGAAGCGGGGCCGCAGGGTGCGGATGACCTCGCTCATCGGGTACGGCTCGTCCACGCGGGTGAAGCGGGTGCCCGGGACGAACGCGCCGTCGGGTCCCTCGGCCACGAGGTGGATCCGGCCGGCCTCCAACAGGCCCATGACGAGGCTGGCGGCGCCGAAGTGCTCAAGGCCCTGGGAGTCGTTGAGCAGGTCGATGATGTCCTGCACGGTCCGGGCGTGGGCGAGGGCGGCCGTCATGCCCTCGACGACGCTGGTGCGCTGCCGGCGGCCCTCGTCGAGGCCGAGCCGGGCGGCGGACTCGGTGAGTTCCTCGGAGGCGTCGCGTACGACTCCGACGATGCGGTACGGGCGGCCCTCCTCGTCACGCCGTACGAGCCCCTGCGTGTGGGTCCAGCGCTGGACGCCGGCGCGGGTGCGGATCCGGAAGTAGGCGCCGTAGCGTTCGCTGCCGTCCTTCAGCGCCTGGGCGACCAGGGCGTCGAGGCGCCGCCCCTCGTCGGACAGGACCCGCGAGCCGAGGGTCGCCGGGTCCCCGTCGTACTCGCCCGGTGCCATGTCGAAGACGTTCAGGGCGCCCTCGTCCATGGTCATCCGGCCGGTGACCAGGTCCCAGTCGAAGCTGCCCATGCCGAATTCCCGGCCGAAATCATGGAGGAAGCAGCAGGCCGGCTGGTCCGCCCCCGCTGCGCAGCGGCACCGCTCGGCCGCCTCCCCGCCCCCTCTGCCCGCGTTCATGGGGGCCACGCTAGGCGCAGCCCCGCCACCGCGCACGGCGAAGATCGGCAACAGGTTCGCAACAACGCGTCCACGGGTCCGTCAGCCCTCGAAGGTCTCGGGCTGCTGCGGGGCGGTCTCGTCCGGGAACAGCTCCTCGAAGGAGGGCGGCGGCTCGTGCGGCGGGTACTCCTGGGGGCCGTCGGGCGGCACGGGCGCGTCGGGCACGTCCGGCATGACGGGCTCGTCGGGGGCGGGCGCGGTCCCGCCGTCGTCCGGTGCCTCGGGGACGGGGTGGGTCATGCCGTCGTCCGGCGCCGGCACGTCGGGCTGCACCGGTGCGGTGGGGTCGGTGGGGCCGGTGGGGTCCCCGGGTGCCGTGGGCGCCGTGGGCGGCTCGGCGGCGCCGTCCGGCAGGGGCGCGGGCGGTGCGGCGACGAGGTCGCAGGAGGCGGGGGCGCACGGCGGCAGGACGTTTGGCCTGCGGTCCTGGTCTCCGCGGCTGCCGGTCCTCCGCTCGATCCAGGTGTTGTCGGCGTTGTTCGCGATCACCAGGCGGGTGACGACGGTGCTGGTCGGGGTGATGGCGAGGACCCGGTCGGGGCGGTAGCCGGGCCAGGGCTTCCCGGAGTGCGCGGCCCCCTGGGCGTCGGCCGGGGAGCGCAGCGGGTTGCCGCAGCCGCAGCGGACGCGCGGGGTTCCGTACGGGTCGACGAGGACGGCCGTGCCGGCCTGGAGGACGGACTGGAAGGCGGTGGGGCCGCCGTCGCGGAAGCCGTGGCTGGTGACCCGGGTGTCGGCGCGCAGCAGGACCGGGGTGAGCCCCCGCAGCCAGCCGGCGATGTTGTTCTCGGGGATGCCGGCGGCCTCGGCGAAGGCGCGGGCCCGGCCGCCGTCGGCGGTGAGGAGGGCGATCTGCTTCTCGACGTCGCAGCTGGCGACGGAGCGGGTGCCGCCGTAGAGGCCGGGGGTGGCGCCGGTGAGCGCGCGGCCGGCGGGTGCCGGCTCGCCGACGCCGGCGGCGGGCGGGGCGCCCGGGTGCGCGGGCGGTCCCTCCAGGACGGTGGACGGGGTGAAGGGGGCGGGGCCCGGGGAGTCGGCCGGCTGGAGCAGCACCTGGTCGGCGGCGGCCGCCGCCGCGGTCTGCCGCGCGCCCGGTTCGCCCCCATCGCCGGCGGAGCAGCCGGCGAGCAGCAGGGCCGAGGCCAGCGCGGTGACCGCGCCGGCAGCGGACCGCGAGGGCCATCGTCGGATTGCGTCGCGCACCTGGGTCTCCCGCCTGTTCGCCCCGTGTCGTTGCTTCATGTCTGCCGCAGGGGCGAGGGGGCCGCAATCGGGGCGCGTCCGAACGGTCCGCCCGTCGTCACCTCGTCACCGACCCCTCCCTTGAACACGTTCAAGGAACCCTCTACGCTCATCCCGAATGCATTGAACATGTTCAACAGGGGGTGCCGTCATGTCCGTCCTCGTCGGAGCGATCGTGATGCTCGGGATGCTGGTCGTGGTCCCGGCCGGGCTCCGGCTCGTCGACGGCCCCCGGCCGACCGGCCTGCGCCTCCTGGGCCGGGCCTGGCCTCTGCTGGCCGTCCCCGGTGCCGTCTCCCTCTGGCTCCCCCGCTCACCCCTGGCCGCCGCCCTGGCCGGCTGCTACGCCCTCGCCACCCTGGCGCTCGCGCTGCACGCCCCGGCCCGCCTCGCGCGCACCCGGTCCCTGGCCCCGGCCGAGATCGCGGTGCTCACCGCCCTCGCCACACCGTCCGTCGCGGGACTCGCCCTGGTCGCCGAACGCGCCGGACACGAACTGTTCGGCTTCGAGCTCGGGATCCTCGCCCTGACCGTGCCCCACTTCCACTTCGCGGGCTTCGCCGCCGCCCTGGTGGCGGGCCTCGTCTGCCGTACGGCCGAGAGCCGCGCGACCCGGTTCGCCGCCGTCAGCGTCCCCCTCGGCACCCTGCTCGTCCTGCTCGGCTACTTCGTCGACGACTGGGCCGAGCTGGCCGGGGCCCTCGTCCTCACCGCCGGCATGTGGGCCGTCGCGCTCGCCACCTGGCGCGAGCTGCGACCGGGCGCGCCCGACCGGGTCACCCGCGCGCTCTTCGCGGTCTCGGCGGCCGTCCTCGTCGCCACCATGCTGCTCGCGCTCAGCTGGGCGCTGGGCGAGGCCACCGGGCTTCCGCACCCGAGCCTGACCTGGATGGCCGCCACCCACGGTCTGGGCAACGCGATCGGCTTCGCGCTCTGCTCGCTGCTCGCCTGGCGCCGGCTGCGGCCGAGGCCCACGCCGAGGACCACAGCCGGGCCCACGCCCAGGTTCAGCCCCAGGACCACGCCCAGGGCCACGCGCACGACCGCAGCCAGGTTCACGCCCACGCCCACGCCCAGGCGCGGGCGCCGGCCCCGGACTCGTACGAGCACATCCGTCCCACCCGCCCCAGCCCTCACCGCTTCCCGTCCCACCGCCCACCGAACGGAGCTCGCGTCATGACCCGTCTCGTCCGCAGCCTCTCGGACACCCTCGGCACGCCGGGTCCCCGTGCGGCCGCCGGCCCGAACTACCCCGAGGTCGGCGCCACCCGCACCGGGCCGCTGCCCTCCGGATACCACCACCTCCACCACACCGTCCGGGTCGGCCACGGCCGGGCCGACTTCGCCGCCGCCGGGGCCGCCGTCACCACCTGGGCCATGCACCGCGCGACCGGCGCCCGGGTGGACAGCACGGCCGTGCGCGCCGAGCCGGGCGTCACCCTGGAGGTCTCGATGGGCCTCGGACCGGTCCGGTTCACCGCCCCCTGCCAGGTGATATGGACGGCGTACACCGACAGCGCCACCGGCTTCGCCTACGGCACCCTCGCCGGACACCCGGAGCGCGGCGAGGAGTCCTTCGTCGTGGACCTGCACGAGGACGGCACGGTCTGGTTCACGGTCACCGCGTTCAGCCGCGCCGCGGCCTGGTACACCCGGCTCGGCGGCCCCCTCGTACGCGCCCTCCAGCTCGCCTACGCCCGCCGCCTCGGGAGCCGCCTGGCCGCCCTGGTCGCGAGCCGCGCGGAGCGGGCCGCCGAGCCGCCGGAGCCGGGCCACGACGTCGAGACGCCACCGATGGCAGACGGCCGTCGATGAGACCGGCGCCGATGACGGACGGGTGCCGATCACGGACAGGCGCCGATCACAGACGGCCACCGATCACAGTCAGGCGCCGATGAGAGACGGACGCCGATGAGAGTTACGCTCCTTCTGTACTCCCGCGTGCTCCTCGAAGGAGGCGGCCATGAGCCAGTACGACGAGTACACCAGCCCCTCACAGGCCGAGGGCGAGCGTCTCGACGAGGACATGGACGCGCAGCAGAAGGCGCACATCCATCCGATGGTGACCCGCACGACCCCGTCCCAGGCAGAGGGTGAGCGCACGGCGACGGACGACGAGAAGCGCTGACGCCCCGCGCCGGACGCGGACACCGTGGAGTGGTTCACCGCCCCTGACTACTGGCTGAGCCGGATCGTCTTCCAGCGGGGGCTCGCCGGACTGTACCTGGTCGCCTTCGTCTCGGCCGGGCTGCAGTTCCGGGCCCTCATCGGCGAGCGCGGCATGCTGCCGGTGCCGGACTTCGTGCGCGTCGTCCCGGCGCGACGCGCGCCGAGCCTGTTCCAGTGGCGCTACTCGGACCGGCTCTTCGCGACGGTGGCGTGGACCGGGGCGGCGCTCGCCCTGGCCCTGATGGCAGGCGCGGGCGACGCGGTGCCGCTGCCCGTGTCGATGCTTCTGTGGCTGCTGATCTGGGCGATGTACCTGTCGATCGTCAACGTGGGGCAGACCTGGTACTCCTTCGGCTGGGAGTCCCTGCTCCTGGAGACCGGCTTCCTGGCCGTGCTGCTCGGCAACGACGACACGGGGCCGCCCGTCATCGTGCTGTTCCTGCTGCGCTGGCTGCTGTTCCGGGTGGAGTTCGGCGCCGGACTCATCAAGATCCGCGGCGACCGCTGCTGGCGCGACCTGACCTGCCTGCACCACCATCACGAGACCCAGCCGATGCCCGGCCCGCTGAGCTGGTTCTTCCACCACCTGCCGGGGCCCCTGCACAAGGTCGAGTGCGCGGCCAACCACGTCGTCCAGCTCGGGGTGCCCGTCCTGCTCTTCGCCCCGCAGCCGGTGGCGACGGCCGCGGCCGGGCTGATGGTGGTGACCCAGCTCTGGCTGGTGCTCTCCGGGAACTTCGCCTGGCTGAACTGGCTGACCATCGTGCTCGCGCTCTCGGCGGTGGACGGCTCGCTCCTGGTCGGCGACCACCCGCAGCCCGAGCCGCCGCTCTGGTACGTGGTCGTGGTGTGCGCCGCCGCGGCCCTGATCCTCTTCCGCAGCTACCACCCGGCGCGCAACCTGCTCTCGCGGCGGCAGGCGATGAACCGCTCGTACGACCCGCTGCACCTGGTCAACACCTACGGCGCCTTCGGCACGGTCGGCCGGGTGCGGGACGAGATCGTCATCGAGGGCACGGACGATCCGGACCCCGGCCCGGACACCGAGTGGAAGGAGTACGGCTTCAAGGGCAAGCCGGGCGATCCCCGCCGGCTCCCGCGCCAGTACGCCCCGTACCACCTGCGCCTGGACTGGCTGATGTGGTTCGCGGCGCTCTCCCCCGCCTACGCCCGCGACTGGTTCGGCCCGTTCGTCGAGCGCCTGCTCGCCGGCGACCGCGACACCCTGCGCCTGCTGCGCCACAACCCCTTCCCCGACGCGCCGCCCACCCACGTCCGGGCGCGCCTCTACCGCTACCGGTTCACGACCTGGCACGAGCTGCGGACGACCCGGGCGTGGTGGCACCGGACGCTCCTGAGGGAGTACATGCCGCCGGTGCGGCTGCGGGACTGACGGCCGAGAGCTCTCCGCCGGACACGCCCGTGCCCCCGGCCGAGGGATCGGTCGGGGGCACGGGCGGGGCGGCAGTCGCGACTCAGTCGATGCCGGGCAGGATGTGTGGCTCGGCGAGGTCGTCCTCGTAGCCGGCGAGGCGGATGGGGGCCGAGCGGGCCCACACTTCGAGGCTGCCGAGTTCTCCGGACCGGCGCGGACGCTCGGTCGGTTCGGCCGGAGGCTGGTCCTGCTTGGTCAGTTCTGGTGTCACCGCGCACTCCTTTGTGTCGCGTACAAGAGGGACGAGAGGCCGTTCGGTCGCGGTGGCGCCGTTCTGTGGGCGGGACCGCGGCCCTGGTGGAAGGCCTGTCCCCTGGCCGGCCGTGAGGGTTCGGTGAAACCCTGGTGGCCGACCGTGGACATCAGACTAACCAGATGAGCGCGTCAGCGCTCTATGGGGCACAAAAGTGTGACGCGATCGGGTGACATTGGCCCGTTTGCCGAGCTCAGACGCCCGATGATCGATCGGACGGCGCTCAGATGAGCACCGTCCGATGAGCACGGTCGGCTGACGACGGTCCGATCACCAGTTGCCCGGGGCGTAGTCCTTGAGGAAGACGCCGTACAGGTCCTCGCCCTGCTCGCCGCGCACGATCGGGTCGTAGACCCGGGCGGCGCCGTCGACCAGGTCGAGCGGGGCGTGGAAGCCCTCCTCGGCGAGGCGCAGCTTGTCGAAGTGGGGGCGCTCGTCGGTGATCCAGCCGGTGTCGACCGAGGTCATGAGGATGCCGTCGGTCTCGAACATCTCCTGGGCGCTGGTCCGCGTCACCATGTTGATCGCGGCCTTCGCGGCGTTGGTGTTGGGGTGGCCGGCGCCCTTGTAGCCGCGGCTGAAGACGCCCTCCATCGCGGAGACGTTGACGACGTACGCGCGGCGGCTGGCCGCCTTCGCCGCCGCCTCGGCCATCGCCGAGCGCAGCTTGCTGATCAGGATGAACGGGGCCGTGTAGTTGCACAGCTGGGTCTCGAGGAGCTCCACCGGGGAGATCTGCTCGATGGTCTGCACCCAGGTGTTGGTGTCGACGACGTCCGGCACCAGGCCGCCCGCGTCGATGGCCGTGCCGTCGAGGTGCCGGGCGACGCTGGCGTTGCCCGCGACCAGCGCGAGGTCCGCGACCGCCTGCGCGTCCAGGCCGCTGACGCCGGCCGGCAGCCCGGCCGGGCCGACGAGCTCGCCGACGGCGCCGGAGTTGAAGGCGCCGATGACGTGGTGGGCGGGCAGCTCGCCGGCGGGCAGCGGGGCGTTCTCGCCCTCGACCAGGGCGGCGTACGCGGTGGGCAGCCGGCGCACGGTCTGGGTCGCGTTGTTCACCAGGATGTCGAGCGGCCCGGCCTCGGCGACCTGGTCGGCGAGGGCCACGGCCTGCGCGGGGTCGCGCAGGTCGATGCCGACGACCTCCAGGCGGTGCATCCAGTCCGCGGAGTCCTCCATCGCCTTGAAGCGGCGGATGGCGTCCTTGGGGAAGCGGGTGGTGATGGTGGTGTGCGCGCCGTCGCGGAGCAGCCGCAGCGCGATGTACATGCCGATCTTGGCCCGGCCGCCGGTGAGCAGGGCGCGCTTGCCGGTGAGGTCGGCGCGGGCGTCGCGCCGGGCCCGGTTCTCGGCGGCGCACTTCTGGCAGAGCTGGTGGTAGAAGTAGTCGACCTCGACGTAGCGCGTCTTGCAGACGTAGCAGGAGCGGGGGCGCTGGAGTATTCCCGCGATCCGGCCTTCCTCCGTGACCGAGGAGGGCAGGAGGCCCTCGGTCTCGTCGTCGATGCGCTGGGCGGAGCCGGTCGCGGTGGCCTCGGTGACCGCCTTGTCGTGGGCGGTCTTGGCGGCCCGGCGCTCCTGGCGGCGGCGCTGCTTCACCGTCCGGTAGATGCCGGCGGTGGCGCGGCGGACGGCGATCGCGTCCGGGTGGTCGACCTCCAGCTTGTCGAGCTCGTCGAGCACGCTCAGGCAGACGGCCAGGCGCTCGGGGTCGATGCCCGGCCCGTAATCCTGGGTCTCTTCAGTCACCGTCATGGCCTTCGTCGTTCCTCGATCGCTCGCGCCTGCATTACGTCGGTACTCCCGAATCCGCAACTTTACGGAGCGGGGGGCCGCCGCTCCAAACCCGTTCGGGGCGGGTGGTCGAACACACAGTCGCCGCACAGTCCTCCGGAGGGGCAGCGGTAGTAGAGGCAGCAGCTGGTACGGCGCAGGGCGGGGCCCCGGACGGTGCGGGCCAGGTCGGGGTGGTCGAAGAGCCCCTGGACGAGCGCGGCGGCCCGTTCGGCGGCCTCGGGGCGGTCGTGGGCCCGGGCCCAGCGGAGGAGTTCGCGCAGGGCGCCGGCGAGCGCGGAGCCCGCGTTGCCCCACAGCAGGCGCGGGGAGATCCGGCCGTCGCGGGCGAAGGCCGCGTGCAGCGGGACGAGGTGGGCCTCGTGGACGGCGGCGCGCAGTTCGGCGACGGTGCCGGGCCGGGTCCCGGTGCCGGACCACCACAGGTCGTCGGGCGAGGTCAGGGCGCCGTCCCAGTGCAGGGTGCCGGGGGTCAGGTCGGGGAAGCGGCCGTGCAGGGCGGCGGGGCCGAGGGCCGTCGACCAGAGCCGGGCGGCCAGGCCGAGATGGGCGACGGACGCGCCGACCCGCCGCTCGGGCGCGCCCAGCCGGGCGGCGACCCGGTCGACGCGGGCGGCCAGCGGGGTGTCGTCGGCGCCGGAGTAGAGGAGGGCGAGGGGGCGGTGGGCGCCGCCGCACTCGGGAGGCGTGGTGCGCAGGGCGAAGAAGCCGCCGATGGACGCCGTGACGTCGAGGTCCAGGCGGACGTCCTCCGCCCCGGCGTCCCCCGCGCCGTTGTGCTCCGCTCCGGTGTCCTTCGCCCCCGTGTCACCCACCCCTGTGCCCCTTCCCCTGTGCGTCATCTGCCGCCTGCCGCCGGCCGCTCGCGTATGCAGCGGCTCATGAACGGTCCATGGGCGGTTCATGGACTCGGACGCTCTCGGTCAGCAACCGGTCATGACTCGACCAAACCTACCGCCGGGTGCCGGGAGGCCCCACGACGCTCGGGCCATGGACGCCATGACACCTCGCCCCTCCCGCGGCCGCCGCGGGCTGCTCGCCCTCGGTCTCGCCGCGCTGACGACCGCCGCCGCCCCGGCCGCCGCCGCGCCGGCCGCCGCCGCGCCCGCCGGCCCGGCCCCCGTCCCCCTACCCGCCCCGCGCCGTCCCGACGGTCCCCTTCCTCCGGCCGCCGGGCTCGCCGAGCTCCGGGCCGGCAACGCCCGTTACACCGCGCTCCGGCAGCGGCACCCCCACGAGGACGCGGCGTGGCGCGCGAGCATAGCGGTGGCCCAGCACCCCTTCGCCACCGTGCTGGGCTGCGTCGACTCGCGCGTCCCGCCCGAGCTCGTCTTCGACCAGGGCCTCGGTGACCTGCTGACCGTGCGCTCCGCGGGCCAGGCCCTGGACGAGGCGGTGCTCGGCTCGCTCCAGTTCGGCGTGGACGAGCTGGGCGTCCGGCTGATCGTCGTCCTCGGCCACGAGCGCTGCGGGGCCGCGGCGGCGGCCGTGGAGCACGTACGGACCGGGAAGCCGGTCTCTGGGCATCTGGCGCGGGTGGTCGAGGAGCTGACGCCGGCCGCGCGGTCGGCCCGCGGCCTGCCGGGCGACTGGGTGGAGAACACGGTGCGGGCCCAGGTCGACCGGGTGCGGCGCGGGCTGGCCCGGGACGCGGCCTTCTCGCGGGCCCTCGTGGTCGGTGCCCGCTTCGACCTGGACACCGGAAAAGTCACGTTCCACCCGTCCTGACCTCGGCGGCGTACATCCCTGGGCGTACGAGCGGGCCGCGTACTCCATCCGCGGTACGGGTGATCGCGTTCCCGGGTACGACGACGCGGACGCCCGGAAGAGAGATCGTGGAGGTATGAGCCCCCTCGTGCTGTCCGTCCTGCTCTCCCTGGTCTCCGCAGTCGCCTACGCGGCGGCGGCGATCGTGCAGGAACGGGTCGCGGCCTCGGCCGCGGGTCCGCGCTACGCCCCGCTGCGCCGTCCGGCGTGGTGGGTCGCCGTGCTGCTCAACGGTCTCGGCGCGGCCCTGCACGTCGCGGCGCTGGCGTACGGGCCGCTCAGCCTGGTCCAGCCCCTGGGCGCCCTCACGATCGTGTTCGCGCTGCCGATGGCGGCGCTGTTCGTGGGCCGCCGGGCCGGCCGTACCGCGTGGCGGGGCGCCGTCATGGCGACCGTCGGCCTGGCCGGGCTGCTCAGTCTCACGGGCGGCGACGGGGTGCGGTCCCTGTCCGACGACGCCCGGCACCTGCTGGCGCTCGGCACCTTCGGAGCGGTGGCGCTGCTGTTCGTGTTCGCCCACGTCGTGGTGCGGCGCGCGGTGCTGCACAGCGTGGTCCTCGCCGCCGCGGCCGGAGTGGCCTTCGGCCTCGCCTCGGTCTTCACGAAGACGGTGGCCGAGGAGTGGACGGCGAACGCCCCGCTGGCCGAGTGGACCAGTCTGCTGGTCCTCTCGGCGCTCGCGATCACGGGGCTGCTGCTGTCCCAGGCGTCGTACCGCGACGCGGGCCTGGCCGCGCCGCTGGCGACCGTCACCGTGGTGAACCCGGTGATCGCCGCCGTGGTGGGACTGACCCTGTTCGGCGAGTCGTTCCGCTACGGGGCGGCCGGCACCGTCGCCGCGTTGATCTGCGGCGCGGTGGCGGCGGGCGGCCTGGTGCAGCTCACGGTCCACCGCCTGACGGCCGACCGGCAGAGCGAGGACCCGGCGGCTGGGCGGCAGTCGGCGACCACCGCCCGGCCGGGCGCCGACCGCCCGGCCCCGCCCCCGGGCTCGCCGTCGGTGTCAGATCGACACGCCACGGGCCCTGAGGTAGGCCAGCGGGTCGATGTCGGACCCGTACCCGGGACCCGTGCGCACCTCGAAGTGGAGATGCGGTCCCGAACTGTTGCCGGTCGACCCTGACCGGCCGATCCGTTGACCGGTGTTGACCCGCTGGCCCTCGCGGACGGTGAGGGCGGAGAGGTGGGCGTACTGGCTGTAGCGCCCGTCCTGGTGGCGGATGACGACCTCGTAGCCGTAGGCGCCGCCCCATCCGGCCGAGACGACCCGGCCGGTGGCCACGGCCCGTACGGAGGTGCCCGTGGGGACGGGGAAGTCGACGCCCGTGTGGTAGCCGCTGGACCAGGAGGAGCCCTGCTTGCGGTAGCGGGTGCCGACGTCGGAGTCGGCGACGGGTGAGGTGAAGCCGGCGGCCGGTGGCTTCGGCGCGGGCCGGACGGGCGGCTTGGGCGCGGGCCGGACGGCCGGGCGGGCCGGGGGCTTGGCGGAGGGCTTCGCCGGGGGCCTGGCGGCCGGCTTGGTGACGGGCTTCGGCGCGGGGCGGTGGACCGGCTGCGCGGCCGGGCGGGTGGGCGTCGGCCGGGCGGCGGGGGCGCTGGGCGCCGGCTTGGCGGTGGGCGCGGTGGAGGGCCGCGCGGGCGGCGCGGTGGGCGGCTTCGCCGTCGTCTTCGGCTCGGGTGTCGGCTTGGGGAGCTGCTTCGGCGGGGCGGGCGGCTGCGTGGACGGCCGCGGGGACGGCTTCTGCTGCGGTCGCGTGTCGGGCCGGGCGGAGGGGGGCGCGGCCGGGACGGCGATGCGCAGCGTGAGGCGCTGGCCGGGGTGGATCAGGTCGGGGTCGTCGCCGACCACCGTGCGGTTCGCCTCGTACAGCCGGGGCCAACCGCCGCGTACATGCTGATCGCGGGCGATCTTGGACAGGGAGTCGCCGGGAGTGACCGTGTACATCTCGCGGACGGTCGGCACGGTGGTCGGGCTCGCGGGCGCTCCCCCGCCGGCCGGCCCGGTCCGCTGGGCGGGTAACGCGACCTGCGTCAGGGGGCGGACGCCCGCCGTCTGGGGAGCGGCCCCGGGGGCCTCGTCGCCGCGGTCGAGTCCGGCGCGGTCGAGTCCGGCGCCCGGGGCGCAGGCGGGCCAGGCGCCGGGCCCCTGACCCTTGAGCACGCGTTCGGCGACGGCGATCTGCTGGTCCTTGGAGGCGAGGTCGGCGCGCGGCGCGAAGTGGGTGCCGCCGTAGCGCTCCCAGGTGGCCTGGCTGAACTGCAGACCGCCGAAGTAGCCGTTGCCGGTGTTGATCTGCCAGTTGGACGAGGACTCGCAGGACGCGAGCTTCTCCCAGACGTCCAGCGAGGCGGCCTGCGCCGTGCCCGCGCCGATCAGCGGCAGGGCCATGCCCGCGCCGCCGGCGGTGACGGTCAGCGAGGCACGGTTGATCCGGCTCGGCTGGTACCGGCGGTGTTTCCCGCGTGTCCCGCGTACGGCCATGGGCCCCCCTCGAACGCATCGGCAGTCGCCCACGGTAGGGGCGGGCAACCGTGCGTGACAAGGGCTTCGGGGCAATCCCGGCCGCTTGTCGTCACCTCCCACGCGTCACAGCCCGGCGGGCCCCGGCTGAGGCTGCGGTTCCGGCTCGGGTACGGGGGCCGGGTTCGGCGGCGGTACGGGGCTGGGCGGCGGCACGGGCGGGGGCACCGGCGACGGGCCGGGCGGCGGGGTGGGCGACGGCGGCATCGGGTCGGGGACGGGGGGCTGGGTCATGACGCACTCCGGCACTCGGGGACGGGTCTCGGCTCCAAGCTTCACCCGGTCCGTGTGCCCCCGCCCCCAGGACCCATTCATTCGGGTGGCGCGGGACGCCGCACCCGCCGGGCGGGCGCGGCCGGGGCGGGGTCAGACCTGCGCGGGTACCGCGTGCGGCGGGCGGACGGTGTCGCTGCCCGGCACGGGGGCGGAGGCGTCACCGCCGAGTTCCACGATCCGGTTGTCGGCGTCGACGTGCACGACGCGCGGCACGAGGCTGCGCGCCTCGGCGTCCGTCACCTGCGCGTAGCTGATGAGGATCACGAGGTCGCCGGGGTGCACCAGATGGGCCGCCGCCCCGTTGATCCCGATCACACCGGAGCCGCGCTCGCCCTCGATGACGTACGTCTCCAGGCGGGCGCCGTTGTCGATGTCGACGATGTGCACCAGCTCGCCGGGCAGCAGGTCGGCGGCTTCCATCAGCTCGGCGTCGATCGTCACGGAACCGACGTAGTGGAGGTCGGCCTGGGTGACGGTGGCACGGTGGATCTTGGACTTGAATACCGTACGGAACACGAAGTTACTCCCGATTCGTCTGCTCCCTGCCTGCTTCTGCAGGTCAAGGGCGTTGTCGGGAGAGTACATCGACGGACACGTCCGGTCAGCTGTCGCGGGGTGTTGAAGGACTCACACCGCCTCCTTGCCGGAGGTCGTCGCCGCCGACGGGCTCGGTACGGCGAAGTAGCCGGAGCGGCCGCGACGCGGACGTTCAATCGGTGTCACACGGGGGGAGAGACCACTCATCATGAACACGCACACCACGGGATACGCACCAGCGGAATACGGCCGGGTCACCGTGCTCGTCGGCCCCGAGCGGGGCGCCTACCCGTACGGCAACTCGCTGCTCGTGCACGGCACGAACGCATCGCTGGTCGTGGATCCGTCGCTCTCGCTCGTCGACGCGGCGCCGCCCGCGGACCTGGTCCTCGTGAGCCACGCGCACGAGGACCACATCGCCGGTCTCGGAAGCTACGAGGTGCCGGTCCACGTGCACACGGGCGACCTCGAAGCGCTGCGGTCCCGCGACGTTCTCGTCGCCGGGTTCGGGCTTCCGCCCGACGCGGCCGCCGAGGCCGACAAGGCGATGCGGGACCGGTTCCACGTGCGGGGACGTCCGGACGCGCGGGGATTCGAGGACGGTGCCGTGTTCGATCTCGGCGGGCGCACGGTGACCGTCGTCCATCTGCCGGGCCATACCGCGGGCCACAGCGGCTTCCTGATCGAGCCGGACGGCTTCCTCTTCGTCGCGGACATCGACCTGACGTCGTTCGGCCCGTACTACGGTGATGTCGGCAGCAGCCTCGTGGATTTCGAGGCGTCGGTGCGCCGGTGCCGAGAGATCGACGCGCGCTGGTACGGCACGTCCCACCAGAAGGGCGTCATCGAGGGGGCCGCGGAGTTCCGGCGCCGGCTCGACGCCTTCGTCGGCGTGGTGGAGAGGCGGGACGCGACGCTCCTCGCGTTCCTCGGCGAGCCGCGGACCGTCGAGGAGATCGTCGAACACCGGCTGGTCTACCGCCCCCACGTCCAGGGACCGCACGTGAATCCGGCGGAGCGGAGGACGGCGGTGCAGCACCTGGACCGGCTGATGAGCGGCGGGCTTGTGACGGAGGTGGAGGAAGGGCGGTTCCGCGCGACATGAGACCGTCCGCGGTACCGGGTCGCCGGCTCGTCGTCACCGGGGCCGGACGCGGCCTTGGGCCGGTGCCCGAAACGTGACGCGCGGCGACGCCGGCGCTCTCGCGCGCAGTCGCCGCGGCCACGTCGGGCGAAGCGGCCCGCTCACGAGGCCCCGTCGAGCACCGCCTCCGGTCGCTGTTCGCCCGCTCCCGCTCCGGCGGGCTCGGCGCGCCGACGGGCTCGGGCCAGGGCGGCGACCGGGACGACCGTGCCCACGGCGGCCACGCCCCACCAGTAGGCGCCGCCCGCGCCGTGCTGGGCGGCGTACGTGAAGAGGGCGCCGCCCGCGAAGCCGCCGAGGGACTCGCCGGCGGTGGAGGCGACCTGACGGAAGTTGAACACCTCCACCATGGGGCGTTCGGAACCGAACTCCGCGAAGGCGGTGCTCACCATCGGGGTGAAGAGCATCTCCGCCACGGAGAACAGGACGACCGCGAGGTAGGCGGTGGTCAGCGCGGTGGTGCTCGCCCCGAGCGGGACGAACGCCGCCGCGAACACCGCGATGCCCAGCACGAGGAAGCGCATCGGCGACGCGCCGCGTTCAAGACCCCGGTTGGTGAAGGCGGACACCGCCATCTGCAGCACGACGATCAGCACCGCGTTCAGGGTGAAGAAACTCGCCCTGGCGGTCGCGGAGTCCGCGATGTGCGTGACGTGGATGGCGAAGGCCGAGAAGAACTGCCCGTACAGGAAACTCCCGGCCAGGGTGACCAGGGAGACGGTGCGGACCCTCCGGTCGGTGACCATGGCCTTGATCAACCCGAGCCGCAGCGGCTTGCGCGCGTCCCCGTCACCCGGACGCAGGCCGCTGGGCACGCACAGGCTCATGACGGCCGCGGAGACCCAGTAGATGGCGGCGACCAGCAGCAGGAGCCGCTTCTCGTGCGGGCCGTCGACCAGGAAGTTGGCGACGATCGGCCCCACCGCGGCGGAGACGTTGATCGCCACCTGGATACCGGCGAACACGGAGTTGCGCTCGCCCGCCGACTCCAGGGCCATCGCCACGTACATGCGTGCGGTGATGCCGTTCACGCTGATGCCGACGCCCGCGACCACGAGGAACAGCAGCGTGACGAGGGGGTGGGGCGAGAGCGGGAGCAGGGCGAAGCCCAGGCCGGCGAGGGTCAGCCCGCCGGGTATCGCCAGCCGGATCGGCAGCCGCTGGAGGAGCCCGGCGCAGAACAGCGACGCGCCCTTGTACGTGAAGGTGAACGTGAAAAGGGACGTGCCGATCAGCAGCGGCCCCACGCCCTGGTGCATGCGGCCCAGCAGGACCGGCAGCACCGGCAGCAGGCAGTAGAACCCGAGGTGGGACAGCAGGTAGTCGAGGACGACCGGTACGGCCACCTGGTTCTTGGTGCGCCTCGCGGCGCTCGTCTCAGTGGTCATCGTGCGGCTCTTCGAGGTCGTGGGGCGGGACGTCGTACCAGGCGGCGAGCCGGCCGGCGATCAGGGAGGCGAGCGCGTCGGCACGATGCTTGAGGAAGTAGTGGTCGCCGCCCGGGAGGACGGAGCACGTGACGGAGGGGGCGTAGCGCAGCCATGCGTGGTGGCGCTCCTCGTGCCCGGCGGTGCCCTCGTCCCGGTCGCCGACCACGCACAGCACCGGCGAGGTCAGGGGGGCGTCGACCCGCCCGGTGCGGTCGAACCAGTCGCGGGCCTGCTGGGCGTCGTGCCGCAGAGCCCGCAGGACGGTGGCCAGGAACGCCCCGTCGGCGTCCGCCGGCAGGGCCCCGGCGGTACGGAGATCCGCGAGGTACGCCTCGTCGGTCACCTCCGACGGGTCCGCCTCCTCCGGTCCGCGATCGGGGAGCTTCGCCCCGACGACGAGGGCACGGGCCGGAGTGCCGCGCTCCTGCAGCCGCAGGGCGACGGCCGTGGCCAGGGCCGCCCCGGCGCTGTGTCCGTACAGGACGGGCCGGAGGCCGAGCCCCGTGATCTCGTCCGCGAGCAGGTCGGCGGCGGCGTCGAGGGGCAGCAGGTCCTGGTCCCCGGCCGCCGGATCGTGCCCCGGGAGCTCCGCGGCCAGGACGGCCGCCCGGACGCCGAGCGCCTCGGCGAGCGGTTGGTACGCGGCGGCCGAACCGCCCGCGTACGGCAGGCACACGAGCGTGGGCGCGGCACCGTCCACGACGGCGGAACCCAGGCGGTGCAGCATCGGTGTGGGCGCATCGGAGGGTGTGGCCGTCCCGTTCGCCCGGCCGCGGTCGCGCCGGTCCAGCAGAGCGGACAGGCCGCGCACCGTGGGGTGGGTGAACAGGTCGATGACGCGCAGGGACGGGTGGGTGTCGCGGACGGCCAGGACCGCTTGGAAGGAGGTCCCGCCGAGCGCGAAGAAGTCGTCCTGCGCTCCCACGTCCGGGACGTCGAGGACGCGCCGCCACACCTGTGCGACGTGCTTCTCCGTGGGTGTCGCCGGAGGTTCCCGGTCCGCGCGGTCGGCGGCCACCGCGGGCACCGGCAGCGCCGCGCGGTCCACCTTGCCGTTGGGGTTCAGGGGCAGCGCGGCCAGCGGCGTCACGGTGGCCGGCACCATGTAGTCGGGCAGCCTGCCGCGCAGCGCCTCCCTGACGGACGCGGGATCGGCCGGGCCGGTGGTCCACGCGGCGAGCCGGCGGTCGTGGGCCTCGCCCACCGGAAGGACCACCGCCTCCTCCACACCGGGAACGTCCCGCAACGCGGAGGCCACCTCGGTGAGTTCGACCCGGAATCCGCGTACCTTCACCTGGTCGTCGAGACGGCCGAGGAACTCCACGAGACCGTCCTCGCGGACCCGGACGCGGTCACCGGTGCGGTAGCAGACGCCCTCTTGCGTGACCGGATCGGCCACGAACCGTTCGGCGGTCAGGTCCTCACGGCCCAGGTAGCCGCGGCTGACCGACGGGCCGCCGATCCACAGCTCCCCGGGCACGCCCACCGGCAGGGGGTGTCCCGCGCGGTCGACGACGTGGCAGCGCACGCCGGCCAGCGGACGGCCCAGCGGTACGGCGCCCCGCCTGGCCTCGGCGGGGACGTCCCGGACGTCCCCGCCGAGGACGGACACGGTGGTCTCCGTCGGCCCGTAGTGCACGTGCACGGTCAGGTCGGGCCGCGCCTCGCGGATCCGGTCCACGAGCTGCCACGGGCAGGGTTCCCCCGCGAGGACCAGCAGCCGCTTCGGGAGCAGCGCCGCCAGGTCGCCGTGCGCGGCCAGCATCTCCAGGTGGCTGGGCACCATCTTGACGGCGTCGACACGGTGCGTGGCGAGGTACGCGGCGTAGGCGGCGGGGTCGGTCGCCGTCTCCCGGTCCGGCATGTGCAGCGTGCCGCCGCCGGTGAGGGCGCCGAAGACGTTGGTCAGCCCGAGGTCGGCGGCGATGGTGGAGACCAGCGCGAAGGACGGGGATCCGTCGAGCGTGCCGCCCATGAGCTGCCGGAACGCCCCGAGGTAGTGGGCCAGATGACGGTGCTCGACGACGACGCCCTTCGGTTCGCCGGTGGATCCCGAGGTGAACAGCACGTAGACGGGGTCGTCCAGGCGGACGGGGGCCGTCTCCCGTTCGCCGCCGGGGGCGTGCGCGGGCGCGCCCGCCGCCAGGGTGAGCACGTGCGGCACCCCGTAGTCCTCGCCGGCGTCGCGGCTGCCGTCGGTGAGCAGCACGCGCGCGCCGGCGGCGGTGAGCATCCGGCGGGTCCGCCGCGCGGGGTAGGCCGGGTCCACGGCGACGTACGGCGCGCCCGCCTTGAGCACGCCGAGCAGCGCCGCGGTGAGCCGGCTGCCGCGTTCCATCATCACGCCGACCGGGAGCCGGGCGCCGCCCGTGAGCTCGGTGACGCGGCGCGCGACGTCACGGGCCGCGCGGTCCAGTTCGGCGTACGTGAGGGTGGCGTCGGAGCCGACGACGGCGACGGCGTCCGGGGTGCGCTCGGCCCACTGCTCGACGAGCCGGTGCACGGGGTCGGTGACGGGACGCTCCAGCGCCGGGCCCACCGTGGCGGGACCGGCGACCGAGCCCAGCGTGACCTCGGAGAGCGGCTGGTCGGGACGGTCGAGGAGCGAACGCAGGAGGGTGTGGAACCACTCGGTGAGCCGGACGGCGAAGCCTGCGTCGAAGAGCTCCGCCCGGTACACCAGGGCGCCCTTCAGCCCCTCGGGGCCGTGGTCGACGAGGTGCCAGGCCAGGTCGAACTTGGCCGTGGTGATGCGGCTCGCCCGCTCCTCCACGGTGAGACCGGGGAACCGCGCCTCGGTGCGGGCCGCGTCGAAGACGTTGAGCATGACCTGGAACAGCGGCGTCGTTCCCGCGGGACGCTCGGGTCGCAGGTGCGCGACCACGTCGCCGAACGGGGTCTCCGCGTGGGCGAAGGCGTCGAGGCAGGTGTCCCGGACGCGGGACAGCAGCTCGTACCAGGTCGGCTCGCCCGACAGGTCGGTCCGGATGACCAGGGTGTTGAGGAAGCAGCCGATCATTCCCTGGGTCGCCGGGTGGTGCCGGCCTGCCTCCGGTACGCCCACGGGAATGTCGTCGCTGCCGGACAGGCGGCCCAGGAGCACCTGGAGGACGGTCAGCACCACCATGAACGGCGAGCAGCCGGCCGAGGCGGCGAAGGCGCGGACGCGCTCGGCGGTCGCCCCGTCGAGCACCAGGGGCACCTCGCGGGCCCGCCAGCCGGCCTGCTCGTGCGGGCGTGCGGTGGGCAGTTCGAGGAGGGGCGGCAGCCCGGCGAGCCGGGCCGCCCACCAGTCGAGTTCCTCGGCATGCGAGTCGTCCTTCGCCGCCCGCCACGCGGCGTAGTCCTCGTACGTCACCTCCGGGCGCCGCGGGGCGGGGCCGCCCAGGGCCGCCGCGTAGCCGCGGGCGAGGTCGTCCAGGATCGTGGCGCGGGAGTACGCGTCCGCGGCGATGTGGTGCACGGCCAGGACCAGGACGTGGTCGTCGGCCGTCACCCGCAGCAGCGCCCCGCGCAGCGGCACGTCGCGGGCGAGGTCGAACGGCCGGGCGAGGACGTCGTGGATCGCCTGGTCCAGCTGGTCCGCGGTGACGGTGCGCTGCTCGACGGGCACGCTGTCCGGGGCCCGGCGCAGCGACCGTACGGAGCCGTCCGGGGCCGCCGTGACGGTGCTGCGCAGCACCGGGTGCAGGTCGGCGAGCCCGCGCACGGCGGCCGTCATGGCCGCCGCGTCGAGGGCACCGGTGAACCGCAGCACGAAGGGGACGTTGTACGCGGGGCTGTCCGGGTCGTACTGCGACAGCAGCCACATGGCGCGCTGCGCGGCCGTGAGCGGCGCGGGAGCCTCGGGGTCCGGCCGGCGCGGGATGACGTGGGCGTCCGGCTTCAGGGCCGAGGCGACACGGGCGGCGAGCAGCGCGCGCAGGTCGGGACGGGCCGGGGCGGTCATGCCTCACCGCCCGTGGCCTGGTCCTCCTCGAGCGCGGCGAGGGCGCGCTCCTCGACGGCGGCGGCGAACGCGGCCAGGACCCTGTGGTCGAACAGGAGCCTCACCGGCATCCGGACGCCGAGGGCGGTGCGCAGCCGTCCCATCACCATGGTGGCGGCGAAGGAGTGCCCGCCGAGCGCGAAGAAGTCGTCGTCCGCGTAGACCTGTTCGAGCTTGAGGATCTCGCACCAGACGGAGGCGACGAGTTCGGCGACCGGGCCCTCCGGCAGCGGCCTGGGACCGGTGGCCACGTGCTCCTCGGCCGCGGCGGGCTCGGGCAGCCGGGCGCGGTCGACCTTGCCGCTGGGCAGCGTCGGCAGGGTGTCCATCTCCAGCCAGCGGTGCGGGACCATGTAGGAGGGGAGCCGTTCGCGCAGGAATCCCTCCAGGCCGCGCAGGTCCGCCTGTCCGTCACGCCACACGACGTAGCCGGCGAGGTGCGCGTCCCCGTCCCGTACGACGGTGACGACGGCATCGGCGACGGCGGCGTGCGCACGGATCGCGGTCTCCACCTCGCCGAGTTCGACGCGGTATCCGCGCAGCTTCACCTGGTGGTCGCGGCGGCCCAGGATCTCCAGCCGGCCGTCGGGGAGCCACCGGGCGAGGTCGCCGGTACGGTAGCGCCGCTCCCCCGGGCACAGGGGGTCGGCCTGGAAGGCGGCCTCGGTCAGGTCGGGCCGGTTGCGGTAGCCGACCGCGACACCGGGGCCGGCGATCCACAGCTCACCGGTGACGCCGTACGGCGTGAGCCGGCCGCTGTCGTCGAGGACGTGGACGCGGTAGTGGGGCAGCGGTCGGCCGAGCGGGATGGTCCCGGAGGCGACGTCGGCGTCGGTGATGCGATGGGCGGTGGCCCAGATGGTGGCCTCGGTCGGGCCGTACATGTTCCACAGCTCGGCCACGCGGGGCAGCAGGCGCCCGGCGAGGGACGGGTCGAGGGCCTCCCCGCCGCTCATCACCCTCAGGTGCGCGCCGCCGGGCCACTCGACGGCCGCGAGGGTCCGCAGCAGCGTGGGCGTGCCCTGGAGGACGGTGACGCCGGTAGCGGCGATCCGGTCGGCGAGCAGGTAGCCGTCGACGGCGCAGGCCTGCTCGACCATGACGCAGCGTGCCCCGGTGGTCAGCGGGAACCAGATGCCGAGGTGGGCGACGTCGAAGGAGACGCCGGCGACGGTGAGCATCACGTCGGCGGGCGCCAGTCCGAACTCCCGCCGCATCGCGTCCAGATGGACGGCGAGGTTGCCGTGGGTGACCTCCACGCCCTTGGGACGGCCGGTGGAACCGGAGGTGTAGAGCAGGTAGGCGGTGTCCTCCGGGGCGGGGTCCTGCCGCGGGGCGCCGTCGGGGTTCGCCGTGGCGACGATCTCGTCGAGGTCGACGATCCGTATGCCGTCCTCGCCGGAGGCGAGCGCCCGGGCGGCGGCCAGACCGGCGCCGGCGGCCACGACGAGGCGGGCGCCGCTGTCGGTGAGCTGGTAGACCAGACGGTCCGCGGGGTGTTCGAGGTCGAGCGGCAGATAGGCGGCGCCGGAGCGGGCGACGCCGAGCAGGGCGGCGGGCAGCCGGTGCCCGGGTTCCATGCAGACGGCCACGACGTGGCCGCGGCCGAAGCCCTCGGCGGTCAGGAAGGCGGCGAGCCGTGCCGAGACGTCGTCGAGCTCCCGGTACGTGAGCTGTCCCTCCGGACCGGTCACGGCGATGGCGTCGGGCGAGGTGCGGGCAGGCTCCAGGACGGTGGGCACCAGGGTGCCGACGGCCCCGTCGTGGACCTCGCCGGTGCCCGCCTCGAGCAGCGACCGCTTCTCGCCGGCCTCCAGGACGTCGAAGCCGCTCACCGGGCGCTCCGGGTCCTCGACGGCGGTGCGCAGCACGCCGACGAGGCGGTCCGTGAAGCGCCTCGCGTCGTCCTCGGTGAAACGGTCGGCGTTGTACTCCAGGACCAGTTCGGGACCGTCGACGGTCCGGTTGACGAAGAGCGCGAGGTCGCTGAAGGAGCCGCCGCTGCGCAGCTCGCCGAGCAGCTCCACGACGACGCCGCCGTGCTTGACGGAGACGGGCACCTCGGTGGGCTGCATGCTGACGACGACCGGCGCCGCCGGTGTGCCGTGGGGACGCTCGATCGCCTCGATCATGCGCTCGGCCGGCAGGTCGCAGTGGGCCAGGGCGCGCAGCGTGGTCTCCGCGGCCTGTTCGGTGAGCCGGCGGAACGGGGTGGTCGCGGCCACGTCGATACGCAGCGGAAGCACGCCGACGAGCGGCCCGACGAGCCGGTCGGTGCCGGCCTCGGTGCGGCGGGCGTGCGCCGCGCCCACGAGCGTGTCGGTCCGGCCCGTCAGACGGGAGACCACAAGGCCGGTGGCGGCCAGGTACACGGCGAACGGGGTGACGGCGTGGGCGCTCGCGAAGGAGTCGACCTGTTCGGCGAGGCCGGTGGGGAGGGTACGCACGACGCGGGCGGATCCCCGGGAGGCGCCGGTCCCGGCGGACGAGGAGGCCGCGGCGCTTCCGGGGATGTCGTGCGGGGTGACGCTGCCGCTGAGCTCCGTCGTCCAGAAGGTCTCGTGGCGCTCGCGGCCGTGTGCGAAGGCCGCGGCCTCGTGGACCGCCAGGTCACCCGTCTGGAGCGCCGGCTCCGTCAGCCGGGGGGCGTCGGCATCGTCCCCGAGCAGGACCGCCAGTTCCCGCATCAGCACGCCGACGGACCAGCCGTCGAAGGCGATGTGATCGGCGACGACCACCAGTTCCGCCTCGTCGTCGCCGTGCCGGATCAGATCGGCACGCAGCAGGGGCGTGTCCGCCTCGATGTCGAAGTGGTGGCCCGCGGCGGCCTCGGCGAGTTCGGCGGCGCGCCGGACCCGCGCGTCACCGGGCAGCGCGCTCAGGTCGTGTTCGGCGACCGGTACGGCCTGGGCGTCGCGGACCTCGGCGACGACCTCACCGTCGCGCTCGACGACCGTGCTGCGCAGCACCTCGTGCCGTTCGGTGACGGCCGCCAGCGCGTCGCGCACGGCGTCGGTGCCGATCCGGCCGGTGAGCCGCAGACGAGCGGCCACCGTGGTGAGGCCGGCCGTGGCGTTGAGCTGCCGCATGGTCCAGAAGTCGCGCTGTGCGTCGGTGAGGGGGAACACCCGCCGCCCCGCGTGCCGCACGGGGGCCGAGGGCGCCTCGGTACCGGTGTCCGGCGTCACGGCCGCCGCCTCACGGATCCGGTCGGCCACCGCCGCGACGGTCTGGGCCGCGAGCACGTCCGCGAAGGGAAGACCGACTCCGAACTCCTCACGGATCCGGGCGCAGACCCGGGCAGCGGCCAGGGAGTGTCCGCCGAGGTCGGCGAACCGGTCGAGGACACCGACCGTCTCCAGTCCGAGGACTTCGGTGAAGACGGCGGCGAGCCGCTCCTCGGTCTCGTCGCGCGGCGCGACGAACCCGGTGCTCGCCTCACGGCGCGGGGTCACGGGCGGCAGTGCCGATCGGTCGGCCTTGCCCGTCGGTCCCATCGGGATCGCGTCGAGGGTGACGATGCGGGACGGCACCATGTAGCCGGGCAGGCGCGCGGCCACGTGGTCGCGCAGTTCGTCCTCCGCGGGGCCGTCGGCGTCGAGTTCGACGTATCCGGCGAGGAAGCGCACGCCGTCCTCGTCCGCGGGGGCGAGGACCACGGCGTTGCGTACGGCGGGGTGGCCGCTGAGCACGGCCTCGATCTCACCGAGCTCGATGCGGTAGCCGCGCACCTTGACCTGGTCGTCCATGCGCCCGAGGTAGTGGAACACGCCGTCGACCACCCGCACGAGATCGCCGGTGCGGTACGCGCGCCCGCCCCGTACGGTCGGGTCCTGGACGAATCGCTCGGCGGTGAGGTCGGGACGGTCGAGGTAGCCGCGGGTCAACAGGGGTCCGGCGACCCACAGTTCGCCCGCCTCGCCCTCGGGCAGCGGCTTGCCGTGTGCGTCCCGGACGTGGGCCTCGGCGCCGGCGATCGCCTTGCCGATGACGGGCTCCTCCGTGGCGTCGCGCGGGACCTCGGCCGCGAGGCAGTAGGTCGTCGCCTCCGTGGGGCCGTAGCAGTTGACGACGCGCCGAACCGAGGGGTTGGCGTAGATGCGGTCCGCCAGTGCCCTGGTCAGCGCCTCGCCGGCCGGGTTGACCGTGCGGACGGAGGGCGGCAGCGGCTCCCGGCAGAGCACGGCGAGGGCCGAGGGCACGCCGCAGATCATGGTGACCTCGTCGCGGGCCGGAAGGCCGGGCAGGGCCAGCAGGTTGTCGGCCAGGATCACGGTCCCGCCGCTCAGCAGGGGCGGGTAGAGCTCCATGACGGAGACGTCGAAGCACACGGAGGTGGCGGCGAGCATGCCGCTCCATTCCTCGGCCGTGTAGGTGGCGAGGGCCCAGTCCACGAGCTGGAGGGTGTTGCGGTGCTCGACCACGACGCCCTTGGGCCGCCCGGTCGAGCCGGACGTGTAGATGACGTAGGCGATGTCGTCGGGGGAGCCGGGAACCGCAGGGGCGCCGGAGGGTGCGTCGGCCACCTCGACGGAGTCCGGGAGCAGCCAGTCGGAGCCGGCCAGCCAAGGCGCCTCGGCGTGGCGGGAGTTGGTGATGACGTGGTGGACGCCGGCGTCCTCGCGGATGAGTGCCAGCCGGTCGTCCGGATAGGCGGGGTCCAGGGGGACGTAGCCGCAGCCGGTCTTCAGCACGGCCAGGAGGGAGGCGACCAGCCACTCGTCGCGGTCGAGGCAGACTCCGACGCGGGAGCCGGCGGTGGTGCCGCGGCGGGTGAGGGCCCAGGCGAGCCGGTTGGCCCGCTCGTCGAGCTCGCGGTAGGTCAGACGACGCTGACCCGAGATCACGGCGATGCGGTCCGGAGTGCGGCGGACCTGCGCTTCGAAAACCTCATGAATGCGCTGGGGCTTGTGGCCGGCAGGGGCGCTCACGAAGGCAGCCTTTCTTACGGGACCGGTGGGCGGAACGAGGCGTTCGGAGGCCGGAAACGGTCGAGAAACAGGGGCCGCGGCACTTGTGGTCAGCAAGGCGCGGCGCTCCCGGGGCTCTTGAGGCCAAGGGAGCAGCAAATGGCTTGAAGAGGCTGCCGGTCGAGCAGCCGTTCCCCCGGTTGCCGTCGGGACGCTAACACAGCACTTGATCAGGAATCGAGGCCGGTTGACACCAATATGCCCGAATCATTCACAGCAACTCGCGTAGATCTTCGGTTAATTGAACAATGAAGGGCCTGCCTAGAGGGCATGTCTTCGTAGCTTCCTCCACTTGACATCTCCTTGGGACCTCCGGATGAATGGTGATCACGCGGCTTGATCAAGGCCTTTCTCGCCATGATCGACATGCTCCGGTGGTCTTGAAGTGCGTGCCGTATGTCGGCCGTTCCGGTGCCCGGTCGCGTTTTCCCACCTTGCGAGAACCGTCTCGGCGGGCAGATCCCCAAGACCTCGGTGGACGCTCATCCCTCATCCGCAGACCAAGGACGGCCTGCGGAACTCCCGGAGATTTCATGGACTTCAGCCTGTTCTACTTCGCCAACGACAGCTCCGAGGAGAGCGCGTCAGGCCGATACGGCGTTCTGCTCGCCGGAGCCCGATTCGCCGACCGTCACGGCTTCGCCGCGGTCTGGACCCCGGAACGTCACTTCCACCCCTTCGGGGGCACGTACCCGAACCCGGCCGTGACGGGTGCGGCCGTCGCGGCGGTCACCGAGCGGGTCGCCGTACGCGCGGGAAGCGTGGTGGCACCCCTCCACCACCCCGCGCGGATCGCCGAGGAGTGGTCCGTGGTCGACAACATCTCCGGAGGGCGAGCCGGCGTCTCCTTCGCCTCCGGCTGGCATCCGGTCGACTTCTCCCTGCGTCCCGAGGCGTTCGAGAAGCGCAAGAGCGTCATGGCCGAGACCATCGAGCAGGTGCGCGCGCTGTGGCGCGGCGAGCCGCTCTCCGTCACCGACGGCGTCGGCCGCCCCGCCGAGATCCGCACCTTCCCGCCGCCGGTACGCGGCGAGCTCCCCGTCTGGGTCACCAGCGCCGGCGGCGTCGAGACCTTCCGGGCCGCGGGCGAGCTCAGGGCGGGACTGCTCACCCACCTGCTCGGGCAGGACCTGGACGAACTGGCCGGGAAGATAACGGAGTACCGCGCCTCGCACGCCGCCGCCACCGAGGGCGAGCGGGGTCATGTCGTGCTCATGCTGCACACCCTCGTCGGCGAGGACAGGGAACGCGTCCGGGACGCCGTCCGCGAACCGATGACGGCGTATCTGCGCAGCTCGTTCCACCTCATCGCCAAGTCGATGCCCGACATCCCGGCCGACTTCGACATCGACTCCCTCGACCCCGAGGACCTCGACTTCCTCTTGGAGCGCGCCTTCGACCGCTACTTCGAGACCGGCGGCCTCTTCGGTACCGTCGAGGACGCCGCCCGGATGGTGGACAGGCTCAGGGACATCGGAGTCGACGAAGTCGCCTGCCTGGTCGACTTCGGCCTGCCGGACCAGCAGATCCTCGACGGCCTGCACCACCTCGCGCGGCTGCGCGAGACGGTGCGGCAGGGAGCGGCGCGATGACCGCCACCCTGCGCGGGCCCGCCCCCGGGCACGACGCCCTCGTCGCGAGCGACACCGATCTGCCCACCGCGTTCCGGCGACTCGCCTCCCACTTCCCCACAGGGGTCACCGTGGTCGCGACCATGATGGACGGCAGGCCGTACGGGACCACGGTGAACTCCTTCACCACCGTGTCCACCGACCCGCTCTCCGTGCTCGTCTGCCTCAACCGGAACGGTCGCCTCAATCGTCGTCTGCGAGCGTCGGGGCACTTCTCCGTCAGCCTGTTGTCCGAGCAGCAGGAGCACACCGCGCGGTGGTTCGCCGACTCCCGCCGCGGCGAGGCGGCCGACGAGTTCGGCGGGGAGGAGTGGCACACCGCGCCCCGCACGGGAAGTCCGGTGCTCGCCTCGGCTGTCGGCTACTTCGACTGCAGGGTCAGCCAGTTGGTCGACGCCGGCACCCACGACGTCGTCATCGGCGAGGTGCTCGACCTCGGACACCTCAACGACAGGCCGCCGCTGCTGTTCTGGCGGAGCAAGCTGGGGGCCGTGGCGACGTTCGCCCGGTGACGCGAACGCCGTCGACGGCGCTGCGGAGATGTTGTGTGGCGGGGGCGTCGGCGGCGGTCTCGTGATGTCAGTGATGCCGTGTACGTTCGGGGACGAGTTCAGTCACACCTGGGTGGATCGGAGAGCGAGGGCCAGCTTGTGGTACGGAACAAGCCGATAACACGCAGCGGACATCTCAGGGGCAGACCCGGTGACTTCTGGGAACTCGCCGAGCTCAGGGATTCCGGAATCCTGGCGGTGCAGTCCGGCATCCGAGCCGATCGACGGGCTTCACATGCCAGCCTGCTGATGCGGACAGCGAACATCACCCAGGACGCCGCAGGTTGGCGCACGGACGGTCTGCTGCACTACCTGGGCGCTTCTCCTGTCTTCGACCGCCCTGTACAAGGCTGGGATGCTCTGAGCCATCCGTCGAATTCTCGGCTCCTCGCGGCAGCCGAAGAGGGCCGCCCCCTCCACGTATTCGAGACAGGAAGGCGCACCGCACGATATATCGACGAGTTCATCCTAGAAGATGTGGGACCATCTCAGCCCCTCCGGGTCGGGACTGGTTTCGCCTGTCCACCTGTCTTCAGGTTGCGTCCCACGGAGACCGTGGCCCATGTGCCTGGGCAGCTCGCCGCTGTCTGCGACGCGCAGGTCGTGAGCTTCAGGCCGGTCGAGCGTAGCGATTTGCTGTGCGATCAGAGCGCCCTGGATACCGCAAAGCTCCGCCCGGAGAGCAGACTTGTCCTCAGATTCTGCCGCCACCTGAACCGAGGCGGCCATTCGACCCTCAGTCTGCAGATCAGGCATACACCTGATCACGCTCCCATGTTCACGGACATGTGGGTGGACTCGGCTTATCTCCTGATCGAGGCGAAAGCGAAACCCGATCGGGAGAGCGTCCGCATGGCACTGAGCCAGTTGGCCGACTACACACGTTTTCTGGACCACCCAAAGAAGGCAGTCCTGTTGCCCGAACGGCCGACGCCCGACGTGATTGCTCTCGCGCACTCCCAGCAGTCCGCGGTCATCTGGCCCACTGCCGGGGGCCGTTGGCTGTCGAGCATCGGCTGGCTCAGTCAACTCGGCATCTCTCAGGCCCCAGGGTAACTGCACACTCAGTGCAGGGGCCCTGGCAGGCAGGTCCGTGGTCACCGCCTCGCCGTGGTCCGGCGACGACCGGCCCCTCACTGTTCACGTTTGACGAGCGGCGCACGGCCTTGCGACTGCTGCGGCTCCTGATGCTGCGCGCGGATGTCTCCGGTCGCCTCGGTGAGGAGGGAACCGCAAGGACGGCGCTCGCCGGGGCCGCCGCGGTCCGACTCACCGCAGAGGAGCGGGAGCCGGTTCGCGACGGCCTCGAGCGGCTACGAGGCTGAGGCCGGCGTCAAGGAAGGCGAGGCCTCGAAGGCTCAGCCGCCGCTCTTGCGGCGGAAGGAGCGCTGGCTCGCGGCCGGACCGTGGGCCGCGCGGACCTTCGGCGCGTTCGGGTTGGCGGCGCCGTCGGCCGTGTCCGCCTGAGCGCCCTGCTTGCGCGCCAGGGCTTCGCGGAACCTGCGCTTGAGGTCGTAGTTGCCGTCGTTGTCGGGCGCCACCGGGGACGTCTCCGGGGCGGCCGGCTCCGAACCTTCGGTCGTCTCGGGTTCTGCGGTCATGGTGACCTCCTGGGTTCGGTTGTGGGCAGGCACAGCTTGTCATGCCGGACGAGGTGCGGTGTGCCGGCCCTCAGCCGTTGCGGCGCACGAGGGCGGCCTTGCGGGCCTCGGCGAGCTTGCGGGCCTCGCCGGCCTTGCGGGACCTGCCGCCGGCGCCGCGGGAGGTGTCCTTGCTGGTGCCAAGGCCGCGGAAGGGCGTGTTGGTGTTCTTGGGGCGCGGGACGGCGGGCCCGCCGTCGAGCGGGGTGCCCGAGGGGGCCTTGGCGCCGGTGATCCGGCTCAGGGCCGCCTCGCCGGAGCGCACCTTGGTGACGGTGGGCTCGATGCCGGCCTCGGTCATCATCCGGCTGGTCTCGCGGCGCTGCCCCGACAGGACGAGCGTGACCACGCTGCCGGACTCGCCGGCGCGGGCGGTGCGCCCGGCCCGGTGGACGTAGTCCTTGGGGTCGGTGGGAGGGTCGACGTTGACCACGAGGTCGAGGTCGTCGACGTGCAGGCCACGGGCGGCGACGTTGGTCGCCACGAGTACGGTGAGCCCGCCGTTCTTGAACTGCGCCAGGGTCCGGGTGCGCTGGGGCTGGGACTTGCCGCTGTGCAGCGCCCCGGCGTGCACCCCGTGGGCCCGCAGGTGCCGGGTGAGCTGGTCGACGCCGTGCTTGGTGTCGAGGAACAGCAGCACGCGGCCGTCGCGGGCGGCGATCTCCGTGGTGACGGCGTAGCGGTCGGGGCCGTGCACCACCAGCACGTGGTGCTCCATCGTCGCGACCGCGCCGGCGGACGGGTCGACCGAGTGGACGACGGGGTCGTGGAGGTGGCGGCGGACCAGCTCGTCGACGTCACGGTCCAGGGTGGCCGAGAAGAGCATCCGCTGACCGTCGGGGTGCACCTGGTCGAGCGCGTCGGCGACCTGCGGCAGGAATCCCAGGTCGCACATCTGGTCGGCCTCGTCGAGGACCGTGATCCGCACCCGTCCCAGGCGGCAGGCCTTGCGCTCGATCAGGTCGTGCAGGCGTCCCGGGGTGGCGACGAGCACCTCGGCTCCCTCGCGGAGCTCGGCGATCTGCCGCCCGATCGACATGCCGCCGACGACCGTGGCCATGCGCAGCCGCAACGCCTCGGCGTACGGCGCGAGCGCCTGGGTGACCTGCTGGGCCAGCTCCCGGGTCGGCACGAGGACCAGCGCCAGGGGCTGCTTGGGTTCGGCGCGCCGGCCGGCCGTGCGGGTCAGCAGCGGAAGGCCGAAGGCGAGCGTCTTGCCCGATCCGGTGCGCCCGCGCCCCAGGACGTCACGGCCCCGCAGAGCGTCGGGCAGGGTGGCGGCCTGGATCGGGAAGGGTTCGCGGACCCCGAGGTCGCCCAGGGTCCGCAGCACCTCCGCCGGCAGTTCGAGGTCGGCGAAGGAGGCGACCGGGGGCAGCGCCGCAGCCGGGGCCTCGGTGGGGGCGGGACCGCCGTGAGCGGTGCCGGAGTCGTCCGGATGATTCATGAACAGCCTTCCGCAGAAAGACGTACCGAGGAAGGCCCGGCAGGTTTCGACGGCCCGCGACAGCGGATCCGAACGGACAAAATCGCCCACCGCGACGACCACGCAAACGCATGACACTAGCACACGGGCGGGACGGCGCACTCTCCGCCGGCCGGCGGGAGCCGCCCGGGACCCGGCGCCGCACACGAAGCGCGCGAACGTCCGAAGATCACCACAGGAGCATCACACCGGCTCCGCACGGTCCTTCGAAGCCTTGGTTAGCGTTGCAGGGCTCGAATCCGTTTGCGAACGTGACCGGGCCGCGGGCCCCACGGGTCGGCGGCGTGTCGACCCCGAAAGACGCGGAGATGGACTACTGCTCGTCGTGCCGCCGGCATCTCAACGGCGCTCTGGTGTGCCCCGGATGCGGCGCCTACGCCCCGGACATCGCCCCGACCACCGCCGGCGGCCGCATCGTCCCGGCCCGCGGCGCCGCCCGGGCGGCGGGCGAGTCGGCGCCGGTGGGTGCCGTCCTGGACGGAGGTCCGGGGAACGACGCCGCCGTGGAGCTCGCGGGGGTCCCGACGGCGGCCGAGGGGCGGGCGGCACGGCGTCGGCAGCGGGCCCGCTGGAAGAAGAACCAGCGCCGGGCCGTGGTCGCCACCGCCGTCGCGCTCGTGGGCGGTGGTCTGACGATGAGCGCGACGGACCGGCAGGGGGGCGACCGTGCCCAGGCGGCCACGGCGCCCCAGGATCCGGGTGCGGGCGCCACCGAGGAGCAGGTGGAGCAGGGCACCCCTCCCCCGTCGGCCCTGCCCGCCGTCCAGCGCCCGTCGGCGGCTCCGACGGCGGACCGGTCGCACCGGCAGGGCACGGTGGCGGCCCCGCGGACGGCGTCGCCGGATGCCGAGGCGCATGCCGCCGCCCCGCGTCAGAGGACGCTGCCGCAGGCCGCGCAGCCGCCGAGCACCCCGCCGACCGTCTCCGCCCCCACCCGCGCGACCGCGCCGGACACCACGGCCCCGCGGACCCAGCCTCCCGCCACCGCCGACCAGGAGCCGACGGCCCCTCCCGGCACGACGCCCGACACCACACCGGATACGGCACCGGGCACGACGTCGGGCACGGCACCTGGCACGGCGTCGCCCTCGACCTCGCCGTCGGAGCTCTGCCTGCTCGTGGTGTGCCTTCCGCTCTCCTGACCTGCCGGCTGCTCTGCCTTCGGACCGGCCCGCACCGGCCGCCACCGGCCCGCACCGTCCGTCAGGTGGTGCGGGGGTGGAAGGTGGCCTCGCCGGCGAGGCGGATGCCGACCCGCCGGCCCGGGCCGACGCGGAGCGGGCTCGGGTTCGTCGAGGCGCCCGTCTACATCCTGCCGGCCGTGACCGCGCTGCTCGCCGCGCCCGCCGTGCACCGCCTGGAGCGCCGCTTCCCGTACGGGCTGCCGCCGGCCCTCCTCGGGCTCGGTCTGTTCACCCGGCACGAGCTGGTGGGGCTGCCGGACCGGGCCCGGATCACCGACGCGGTCACCGTGTTCTGGCTCTTCGCGCTCGGCTGGGCCGCCGCCCGGGCCCGGAACCTGCCGCACCGGCTCGTGGTGACGGCCGTCGCGCCGGCCACCGTCCCCGGCTTCTTCCCCGGCGAGCCGCGTCGGGAGCTGTTCGTCATGGCGGGCTTCTGCCTGCTGGTGTGGTTTCCGACGCTGCCGAGCGTCCGCCGGGTCAACCAGCTGGCCGGCCTGCTCGCGGGCAGTTCCCTCGCCATCTATCTGACGCAATGACAGGTCTACCCGCTCGTCGACGGGCTGTCGAAGCACCTGGCGCTGGTGGTCTCCCTGGCGTTCGGCATCGGCTACGCGGCGGCCGTCGCGCGGCTCGTGCCGTACGTCCGTGGACCGCGTTGCCTCTCCGGACCGCGCCGCCGGACCCGAGGCGCCCGCACGGGCGGTGCGGGCGGCGTCCGGGCCGCTGAGGCCGGCCGCGCGGACGTCACCGGGGCGCCGGGGCGCCGGTCGCCTCCTCCAGGGCACGGGTGTATTCGAGGTCCCAGACCAGGCTGAAGGCCGCGAGCGAGGGCCGGTCGACGTGCAGGGCGTGGAGCAGGCAGCCGACCGCGATCGCACCGGCGACGGCGCACCGGCGGGCCACCGCCGGGCGGCAGAGCCGGCGGGCGAGGCGCAGCAGCCAGTGGCGTCGCCCGAGGCCCTCGCGGACCGAGGCCAGGCGGTGGGCGTCGGGCACGAGCTGGTCGATGAGGACGTCGAAGCGGGCGCTGAGGGCGGCGATGCGGGTCCAGGACCGCAGGGTGCGGTCGCTGTCGTGCCAGACGACGGCGGCGGGGTCGAAGGAGAAGCGGCAGCCGAGCCGGGAGAGCCGGAAGCCGAGTTCGATGTCCTCCTGCCGGGCCAGCCGCTCGTCGAAGCCGCCGACGGCCAGGAAGTCGGCGCGCCGGACCGCGAGGTTGCCGGTGTAGCAGTGGGTCCACGCGGGCGTGCTCTCGCCGCGCGCCAGGCGGGCGTACTCGCGTCCCAGGCGGTCGGCGTCCCAGTGGGTCCAGGGCGGCAGGCGCCGCCGGGGCGGGGCGAGGATCGGGCCGAGGGACACCGCGGGTCCGGCGGCCCTCGTCAGTGCGGCGCGGTGCCGGGCGACGAGTTCGGGGCGGGAGACGCAGTCGTCGTCGATGAACAGCACGTACGGCGCGTCCGACAGGGCCACGCCCTGGTTGCGGCTCGCGCCGGGGCCTTTCGACTCCTCGTTGCGGACGACCCGGATCGGGAGCGGCCTTCGGCCGGGGCGGGCCGTGCCGATGCGGGGGGCCAGCGGGTCCCGGCCGCCGTCGTCGACCAGGATCACCCCGAAGCGGGGGAAGGTCTGCTGCCGCAGCGCGTCGAGACAGGCGTCGAGTTTGCGTGCCGGGCGGTCGCGGGTCGCGATGACGACGTCCAGCTCGGTGTCGTGTGCTGATCCCTGTATGTCCGCCATCACGTCCGCCTTCCCGGTGTGCGCGTGCTCAGCGTTCCTCGTCGGTGGTCCCGTCGCGGCGCCACCTGGGGTGTTCGGGGGGTACGTAGTGGGAGAGCCAGACCGTGCGGTGCGGCTTCCCGGTGGTGAGCAGGTCCGACACGGTGGTGGTGCGCAGTCCGCGTCGCTCCAGGCCGCCGAGGAGGAGTTCCGCCATGCGGGGCGGCCGGACGGCCCGGGATCCGTCGGGGGCCCCGGAGTCGGGGGGCTCGTCGGCGGCGGCGCGTCCGTCGTGCGCGAGGACGATGGTGCCCGCGGCGGCGTCGGCGAGGACGCGGTCGGCGACCTGCCGCTCGTCCTCGCCGCACCAGTCGAGGCTGTCGAGGTCCCAGACGACGCAGTCGAGCCCGGCGGCCCTGACGCCGAGGTAGGTCCGCAGTGTCTGCGCCCCGAACGGGGGCCGGAACAGCGTGACGGGAGCCCCGGCGATGGCCGCGAGCTCCGCCGCCGCCGCTGTGAGGCGGTCCCGTACCGCCCGGCGTGACAGGTGGACGAGGCTCCGGTGGTCGGCGCCGTGCAGGGCGACCTCGTGACCCTCGGCGACCACGCGGCGGACGAGTCCGGGGTTCCGGCGGGCGTTGTACAGGAGCATGAAGAACGTGGCGTGCGAGGCCCGTTCGGCGAGGACGTCGAGCAGCTGCGGGGTCCAGGTCCGGTCGGGGCCGTCGTCGAAGGTCACGGCGACGTACGGCAGGTCCGTGCGCACCCGCCGGACCGATCCGAGCCAGGGCCCGGCGACCGCGTCGACGGCGTACCGCGCCGCTCGGCGGCCCCGTGGCCCGAGCGCCCGCCGCAGGGCCTCGGCCGGGCCCGGTGTGCCGGTCAGCTCCACCATCGGCGCACCACCTCCTCGGCGGTCTTCCCGCGCGGCGTGTAGTCGAGGGAGTCGTCCTGACTGCCGTGGGGCGTCACGTCCCAGACCCACCAGAAGACGCCGGCCCACCAGGGCTCGTCCCGGAAGCTCCGCAGCAGCGCCTCGTAGCCCGCGGCCTGTTCCGCCTGGTCCACGGTGGTGCTGACCGTCCACGAGTACGGGGCGGTGGTGGTGCCCCGCTGGCTGACGTATCCGGCTTCGGTGAACAGGATCGAGCGGCCCCGTTCGGCGGCGAACGCGGCCAGTTCCTCGCGGAGGGGCTTCCAGGCCCGTTCCAGGGCCGCCACGTCCCGGGTCGGCTGCGTGCTGAGGGGCCAGTAGGCGTCGACGCCGATGAGGTCGACGGCGTCCCAGAAGGCGACGCGGGGGTACTCCTCGTAGTTGGCGGCGTACACCAGCGGCCCCGGGTACCGGTCCCGTACGGCGTCGATGACGGCCAGCCAGGCGTCCCGGTCCCCCGACACGCCCTGGAGTTCGGTCCCCACGGCGAACTGGTCCGCTCCGGTGCGGGCGGCGAGATCCGCGTAGTGGGTGATGAACGCGGTGTAGGAGGCGAACCACCGCGCGGGGTCGCGGGGCCGGATGAGGACCCGGCTCTCGGCGTGCGGCAGGTCGATGTGCGGTTTGAGCAGGACCTTCAGTCCGCGCTGGTGGGCCAGGGCGATCACCTTCCGCACGCCGGTGTCGTCGGGCGTCTGCCAGACGGCACCGGCGGGCGCGCGGGTGATCTCGTGGGCGTCGGGGCCGCTCTGGTACCAGGTGGGGGTGATCTGGATCCAGTCCGCGCCGATGCCGGTGATCTGCCGGAGCCGGTCCTCGATCACGCGCGTGTCGCCGTAGCCGTCACGGGAGTACGTGGGCAGGGCGAAACCGTGCTGCCGCTGCTGCGCCGGGCCGGACGCGGGGTCCCCGGAGCTTCCGGACGTCCCCGTGGTGACGAGCACGACGCTCAGCACGAGGCTCAGGACGGCGCCGAGGGCGGCGCCGGCCAGGATCCGGGCGCGACGCCTGGACCGGCCGCGCGGAGCGGGGCCGATGTCGCGGGGCGCGGGGCCGATGCCGTACGGCGGGGCGCCGTTGTCGCGGGGCGCGGGGCCGTTGGCGTGCGGCGGGGCGCCGTTGTCGCGGGGCGCGGGGCCGTCGTCGCGGGGGAAGCCGGTGGCCGGCACGGGCGCATCACCTCCTCACCGCGGCCGGGCCGGGGCCGTGGCCTGTCCCGGCGCAGGGGGGCGGGGTGGTGAGGGTGGTCGTGCCGGGGCGGGGGCGCGCCCACCGCTCAGGCAGACGGCGACCAGCAGTCCGGTCACCGCGGTGATGCCCAGGGCGTCGAAGGCGGGGAAGGTGACGTTGGTGAGGAGCAGGGCGAGCAGGGCCGCCCGGCTGCCGATCCGGAGGGTGTGCGTCCGCCACTCCTCCTCCGGCGGGCCCCGGCGTACGACCGCCGCCACGATGACGAGTGCGAGGAACGCGGCCGCCGGTACCCCGATCTTCCAGGCCAGCCAGAGGTAGCCGTTGTGGGCGAAGGGGGTCGTCATGGTGGCGAAGGTGTCGTCCTTGCCCCAGGTGAGGGTCGCGCCGAAGCCCGATCCGGTCAGGGGCCGCTCTCTGATCTCGTCCAGGACGAGCCGGGACTCGATCACCCGCCACTCGTAGGAGTTGTCGATCTCCAGCCGGTTGACCGACAGCAGGCGTTCCAGGGCCGTACGGATCTCGCCGGGTGCGAGCGCGGCGAGGAACGCGAGCAGGCCCACCGCCCCGATCGGCGCCCATCTCAGCGCGATCCGGCGGGCATGCGCGCCGGACAGCACCACCACGGCCGTGCAGGCCACCGCCGTCGCCAGCCAGAAGGTCCGCTCGTACGTCAGCCAGAGGCAGACCGCGTTCAGGCACACGATCGCCACGAGCAGCCGGCGGACCGGGGCCGAGCGGACGCGGCCGGACACGAGCACGGCCCAGGTCAGGGTCACGGCGAGCGGGTACGCGTACAGCCCGCCCTGCAGGGAGCCGCGGCCGGACGTGGTGAGGTCGACGCCCCGGCGGATGCCGACGTCGGCGGCGCTCGTGTAGTCGATGGAGAACCCCCACTGGACCAGGCCCCAGACGCCGAGCGCGAGGCCGAGGGCGACGAGGGCCGCTTCGAGGCGCCGCCGGGCCGCCGGGTCGTGGACCAGCGGCCACGCCAGCATGAACGCGCCCACCCCGAGCAGCACCCGGCGGGTCTCGTGGCCCGCCTCGCTCACGGCGGCTCCGTGTGCGATCCCCCAGGCCAGGGCGACGGCGAGCACCAGGACGACCGCCGTGGCGGCCAGCAGCGGCCCGTCGAGGGCGAGCCGGCGCGACAGCATCAGCCAGGCGATCCGGCCGAGGCCGAGGAGGAGCAGGACGTCGACGAGCAGCAGCCCGGGGCGGCCGGAGCCGCCGACGGCGGAGAACTGGTCCTGCACCTCGAAGGGCACGAGGACGGTGATCGCGAGCATCAGGGACAGGGCGGCCACCGGCGCGCCGAACGCCAGCGGGATCACCACGAGGGCGCCGACGGCCGTCAGCGGGGACAGCGGCAGGAGGGCCCCGAACGCGAGCGCCGCGAGGACGGCGACGCACGCCGTGCGCAGGGCGCGGCGGTCCCGCCCCGGGGTGAGCGGGGGAACGCGGGGCCGGCTGCGCGCGAGAACCGTATCGGTCATCGTGACCGCCTCCTGACGAAGGGCCAGGCCAGCAGGAGCCCCGAGACGGCGAGGCCGGCGGTGGCCGCGGCGCTGACGGCGACGCCGTCGGACGTGCCCGACGCACGCAGCGAGAGGAGCAGGGCGAAGGTGACGGCCAGCTGGCAGACCAGCGCGGCCGCGACCGGGCGCAGGGCGCGCCCGAGGGCCCCGGGGCCGGTCCCGGCGAGCCGCGCGCCGACGGTGGCGTACACCGCCGCGTACGGCAGGAAGACGGCGAGGTGCGCCAGTGCGGCCCCGCGGATCCCGTCGACCGACACGAGGACCCACAGGGCGGTGGCGGTGGCGACGCAGCGCGCGATCATGACCTTCGCGCGGAAGTCGATGTGTCCGGTCCCGGAGAGCGCTTCGCCGATGCAGTTGTCGATGGCGTAGCCGATGCCGGCCACCCACAGCACCTGGAACGCGGCCACCATGCCCACCCACTCGGAGCCCAGGACGGCCGGCAGCAGCACGGGCGCGAGCAGGATGCCGACCGGCAGCAGCGGCAGCAGGAGCGTCGACATCAGGCGCACGGACTGCACCGTCCGTTCGCCGGTGGTTTCCGGGCTGGTCGCGGCGGCGGCGAAGAGCACCTTGCCGACCTGTTCGGAGAACTGGGTCGAGGGGGCCATGGCGATGGTGAACGCGAGGGCGTAGAGGCCGACGAGACTGGCGTCGCTGGACAGGCCGACCACGAGGTAGTCGAGGTTCGCGGCCAGCATCGTGGTGACGCCGAAGAGGAAGAACCACCGGTGGCCGGTGCGCGGGTGTTCCCCGGCGTCGGTGGGGTGCGGCGCGTCCGGTCCGCGGCGCAGATCGGGCAGGCAGAGCGCGCTGCTGACAGCTGCGATGAGGCCGAAGAGGACCACCTGGCGCGCCACCAGGGACCAGACGCCCGCTCCGGCGAGGACCGCGGCCACGGCGACCGCGGCGGACACGACGTTGGCGACGGCCATCGTCCCGGCGAGCCGCCGGAACCGCATGTGCTTGTGCAGCAGGGCGGTGGGGACGATGGCGATGGCGTGCAGGGGCAGGCAGACGGCGAGCAGCGCGACGGCGGGCGCGTCCCCGCCGCCCGCGAAGGTGTCGACCAGGGGCGCGGCGGACGCCGCCATGGCCCCGCCGAGTGCGGCGGCGACGAGGAAGCAGCGCGAAAAGGCACGGAGGAGGTAGGCGCGGGTGAGACGCGGGTGCACGATGAGGCCGCCGTACGTGCCGCGGTCGACGACCAGGGTCGCGATGTAGACGACGGCCGTGCCGACCGCGACGGTGCCGAAGCTGGCGGGCGGCAGGCGGCGGGCGAGGAAGATGAGCGAGCCGTAGGCGAAGGCCTGGGCGACCAGGTGGCTTCCGGTCATCCAGGAGGCGGAGGCGATCAGGCCGCGGCCGGTCAGCTCGCGCCGTGTGGGGGCCGCCTCGGTGCCGGGGTTCACGGGACTGCCGGGCCGCGGGGTGGGGTCGCCGGTGAGCCGTCCCCGCGCCGGCGCCGGCGCAGGGCCGAGGCGGCCAGCTGGACGGTGGTGGGCATTCCCTGGACCAGGTAGCGCCGCCAGAGCCAGGGCTGCCTCATGAGCCGCCAGGCCCATTCGAGGCAGAGGCGGCGCACGAGGAGCGGGGGCCGGGTGCGGTCGCCGTTGACGAAGTCGAAGCTGGAGCCGACACCGACGAACCAGGTGCGGGGCAGGGCCGGGCGCAGGGCGCTCATGGCCGCGGTCTGGCTCGCGAAGGGCAGGCCGATGAAGACGATGTCGGGGGCTTCGGCGATGACGGCCCGCTCGAGGGCGGCCAGTTCGGCGGCCAGGGTTTCGGGCCGTACGTAGCAGGAGTGGGTCGCGGCGCGCAGGCCCGGGTTCAGCTCCGTGAGGCGGTCGGCGGCCCGCCGGGCCTCGCCGGGGCGGCCGCCCGCGAGGAGGATCGTGCGGCCTCGTGCGGCGGCTTGCGCGGCCAGGGCGCACAGCAGGTCCGTGCCGGTGATCTGCCCGGGTACGGGGGTGCGTTGCAGGCGCAGGGCGACGACCAGCGGCATTCCGTCGGTGACGACGAGCTCGGTGTGTTCGAAGCGGCGCCGGAGCTCGGGCGAGCGCCGGTACTGCCGCAGGATGTCGACGTTCGGTGTCAGCACCGTGCCGCCCCGGCCGGACGCCAGGCCGTCGAAGACCCGGGCGACCGCCTCGTCCAGGGTGACCGCGTCGATCGGCATGCCCATGAGGCGGGTGATCCGGCGGGGTTGAGCGGATACGGGGGCGGGCGACGACATCGCCACTCAACTCCTCAGGGTGTGCGGGGACATGGGGGGCTCGCCGTCGGCGGCCGTGGCGTCCTCGTCCGGCGGGCGGCGCCGGAACCGCTCGATCCCGTAGGCCGCGACGACGCCGACGAACAGCCCGCCGACCGCCGCCATGCCGACGACCACGGCCCCGGACATCTCCTGGACGCGCACCGGCGGGGTCGTCGAGTCGATGCTCAGGGTGGGGTCCACGCCGTTCTCGCGGACGAAGGTGAGGAGTTGCAGCCGCCGGGACTCCTCACCGGCGTTCGGGTCGGTGTCGGTGGTGCGCTCCGCGAAGGCGATGCGGCGGTCCAGTTCGGCGGAGATCGTCCGCCACCGCTCCGTGAGGGCGGTCTCGGCGAACGTCTGCGACAGGCGGACCGCCTGGCCCGGCTCGGCCGCCCGTGCGGTGATCTCGATCATGTTCGTCTCGCCGACCGGCGTGACGTCGACGGCGCGGCCGACGGATTCGGGGGTCCAGGCGCCGCCGAGGGACCGGGCGGTCTCCCGCGCGACACGGTGGGAGTCCAGGAGCCGGGCCACCGTCGAGGAGGTGCGGTCGGCGTCGCCCGCGTCGCGGACGAGGCTGGTTCCGAGGAAGGTCTCGTCCGACTGCGAGAGCGGGGTGACCGGCATCTTCGTGGTGGCGCTGTACGAGGGGTCACGCGACCCCAGGGCCACCACCAGGCTCGCCACCACGGCGGCGATCGTGGTGAGCAGCATCAGGGGCCACCAGCGCAGGACCCGGTGGGCGGGGACGCCGCCGGTGGCGGTGGCGGGCTCGACGGGGCGCGGCGCCGTGGGCCGGGTGCCGTCGGCGACGGCCGTGGTCGCGGGGGTGCGTCGGTGCAGGTGCGTGGTCATGCCGGCTGCCCGTATGCGAGGAGGTGCACGGTGACCGCCTGGTTCTCGTCCAGGGACGGGTCGGGTGCCGTGCCGGAGGCGAGCTGTGCGTCGATGGCCCGGTTGAGGTCGTGCGGATCACCCGGCGCGAAGGTCTGAGAGGCGAGTTCCCGCAGGCCGCCCACGTTCGCCGCCGCCGTCGGGGTGCCCAACTGACGGGCGACCGCGAGCACCCCGCTCTGGCTCGCCTTGTCGTAGGGCAGGACGACGAGATCGGCCGCCGAGATCGCCGCCGCGAACTCCGGGAGGTCGAGGAAGTCCACGCGGGCGGCGACGTCGACACCGTAGGTCCTCGCCAGCTCCGCGCAGCGGGCCCACCCGCCGCGGTCCTCGCCGACGACGGCCAGGCGCCGGTTCGCGGGCCAGTGCCGGGCACTCTCGATGAGCACGTCGAGGCGCTTCTCCGGCCGGATGCATCCGGCGAAGAGGACGACGGACGTGTCCGGACCGGCCCCCCACGCGGCGCGCCACGCGAGCCGCTGCTCCTTTGAGGCGTGCGGCACGAGCTGGACGAGCGGGGACCGGCGCGCGTGGAGACCGCGGCGGCGCAGGACCTCGACGTCCGCCTGGGAGTAGACGATCAGCGCGTGCGGGACGCGCAGGGCGAGCCGCAGCAGCGCGCCGTCCACCCGGCCCCGCCGCGAGAACGTGTCGTGCGGCGAGTAGACGGCCGTGCGGCCCCTGAGCCGGGCGACGCCGAGCGCGAGCAGGGTCAGCGCTCCGGCCGCCGCGATGCCCTCCACGTGCAGGACCGCGCCGGGCGGCACCGCGGAGTGCAGGTGCGGCAGCGTACGGGTGACGTACCTGCCGGCGATGGCGGCGGAGCGGCGGGCGCCGCCGTCACGGTGACGGGGCCACCAGGAGCACGGGCACAGCTCGACGCCGTCGAGGCGCACCGTCTCGTGCTCGTGCCCGGTGTGGAGCACCACGCGCCGCCCGGACCGGCCGAGGAGTTCGCCGAGCCGGCAGGCGTGCTGGAAGACTCCGGCGTAGCCCGAGGGTTCGAACAGATGGATCTCGGGCGGGGGCGGACCCTTCGGGGTGGTGGGGGCGGATTCGGGGCGCATGCCAGCAGTCTGTGGCGGCGCGGGAACGGCGTTCATCGGCAGCCGGGCCCAGTTTTCGCCGCCCGGGTGCCCAGATACGTACGGTGACGACGTTCTCACGCGCCGCCCGCCGGTCGGTACGGGCCCGGCGGGCGGTCCGGCAGGGCGGGCGGTCCGGCAGGGCGTCGGGACCGTCGGCCCACCCGCGCCCCCCGGGCGGTCGGGGCCGAAGATCCTAGACTGAGAGGTGGACGGACACACGACGCATCCACGCTGGGGACAGCGGTGAGCGATCTCCTCGAACGCGGCGCGGTACTGCGGGATCTCGCGGACTGCCTGGAACGGGCCGGACAGGGCGAGGGACAGCTGGTCCTGCTGCGCGGCGAGGCGGGCATCGGGAAGACCTCGGTCGTACGGCGCTTCGCGGAGGAGACCGGCGCGAGCGGGCGGGCCCGGGTGCTGACGGGGGCCTGCGACCCGCTCTCCGCGCCCCGCCCCCTGGCCCCCCTGACGGACATCGCCGAACAGCTCGGGCCGCCCGTCACCCAGGCCCTTGAGGCGGGCCTGCGCCGCCGCTCCGACCCGGGCGGGATCTTCAGCGGGGTGCTCACCGCCCTCGGCGGCCAGGCCGGAGGGAAGCCGACGCTGCTGGTCGTCGAGGACATGAACTGGGCCGACCAGGCCACCCTCGACCTGCTGCGCTTCGTGGCCCGACGGATCGACCGGATCCCCCTGCTGCTCCTCGTCACCTACCGCGACGACGAGATCGGCCCCACCCACCCGCTGGCGGTGGTCCTCGGCGACCTGGCCTCCTCCCGCGCGGTGCACCGCTGCACGCTGGGCCCGCTGAGCCGCCGGGCGGTCGCCGAGCTGACGGCGGCGGCCGGTCACCCGGTGGACCCCCACGAGCTCTACTGCAACACCCACGGCAATCCGTTCTACGTCACGGAGGTCCTGGCGGCCCCCGGCCCCGGCGTCCCCACCACGGTGCGGGAAGCGGTCCTCGGCCGCGTCGCGCGGCTCCCGGACCGGGCGAGGGAGGCGGCCGAGACGGTGGCCGTCATCGGGCCCCGCGCCACCGAACCGCTGATCACCGCCGTGTCACCGGCCGCCGCGACGGGCCTCGCGGACTGCCTGGCGTCGGGGGTGCTGCGCTCGGACGGGCCGGTGCTGTGCTTCCGCAACGAGCTGGCCCGCCGGGCGGTCTGGGAGTCGCTGCCCGCGTACCGGCGGGCCGGACTGCACGGCCGCGTCCTCGCGGTCCTGCGCTCCGGCCCGGTCGACCCGGGCGACCTCGCGCAACTGGCCTTCCACGCCGAGCAGGCCGGCGACGAGGCGGCCCTCGCCGAGTACGCCCCGCGCGCGGCCTCCTACGCGGCGGCGCTCGGCTCGCACCGGGAGGCCGCCGAGCTGTACGGGCGCGCGGTGCGCAGCCCGGCCGCCGCCCCGCCCGCGCAGCGCGTCGAACTCCTCGAAGCACAGGCCCACGAGAGCTATGTGACCGGAAACCTCCCCGAGTCGATCGACGCCTGGGAGGAGGCGGTGCGGTTGCGCCGCGAGCAGGGCGACCGGCGGCGGGAGGCCGAGGGCCTGCGCCGGCTGTCCGTGCTGCACTGGCCGGCGATGCACGCGCGGGAGGCCTGGCGGGCGGGCCTTGACGCCGTGCGCGTGCTGGAGGGCGAGGAGGGCCCGTCCCGGGAGCTCGCGTGGGCCTACGCCAACCTCGCCCAGCTGGCGTGCCTCGGCCACGACCCGGCGGCGACGGCCGAGTACGCGGGCCGGGCCGCCCGGTTGGGGCCGCGCCTCGGGGAACCGGCGCTCGAGACCCATGCCCGGCTCCACGAGACGCTGGTGCGGGTGGTCTGCCACGGGCAGGGCTGGCCCGACTTCGAGGACGCCTGGCACGCGGCCATGGCCAGGGACGGTCTCGCGGAGGACGCCTGCAAGATCGGGGCGATGGCCTGCTGGGCCGCGGCGCTCCACCACGATCTGCCGCGCCTGGACCGGCTGACCGTCCGCACGTGCGCGTACTGCCGCGAGCACGAGCTTCCGACGTTCCTCGTGCCGGCCCTCGGGGCGGCCGGCCTCGGGATGCTGCACCGGGGGCGGTGGGCCCAGGCGGCGCAGAAGGCGGGCGAGGTCCTCGACCGCAACGCCCAGCCGCTGCACCGGCTGCTGCCCCTGGTGACGGCGGCGCTGGTCAGGGCCCGCCGCGGCGAGGCGGGCGTGTGGCCGCTGCTCGACGAGGCGCTGTCGTACGCCGAGGAGGCGGATCTGTTCCTCGCCGGTCCGGTGTGGGCCGCCCGCGCCGAGGCGGCCTGGCTCGAAGGGGACGACGGCCTCGCCGTGGCGGAGGCCGAGCACGGTCTGAAGGCGGTCACCTCCGAGAGCGACCCGTGGCTCGTCGGCGGGATGCTGCGCTGGTCGTGGCCGGCGGGCGGGGAACTCCCACGGGCGCGCGTGGCGGAGCCGTACGCCCTGGAGCGGGCCGGGCGGTGGCGCGAGGCGGTGGGAGCGTGGGAGGGCCTCGGCTGCCCGTACGACGCGGCCCTCGCCGGCCTCGGCGGTGATGTGGCCGCCCTGCGGCAGGCCCTGGAGACCTTCCGCTCGCTCGGCGCCCGGCCCGCCGCGGACCGCGCCTGGGAACGGCTGCGGGCGGCGGGGGTGCGGCGCACCCCCCAGGGCAGGCGCGCCTCGACGTGCGCCAACCCGTACGGTCTGACCCGGCGGGAGCGGGAGGTGCAGCGGCTGCTGTGCGAGGGCCTCACCAACCGGGAGATCGCCGCCCGGCTCTACATCACCCCGAAGACCGCCGCCCACCACGTCGCCGCCGTGCTCGCGAAACTCGGCGTCCACTCGCGCGAGGCGGCCGCCATCCCGCTGGACGACGACGACATGTCGAGATGAGCGGGGAAGACCGCGCTCTCGCGGCCCGCGGCACCGGGAACACCCGAGGTGTCGTCGTGGCCACCGGCGGTTTCTGGGTATCCCCCGACGCAAAAATCGGGTCCGGCTGCCGATGAACCCCGCCCCGGCGTCCCGGCAGGCTGGCTGCGAAGTCCACCCATCCGCGGCATCCCCTGCCGGCGCCGGACGTCGGAGGTGACACATGGCACGACGCATCCGCGTGGCCGCGTTCCTAGGCACACGGCCCGAGGTCATCAAGATGTACTCGCCCGTCCGGGCACTACGGGACATGGATTCGACCTTCGAGACGATCGTGTGCTCCAGCGGCCAGCACTCGGAGCTGCTGTCCGACGCGCTCACGACGTTCGGGATGAGCGTCGACCACCATCTGGCGGTCATGCGCAAGAACCAACGCCCCGCCGAAGTGGCGTGGAAGGTGGCGCGCTGGGCCGCCGACATCTGCGACCAGTGGCACCCGGACGTCGTCCTGGTGCAGGGCGACACCACGACCACGATGGCCGCCGGCGTCGCCGGCTTCCACTCCGCCACGCGCGTGGCGCACGTCGAGGCCGGACTGCGCACCTACGACAACAGTGCCCCATGGCCCGAGGAGGGCCACCGGCGGATCCTCGGCGCCATCGCCGATCTGCACTTCGCGCCCAGCGAGCTGGCCGCGGCCAACCTCGTACGCGAAGGAGTGGCGGCGGACCAGGTGTTCCTCACCGGCAACACCGGTATCGACGCGCTCTATTGGGCGCTGTCCCATCCCCGGCGGACGCCCGCCCCGCCCGACGGGGAACGCCGCATCGTGATCACCACCCACCGGCGGGAGAGCATTCCCGACGGGATCCGGTCCGTCTTCGGCGCCGTCCGGCAGCTGGCCGGGCGCTATCCCGACGTGCGGTTCCAGTTGGTGCGTCACCCCTCTCCCCCGGTCGCCCGGATGCTCAGGGAGACGCTGGAGGACGGCCACCCGCCGAACATCGACGTGCTGGAGCCGTGCAGCTACATCCCGTTCATGCGGATGCTCGCCGACTCGTACGCGATCGTGACGGATTCGGGTGGGATCCAGGAGGAGGCACCGGCCCTCGGCAAACCGCTGCTCGTGGTCAACCGCCGTACGGCACGCGAGGAACCGCTGCGGGCGGGGACGTCCCACCTCGTCGGTACCGACGAGAAGGACATCGTCGCCGCGGTGGCCGCCCTGCTCGACGACCCCGACCGGTACGCGCGCATGGCCACCCGCCACGACCCCTACGGGGACGGCCTCGCCGGCGAGCGGATCGCGAAGATCCTCGGCGAGGTGCTCGCCCCGTCGACAGGGACGGAGTTCCGGCAATGACAGCAGGATGGACGGAAACGGCACGGGCCGAGACGGAAAGGGCGCAGACGGCACGGGCGGAGACGGCACGGGCGGCAGCGGCGACAGCCGCCACGGCGGCGGCACAACCGGTCGTCGGCACCGGGCGGGCCGCCGGGACGGCGGAGGCGGCCCGGCTCGTCGAACGGTGGCTGCTGCGCGGCGGGGCGCAGATCGAGGAGGGCCCCCAGCGGGGGGCGGTCGCCGGGTGGCTGGACCGGGACGGACGACCGGAGTTCGTCTACCTGGAGATCACCGGCTACTACCTGACCACGATGGCCTGGCTGGCGTCGGGCGCGGCGAGCTCCCCGGAGCGCGCCGCGGAAGCGCACGCGCACGGCCGGCAGGCACTGGACTGGATCACCCGCGGTCTGGCCGACGGGGGCGTGCCGCCCACCCGGCTGTATCTGTCGTCGGGACGCTCCGACTGGCGGAACGCCGGCGTGTTCACCTTCGACCTCGCGATGGCGGCGCGAGGAGTCACCTCCTTCGCGGACACCGACCCGCGGGCCGAGCGGCGCGACGCGGCACGGAAGACCGCCGCCGACCTCTGCGCCCTCGTCGACGGCATCTGCGCGGGCGCCGCCCTCCTGCGCTCCCATGACACGGTCGGCGGCGCGCCCCTGCCCGACCGCTGGTCCACACGGCCGGGCCCGCACCACCTCAAAGCCGCCGCCGCCCTGCTGCGCGTGCCGGACGGCGTGCTCAGGACACCTCTCGTACGGGTCTGCCGACGGACCCGCGCGCACTGGGAGGCGAGGCTGGCCGAGGCCTGGCCCTGCCGGGAGCTGCATCCGCTCCTGTACGGGATCGAGGGCCTGCTCCTCGCTCCCCCGGAGCCCTCCGCGGAGGGCGGGGCCACCGAGGGCGGGGCGGACCCGCGACTGGAGCTCGTCGAGAGGATCTACACCCGCCTCATGGGGCTCCAGCACGGCGACGGAACCCTCGCGGAGACCACGGCGGGCGGTAAGGTCCGCTCCGACGTGCTGGCGCAGGCCCTGCGCATCGGCCTGCTGCTGCGCCGCCGCGGACTGCTGCGCGGGGACGACTGGGCGGGGCGTCTGGAGGCGCTGGCGGGGGCGCTGCTCGGCTTCGTACGGCCGGACGGCAAAGTCCTCTTCTCGGGCGACCAGGACATCGCGAACGTCTGGTGCGCGATGTTCGCCCACCAGGCGCTGCTCCTGCACTCCCGCACCACCGATCCCCGTCTGCCGTCGGTCTTCTCGGAGCTGCTGGTCTGACCCCGTGATGCACAGGTGGCCTCGGGCGCCGCAGTCGTCCTCAGTAGGCGAGTCGTCCTCAGTAGGCGCCGCGGCGCCCGAGCACGGCCGGGACCGTCCTGATCAGCAGTCTGATGTCCAGCCCCAGGCTCCAGTTGGCGATGTAGTCGAGATCCATCCGCACCTGTTCGGCGAACGGGATGTCGGAGCGGCCGCTCACCTGCCAGACGCAGGTGATGCCGGGCTTCACGAGCAGTCGTAGGCGCTCGCGCGGGCCGTAGTGCTCGCATTCCTCGGGAAGCGCGGGGCGCGGGCCGACGAGACTCATCTCGCCGTGGAGGACGTTGAGCAGTTGGGGCAGCTCGTCGATGCTCCAGCTGCGCAGGACGCGGCCGACCGGGGTGACCCGCGGGTCGCGCCGGATCTTGAAGAGGGGCCCGGAGGATTCGTTCAGGTGCAGATAGTCCGACCGCCGGCGCTCCGCGTCCAGGGACATGGAGCGCAGTTTGTACATCCTGAAGGGCTTCCCGTCGCGGCCGACTCTCTCCTGCAGATAGAAGACGGGTCCCCTCGACGACAGCTTGATCGCGCAGGCCGCGCCCAGCAGGACCGGTGACAGCACGACGAGGGCCGGCAGGGCGAGACCGACGTCCATGGCCCGCTTGGCGAGCAGTTGGCGGCGGCTCGCCGCGAGGAGGCCGCCGTCGAGACGGGGCGGGGCTTCCCCACCCGTGACTGGTTCGGCCTGGTTCCGGCCGGTTCCGGGGGGCATGTCTGCAGTCTGCGGGGGCGCCTGGGCGGATTCATCGGCAACCGGACCCGATGTTGCGCGGCCGGATGCCCAGATACGCCGAGCGACGGCGCTCCCACGGGGAGCGCCGTTCGCCGGGGTGTGTCATCGGCCGGGGGCGGGCCACTGGGCGATGGGTGCCGCCGGTGGGAGTGCCGCCGGGGCGTGCTGTCACGTCGACCGGCCCTGGACCGGGGGGCGTTCGGTCAGCACCGACAGCGGTGTGTCCGGGCGGGCCGTGACGGTCGCGAGGACCTGGGCGAACTCCCGCGCCCAGCGGGTGATCGTGGTGGCGTCGAAGAGGTCGGTGGAGTACTCGAAGGTGACCGTGATGCTGCCCGGCCGGGGCACGAGCACCACGTAGAGCTCGTTGCGGGCCGCGCCGCGGACCGGGACGGAGGTGACGGTGGCGGAGACCCCGCCCAGGCGCAGGACCGGTGCCGGGGTGGTGACGACGGTGAACAGCACCCGGGGGAAGAGCCCTTCCGCCTCGTCGGGCGCGACCAGGCGCACCACCTCGTCCAGCGGCAGCGCCTGGTGGTCGAGGACGCCGAAGAGCGTGGCGCCGAGGCCGGTGACCAGGTCGGCGAAGGTCTCGGCCGCGGAGAGGCGGGCGCGCAGGAGGACGGCGTCGCCCAGCAGTCCGACGATCTCCTCGTGGGCGCGCCGCCCGGCGCGGTTGGCGCTGGAGGCGGCCAGGACCACGTCGGCGGCGGCGTCACCGTACCGTGCGACCCAGGTGGCGAAGGCCGCGGCGAGCACCGTGTACGGCGTGGCACCGAGCCGGCCCGCGACCTCGGCGACCCGGTCGGGCACGGGGCCCTCGACGACGTGCCGGTGCAGGGCTCCGTCTCCGGAGAGCGTCGCGGGGCGGGGCCGGTCGTACGGCAGCCTCAGGTGCAGCCGCGCACCGGCGAGTTCCTCGCGCCAGAAGGCCTCCAGGCGGGCGCGCCGGGGGCCGGCGAGCTGTTCCGCCTCCCAGCGGGCGAAGTCGATGAACTGTGCGGCGGGCGGGGCGAGGGGGCCCGGCGTGCCCGCCGGGGCGAGCGGGTCGCGTGTGACGGCCGGGGCGAGGGAGTCCGGCGTGACCGGCGGAGCAAGCGGGTGGGGCGTGACGGCCGGTGCGAGCGGGTCCGCCGGAGCGAGCCGGTCGGACGTGACGGCCGGTGCGAGCGGGTCCGTCAGGGCGAGCGGGTCCGCCGGAGCGGGCGCTTCGACGGCCGGGCCGCCGACCTCACCCTCGTACAGGCGCCCGAGGTCGTTCCACAGGATGCCCATCGACCAGCCGTCGCACACGGCGTGGTGGAGCACGACCATCAGCACCCACCGGTCCTCGGCCGTCCGGCCGAGCCGGAAGCGGAAGAGCGGCGCCCGGTCCATCCGGAAGGGCCGTTCCGCCTCCTCCCGGCACCAGCGGTCGACCGCCGGCGGGTCGAGCGACGTGAGGTCGTCGACGGGCAGGTCGACCGGGACGTCGGCCAGGGTCTCGACGAAGAGCTCACCGCCCTGGGACACGCCCCGGCTGCGCAGGGCGTCGTGGCGGCGTACGAGGGCGGCGAGCGCCCGGCTGAGCGCCTCCGGCTCCAGCGGGCCGTGCAGGTCGACGCGGTGGACGACGTTGTAGACGGCGGGGTCGGTGCGCTCGTGGTGGCGGCGCCACAGCCTGCGCAGCGTGGTCGGCATGGGGACGGGGCCGGCCGGCCGTACGGGCGCGGGGAGCGGGGCGGGGTCCTCGGCGTCGAGCCGGCGGGCGACGGCGCGGAGGGTGGGGGCGCGGAAGAAGTCCGCCATGGACAGGGCGATGCCGTGTTCGGCGGTCATCCGGTTGAGCAGCCGTACGGCGCTGAGCGAGTGGCCGCCGAGTTCGAAGAACGAGCGGGTCACCGGCACGCTCCCGACGCCCAGTTCGTCGCACCACAGCTCGTGCAGGGCCTTCTCGGCGCCGGTGGCGGGCTCCTCACCGGAGTCGTACGGGGCCGGGGCGACGGCGTCCTCGGGGGCGGGCAGCCGGCTCCGGTCCAGCTTGCCGGACGTGCCGACGGGCAGCCGTTCGAGCCACACCCAGTGGCGGGGCACGAGGTGGTCGGGCAGCTCGGCGGCCAGGTCGGCGCGGAGCGCTTCGGTCTCCCCCGGGGTGTCGGGGACGCGCGGGCCGGCGGGCGTGAGGTAGGCGACGAGTTCCGTGTCGCCCTTGCGGTTCCTGCGGGGCACGACGGCCGCGTCCCGGACGGCGGGCCGTCGGGTCAACGCCTCCTTGACCTCGGCGGGTTCGACCCGGTGGCCACGGATCTTGACCTGGTCGTCGACCCGGCCGAGGAACTCCAGGGTGCCGTCGTTCCGCCAGCGGGCCAGGTCGCCCGTGCGGTAGACCGCTTCGCCCGCCGGGGTGGTGCGGAAGGCCGCGGCCGTCTCCTCGGGCCGCCGGTGGTAGCCGTACGCCACGGCGACACCGCCCACGTGGATCTCGCCGGCCGCGCCCCGCGGCACCTCGGCCCCGGTCGCGTCGCGCAGGGTGATGCGTACGCCGGGCAGCGGCCTGCCGATGGGCGGCCGGCTGCCCCGGGCGGGGTCCACCCGGTGGGAGGTGACGATGACGGAGGTCTCGGTCGGCCCGTACTGGTTGTGGAGCACACAGTCCGGATGCCGGTCGAGGAAGTCGAGGAACGCGGGGGTGAGGTGCAGGGCCTCGCCCGCCGAGAACAGCTCCCGCAGGTCGGGCAGGCGCGGCGCGGTCTCCATCAGATACGTCAGCGGGGTGCACGGCAGGAACATGCGCTGCACGCGGTGCCGGCGGGCGGTCTCGACGAGGGCGGCGGGGTCGTGCCGCAGTTCGTCGTCGACGAGGACGAGGGCGGCTCCGGCGGCCAGGGTGGTGAAGATCTCCTGGACGCTGACGTCGAAGGCGGGCGAGGTCCATTGCAGGGTGCGGAGCCCCGGATGCTCCTCCATGTGCCGCAGCACCATGTTGACGGGGCCGCGATGGGGCACGACCACACCCTTGGGCCGGCCGGTGGAGCCGGAGGTGTAGATGCAGTACGCGGGGTCGTCGGCGGACACTTCGGGGAGCCCGCCGCAAGGGTCGGGGGCGGAAGGGTCCGGGGCGGAGAGGTCCCGGTCCGAGGCGGAGAGGTCCGGGGCCGGCACGGAGAGGTCTCGGTCCGCTTCTCGCGCCGATGCGCCGACGGTGAGGAGCGGCCACCGTTCCAGGGCGGGGTGGCGGGCCGTCGTGGCCTCGTCGGTCAGCACCAGCACGGGACGGCCGTCGGCGAGCAGCCGGTCGACACGGGGCCCGGGCTGGGCCACGTCGACCGGCAGATACGCGGCCCCGCTCTTCAGCACCGCCAGCAGCGCCGTGATCAGTCCGGGGCCGCGCGGGAGGAGCACCGCGACCCGTTCGCCGCGGCCCGCGCCCCGCGCGCGCAGCCGGGCCGCGAGACGGTCGGCGGCGGCGTCGAGCTCTGCGTAGCTCGTCCGCCCGCCGTCGGCCGCGGACAGCAGCGCGACGGCGTCCGGTGACCGGCGTGCCTGCGCCTCGAACAGCCCGTGGAGGGTGTCGGTGACGGCGGGCGGGGCCTCGTCGGCCCGCCCGAGCCGGGCCAGCTCCGCCCGGTCGGTGTCCGTGAGCGCGGTCAGCGCGGAGAGCGGCGCCCCGGGGTCGGCGAGCACCCGCCGCAGCAGCTGTTCCACGTAGTCCGTGAACCGTCGGACGTCGCTCTCGGCGAACAGGTCCGTGTCGTACTCGGCCATGAAGCGCACGCCGTCGCGGTGGTGGGTCAGATAGACGGCGAGGTCGAAGGGCGCGCGGGCGGACGGCACGTCGAGGAGGGTCGCGTCGAGGCCCGGCGGGTCGAAGTCCACCCGCCCCTCGTTCTCGTACTCGACCATCACCTGGAACAGCGGGTTGCGTCCGGGGTCGCGGTGCGGGTTGAGCGCGGACACCAGCTCGTCGAAGGGCACGTCGCGGTGTTCGTACGCGGCGGTGCTGCGCTCCTTCACCCGGCGCAGCAGCTCCGTGAAGTCGGGATCGCCGGCCAGGTCCACCCGCAGTGCCACCGTGTCGAGGAAGAGGCCGATCTCGTCCTCGGCGCCCTCCGGCCTGGCCGAGACGGCGGTGCCGACGACCACGTCGTCGTGACCGCCGAACCGGCCGAGGACGGCGCCGATCGCCGCGGTGAGCACCATGAACAGGGTGGAGCGCCGCTCGGCCGCGAACGTTCTCAGGCCGGAGGTCAGCCGTGCGTCGAGGGCGTGGGTGAGGCTCGCGCCCCGTCCGGACCGCACGGCCGGGCGCGGCCGGTCCGAGGGCAGGGTCGCGTCCCGCGCGCCCGCCAGCTCGCGCCGCCAGAAGTCCAGGACCTCCGCGCGGCGTTCGGGCGTGACGACCGGGGCCGGGCGTGCGGCCGGCGGGCGGGGCGCAGGGGCGGTGTCCGGGGCGGTGTCCGAGGCGGTGCCCGGCCGGGCTCGGTAGTGGGCGGCGAGCTCGCGCGTGAACACGACGGTGGAGGAGGAGTCGAAGACGATGTGGTGGGCGAGGAGGAAGAGGAGGTGCCGGTCCTCCGCGAGGCGCAGCAGCCGGCAGGAGAACAGCGGGCCCGTCGCCAGGTCGAAGGCCGTGCCCGCCGCCCTGGCCAGCGCTGCGGCCAGGGCCTGCTCCTCGGTGGAGCCGGTGTGGTCCTCCACCGGGCAGTCGACCTCGACATGGTCGTGGATCCGCCGGACCGGTTCGCCGTCGACCGTGCCGAAGACCGTGCGCAGGGCGGGCTGCCCCGCCACCGTGCACCGCAGCGCCCACCGCAGCCTGCCCACGTCCAGCGGTCCGTCCAGCCGGATCGCCTTCGGCTCGTGGTACATGCTCGTGCCCGGGTACATCTGCTCCACGAGCCAGATCCGCCGCTCAGGGGGCGACAGTTCGCCGACGGAGGCGCAGACGGCGGGGACGGGGCCGGTGTCGGGGACCACGGCAGAAGCCGGGACCACGGCAGAAGCCGGGACCACGGCAGAAGCCGGGGCCACGGCGGAGGCGGGGGCAAGCGCAGGGACCACGGCAGGCGCAGGGACACCGGCGGGGACACGGGAGACGGGGCGGGCTCCGGTCTGCCTGCGGAGGGCGTCGATCTCGGACAGCCCGGCGAGCACCTTGTCGGCGGGGACGCCGAAGTCCACGAAGCAGGCGATCTCGTCCGCGCCCGCCTCGGTCAGCCGCTGGACGGTGCCGGCCACGGACCGGGTGTCGCCGATGAGCGCACGGGAGGCGCAGTAGCTGTCGTAGGCGCGGCCGAGCAGGAAGTCCACGTCCTCCTCGGGGGTGTTGGCCAGGTCCACGTCGAAGCCGAGGCTGTTGGTGACCTGGTCGAAGAGGGCGAGTGACGAGCGGAGGTAGGAGACGAAGGGCCGGTACGCCTCCGCCCGTGCCGTCTCCGCGTCCTCCGCGAGGTAGGTGTGCACCAGGACCACGACCCGGCCGGCGGCGGGGTCGTGACCGTGCTCGGCGCGGGTGCGCCGGTAGAGCGCGATGTTCTCGGCCAGCTGCTCGACCGACTGAGCCATCAGGTTGGTGACGACACCGAGCCCCTCGGCGGCCGCCCGGCGGTAGCTGTCGGGATTGCCCAGCACGGCGACGTAGAGGGGCGGCCGGTCCTGGACGGGCGTCGGGTGCAGCCGGATGTCGACGGGGTCACCGTCGCCCCCGGTCATGGTGACCGGCCGGCCGGACCAGAGCGCGCGGACCGTCTCCAGGCGCTCGTACATCACTTCCCGGTGCGAGCCGAAGTTCTCCGGCGCGAGCGCGAAGTCCCGCGCGTGCCAGCCGCTCGCGAAGCAGAGCCCGGCCCGGCCGCCCGAGAGGTTGTCGACGACGGACCACTCCTCGGCGACCCGGACCGGGTGGTGCAATGGAAGGACGACGGAACCCGCGTGCAGCCGGACCCTGCTGGTACGGGTCGCGAGGGCGGCGGCGAGGACGGAGGGGTTGGGGAAGGGCGCGCCGAACGAGTCGAAGTGCCGCTCGGGGAACCAGACGGCGTGGAAGCCGTTCCGGTCGGCGAACTCCGTCGCCTCCAGGATCAGCCCGTAGGTGTCGGCGGTGCCGGTCTCGGGATAGTCGCCGAAGAAGTACAGGCTGAAGTCGCATCCGGCCGCCGTCGGTTGGCACGTCGGCTGCGGGGCGGGGGCTGGTCGGGGGGCGGGGATCGGGGCCGGGGTGGGGGCGGCGGTCCGGGCCGGCGACGGGGTCGGCGGTGGCGCCGCCGCTGCGGAGGGGGTGCCTTTCAGCACCTCAAGCTGACGCTCCATCAGGTCAGCCATGCGGTCCACGAGGTGCTCCGCGAAGCGGAGTTGCCGGGCCACCACCTCCCGCGGATCGTTCTCACCGGTCTCCGGAGCCACCGCCGGAGCCGCCTCCGCCTCCGGCTTCGGCTTCGACTTCGGCTCCGGCTCCGGCTGCGGCTGCGGCTGCGGCTGCGGCTGGGCGTCGGTCCCGTCTCCACGGAGCCGTACGACGAGTTCGGCGAGGGCGCGCGGGGTGTCGGCGTCGGCGAACAGCTCGCGGACGGGGACCCGTACCCCGTAGAGGCGCTCCAGGTCGGCGGTGAGACCCATCAGCGCCAGGGAGTCGGCCCCCAGAGCGAAGAAGGAGTCGTCGGGGCCCACGTCCGCCGGGTCGAGATCCAGCTTGCCGGCGACCGACTCCCGTACGCCGAGGACGATGTCGTCCAGTGCGGCGCTCCCCGTCCGCGCCGCCACCGGCTCGGGCTCAGAGGCCGGTCCGGGGGCAGGGGCCGGAGCGGAGGCAGGTGCAGGGGCCTGGGCGGAGGACGCGGCCCGTGGCAGCGGGAAGCGGCGGCGGCGGAGCGGGTGGCCGGGCAGTGGAACGCGCCCTCCCGCAGGGGTCACCTGGGACCAGTCGATGTCCGCGCCACGGCGGTAGCGCTCGCCGAGCGAGTCGAGGAAGCCCTGCCACTGCTCGCCGGCGGCGGCGCCCTGGCCGGGCCGCCAGCGGCTGTCGGGCAGGCAGTGCCGTCCCACGCGGACCAGCACCTCGCCGGTGCCCATCTCCAGGAAGTCCGCGCATCCCTCGCGCGCGGCCGCGGCCACCGCCAGGTCGAAGCGGACGGGTTCGCGCGCCTGGCGGACCAGGTACTCAGGGGCGACCGTCGAGCCGGGCGGGCGCACCACGCCGTCCAGGGCGCCGGCCAGCGCGAGGCGCAGCGGGCGGAGCTCCAGGCCGTCGGCCAGCGCCCCCAGCTCGGGGAGCGCGGCGTCGAGGTGACGCGAGTGGAAGGCCCGGTCGACCGGTATCCCGCGCCAGGAGATGCCCTCGGCGTCCAGCAGCCGGGTGGCGTCCGCCAGCGCCTCCGGTGAGCCGGAGAGGACCTGCGACCGGGGTCCGTTGACCGCGGCCAGATCGGTGCCGGACGCCTCCGCCACACGGCGCGCGGTCGTCAGGTCGGCGCGGACCGTGAGCATGCCGCCGGGCGGGCAATGCCGCTCCATCAGCAGGCCGCGCCGGGCGGTGATCCGCAGTCCGTCCTCGACGGACAGGGCACCGGCCGCGCACAGCGCGGCGTACTCGCCGACGCTGTGACCGAGCACGAGGGCCGGGCGCACACCGACCGCCCGCCACAATGCGGTGAGGGCCATCTGGTGGGCGAAGAGGGCGGGTTGGGCCATCGAGGTCGGCCAGATCGGGTCGTCGGCCGTATCCGTATCCGTGTACGCGTCCGTAGCCGAATCCGTGTCCGTGCCCGTGCCCGCGTCGAGCAGCAGGGGCAGTAGGGTGCCGCCGAACTCCTCGGCATAGACCCGCTCGCACAGCTCCAGGATCCGGCGGGCCTCGGGGTGGGCGGCGTGGATCTCGCGGGCCATGCCGGGGCGGGCACTGCCCTGGCCGGGATAGGCGAACGCCTGCCGGCCGAGCGGGGTGGGGTCGGTGGCGGCGTGTTCCAGGGCTTGGGCGAGCTCCCCCGCCGTGCGTCCGACGACGGCGGTGCGGTACGGGCGGTGGGGCCGGCCGAGTGCGAGGGTGGCCGCCACGTCGGAGGCGGTCAGGTCGGGGTGGTCCAGCAGATGACGGCGGAGCGTGCCGGTGAGCTCGGTGAGGGCTTCGGCGTCCCGGGCGGAGACGGGCACGAGCACCGGGCGCGGCAAGGCGCCCGGCACCGGCGCCTGGTGCGGGGCGGCGGCGAGGGTCCGGCGGGGTGGTGCCTCCTCCAGGAGGACATGGGCGTTGGTCCCGCCGACGCCGAGCGCGCTCACCCCGGCCCGCAGCGGTGTCCCGGTCGGCGCCGTCCACGGCCGCAGCCGGGTGCCGAGCACGAAGGGGCTGCCGTCGAGGGCGAGGGCGGGGTGGGGGCGGTTCAGGTGGAGCGTCGGCACGAGGGTGCGGTGCCGGAGCATGAGCACCGTCTTGATCAGGCCCGCCATGCCGGCGCAGCTGTCCAGGTGGCCGATGGCCGGCTTGACCGAACCCAGGGTGCAGAAGCCGGTGTGCTCGGCGCCGGCCCCGTAGGCGCGGGACAGGGCCTCGAACTCCACCGGGTCTCCGAGCTGGGTGCCGGTGCCGTGCGCCTCCACGTAGGTGACCGTCTCCGGCGGAACCGCCGCCTTGCGCAGGGCCTGCCGTACGACGTCGACCTGTCCGGCGAGCCCGGGGGCGCTGAAACCGGCCTTGCCCGCGCCGTCGTTGTTGACCGCCGACGCCAGGATGACGGCGTGCACGGTGTCGCCGTCGGCGAGCGCGCGGTCGAGCCGCTTGAGGACGACGGCCGCGACGCCGTTGCCGCCCACGGTGCCGTCGGCGTCCGCGTCGAAGGCCCGGCAGCGGCCGGTCGGGGAGAGGATGGAGCCCGGGTGGCTGTGGTAGCCGGAGTCCTGCGGGGTGTGGACGGCCGCGGCACCCGCCACGGCCAGGTCGCAGTCGCCGCTGATCAGGGACTGGGCGGCGAGGTGGACGGCGACGAGGGAGGTCGAGCAGGCGGTCTGGACGCCGATGGCCGGGCCGGTGAGGCCGAGTCGGTACGCGACACGGGTGGCGAGGAAGTCGGGTTGCCGTCCTATGGCCGTGAGCAGCCCGGTGGCCGGGTCCGCGGGGGCCGCCGGGGTGCTGCCGTCGCCGGCGGGCGGCTCGGTGCCGGCCGCGTTCTGGTGGTCGTACAGGTTCATGCCGCTGCCGGCGAACACACCGACGCGGGTCTCGGGCGCCGGGGCCGCGTGCCCCGCCTGTTCCAGTGCCTCGTGGCAGCATTCGAGGAAGAGCCGGTGCGCGGGGTCGGTGAGTCCGGCCTCCTTCGGGTTCATGCCGAAGAACTCGGCGTCGAAGCCCTCGATGTCGTCGAGGACACCGCCCACGGGCACGTGGGACGGCGCGTCGGAGCGGCGCGGGAAGACGCTGACGTTGTCCCTTCCGTGGCGGAGGTTGTCCCAGAAGGCGTCGACGGAGGACGCTCCGGGGAAGCGGGCGGAAAGGCCGATGATGGCGATGCGGTGGTCGGGCCGGGCGGGGGGCCGGGTGCCGGCATGGACGGTGGTCCGGCTGGTGGACCGGGTCGGGTCGCTCGCCAGATACGCGGCGAGGGCGGCGACCGTCGGGTGCTCGAAGGGGGCGGTGACCGGGACGGCCCGGCCCAGGCGCTGTTCCAGTCGGCCCCGGAGCCGGCCGAGGGCGAGGGAGGTCATGCCGAGCTCGTAGAAGGGCGTGTGCGGGTCGACGGGACGCTCCACGAGGGCGGCCACCGCCTCCCGTACCTCCTCCCGCATCGCGTCCAGGGCGTCGCTGTCGGCACCGAAGGCGTACCCGGTGACGGGGTCGGGGTCGGGAGTGGTGTCGGGGGCGGTGTCGGGGGCGGCGTTGGTGTCCGTGCCGAAGGTGCCCGTGTCGCACGTGTCCGTGTCGCACATGTCCGCGTCGCACATGTCCGCGTCGAAGGTGCCCGTGAGCAGGCGGTCGCGCAGCTCCGCGCGCCGGATCTTCCCGGCCGGTGTGCGCGGGAAGTCGGCCTCGGCGACGGGCACGGCGCGGGCGACGGTGAGCCGGAGCCCCGCGAAGACGGCCGCCTTGATCCCGGCGGCGATGTCCCTGTCCGTGGCAGGGCTCCCTGAGCCGACGAAGAAGACGACGAGCGACTCGCTGCCGGTGGTCCGGTCGGGCACGCCGCAGGCGGCGACGGCGCCCGCGCGCGTGCCGGGGACGGTGGAGGCGACGTCCTCGACCTCGTGGCAGAGCACGTTGTGCCCGTTGACGATGATCAGGTCCTTGCTCCGGCCGGTGATGGTCACCTGCCCGTCGGCGAGGAAGGCCAGGTCACCGGTGGCGAGCCAGTCCCGGCCGGCCGGGAAGGCGGCACGGTCGGCCTCGGCGTCGCGCACGTACCCGGGGGTGACGCGGGCCGCACAGCGCACCTGGAGCGCGCCGACCCGCCGTTCGGGGAGCGGCTCGCCCCGCCCGTCGACGACCCGCACCTCCGCGCGGTGCGCGGGGGCGCCGACGGACACGAAGGTCAGCACGTCCCGCTCGGGCGTGGTGGCGTCGGCGGTGATCAGGGTGCCGCCGAGGGTGTCCTTGCGGATCCGGTGCACGGAGCCCGGGCGTCCGAGCCGCCCGTACGTGATGGCCGTGACCGTCTCCGCCATGCCCCACGCGGGGACGATGTGCTCCTCGCGCACGCCGTACGGTTCCAGGGCGCCGAGGAACGCGCGCATCACCGGCAGGGGTATCTGTTCGCCGCCGCACAGGAGCGACCGTATGCCGGTCAGGTCCCAGGTGCGGTCGGGGTGCTCCGCGACCGCTTCGGCGACCTGCCGGTAGGCGAAGGCGGGCGCCCAGCTGTGGTTCGCCCGGTGCGCGTGGAGGAGGTCCAGCCAGCGGAGGGGGTCGGCCAGGACGTAACTGGTGGGCGCGTGCACGTTGGTGCAGCCGGCGAACACCTCGAGGAGGTGGGAGAGCAGAAAGGCTCCGCTGTGGTCCAGCGGGAGCCAGTTCACGCTCGTGTCGCCCGGCCGCACGTCGAGGATCCTGCGGGTGCTCGCGGCGAACTCGGCGAGGCCCGCGTGGGTGAGCCGGGCCGCCTTCGGGGCGCCGGTGCTGCCGGAGGAGAGCATGAGGAGGGCGACGTCGGAGCCGTCGGGCTCGACGACACCCGCGTCGAGGACGCCGTACGCGCCGAGGTCGCCGTACGCGCCGGGGCCACCGTCGGCTTCCGCCTCGGCCTCCGCCTCCGCTCCCGCTTGGATTTGGGCTTGCGCTTCGGTCGGGGCCCCGGCTTCGGCCCCGGCTTCGGTCGGCCGCCCGTCGAGGCAGTCCTCGGCGACCACGCGGCGCAGGTCGGGAGCGGTGGCGGCCAGCGAGGCGGCGCCCGCCCGGTCGGTGAGCACGAGCGGCCCGTCGAGCAACGCACAGGTGTGGCGCAGCCGTTCGAGGGTGGGGGAACCGGGCTCGGCGCGTTCGGCGACGAGCGCGGGGCGGGTACCGCCGAGAAGACAGGCCCATACGGCGGGGAAGAAGACGGGCAGCGGCAGGCCGCACAGGACGACGTCCGTGCCGGGTCGCAGGCCGCGCCGCCGCAGCCCGGTGAGCATGCGGCGGGCCTGGGAGAGCAGTTCGGGGTAGCGGAGGGTCCGGGTCGCGCCGTCGTCCTCGACGATGACGACGCCGGCCTCGGGGTGGCGTTCCGCCGCACGGTGGAGGGCCGCGACGGCGTGGGGCGCGTCGTCGTCGGTGAACTCCAGCTCCGGCCCTCGGTACAGGGCATGGCCGGGCGCTCGCTCCATGGGTCGGTTCTCCTCGTGCGTCTGCGTCAGCGTCTACGTCAGCGTGCGGTCGTGCGTCGGGCGGGGGCTTGTGGTCGGTGCGCCCGGCGGCGGGCGCGGTAGGTGGTGAGCAGCAGGAACAGCGCTCCGCAGCAGGCCAGGCCGTGGAAGAGGGCGACGACCGCGAGGGCGGGCCAGGCGTCGAGGGCGGCCGCGGCGCCGATCGTGCCGAGGGTGAAGCCGCAGGTCTCCGCCGTCGCGGACAGGCCGAAGAGGCGGCTGCGCTCGCGGTCCGGCGCCGCCTGGAGCCGGGAGGTGTAGACGATCTCCGTGATGCCGTCCGCGACGCCCGCGAGGCCGGCGACCACGGCCAGGAGGAGGGGGGCGGGGCCGGTGAAGGCCAGCACGAAGCAGATCGACATCGCGCAGGTGCCGACGGCGAAGGCCAGGGTGCCGCCGTGTCCTTCGGCGACGGCCGCCTGCCGCCGTTTCAGGATCTGGTGGGCCAGGAAGGTGCCCGCGGCCCAGGACGCCCAGAACTGGGTCATGAAGAGGGCGGGGTTCGAGGGCGTGCGGAGTTCGGCCACGAGGGGCAGCGCGACGTTGTGCGAGGAGGAGGCCAGGGCGTCGACGCCGCGGAGGACGACCATGCCGAGCAGCAAGGCCGGCACCGTCGTGAGGACGCGCCGCAGGGTCGAGGCCCCCGGCCCGGAAACCTTCGACTCGGAAGCTCTCGACTCCGGTGCCTTGGTCTCCGGCGCCACGCCCCGCATCGAGGTCCCCGGCACCTCAGTCCCCGGCACCTGGGTCCCCGCCGCTGTGGTCCCCGCCCCGGAAGCCTCCGACTCCGGCACCTTGGCCTCCGGTGCCTTGGCCTCCGGTGCCTTGGCCTCCGGCACCTCGACCTGCCGCGCCTTCGTCTCCGGCACCTCGCCCGGCTCCTCGGTCCGCACCCGCAGGCGGAGCATCACCGCCGCCGACACCAGGAAGCTGGCGCCGTTCACGGCGAACGCGGCCTCGTGGCCGGCGACACCGACGACGGGTGCCGCGGAGGCGAAGCCGGCCACGGTGGCGAGCGAACGGGCCGTCACCAGGCGCCCGTTCGCCCGCACCCGGGCCTCGGCACCCACGAGGACCGGGATCGCGCTGCGCAGGGCCACGTTGTAAAAGGTGTTGCCCGCGCCGAGAACGCTCACCACGACCGCCAGCAGCCACACCGGCACCGACCGGCCCTGGACGACCAGGGCCGCCATGGCCGCGGCCTGGCAGAGATCCGCCGTGATCATCATCCGCCTGCGCCCGATCAGGGCGGCGAGCGCACCGGCGCCGAGCCCGGCCAGCAGTCCGGCGAACAGCCGCAGGGCCATCAGCAGCCCGAGCCCGAGCCCGCTGCCGGAGACCGCGTAGACGAACAGGCTGAGCGCGATGAGGTTGAGGAAGGTGCCGTAGGAGGAGACCGCGTAGGCCACCACGACCGCGCGCAGTTGCCCCTCCGAGGCGCGACCGGCGGCCACACGCGGGGATCGCCCGGTGACCGAGGCGGCCCGCCGCATCACCTGACGCACGATCACGAGGGCCCGCCGCGGCCGCTGTGGGGACGTCGACGCGCGTGAAGCACGGACGGAGGCTACCAAGCGATCACGGGTGGCGGGAGGGCACCAGGGAAGACGGGGACATGAAGCCCGGACGGCAAACGTCCGTCCTCCCGGGGCCGGTTCAAAGGAGCGGAGGGCGCCCGAGGCCGCCCCTCACCCGACGGACCTCGTACGGACCTCGTACGGACCACCGCCCGCGCCCGCCGTCGTACCGTCAACGGGTGCGCAGGCTCGGGAAGCCGCCCGGCAGCGGCGCCCGTTCCTCGTCCTCGCGGGCCACGACCCAGGCGGTGCCGTCCACGACGACCGACGGCCGGCCGCCGTGGTCCGGCCGTTGCCGGACGAGCGGTACGCACACGTACTCGCCGGGCTGCGGCACGGGCTGTCGCAGTGCCTCCGCCGTGGCCCGGCCGCGCGCGTTGCCCGCCAGGAGGAGCAGGCCGTCCTCGCGGAGCTCCGCGCCGGCGAGGCGCACGACCCATTCCTTCTCCCAGGCGCTCTCGCGCACCAGGGGCCGCAGCGCGGTGGCGGGCACGGTACGGAAGCGGGTGCGGCGGAAGAGTTCGGCCACGCGTCGCACGTCGTCGGGGCGGGCGAGGACGGCGGCGCGGTCCTCCGGGGCGAGGCCGAGGAGGACGTTCTCGGGGAGCGGGGCGTCCCGGTGGAGCCAGAGCACCGCGCCGGGCGCCGCCGGTCCCTCCTTCGCCCGCACGAGACCCGCCGACCACCGGGCGCTCCGGTCGTCCGGGAACACGACCAGGCACGCGGAGCCTTCCGTCCCGGCCTCGAAGGGGCTCTGGCCGGGGCCGTCGAGGGACAGCCGCACCTGGAACGGCACCGCTCCCTGCGGTCGTTCCCACAGCAGGCTGCCGGTGCGGCCGGCCGGTGCGGGGCCGAAGGGGAACACGTCGCACAGCGCCTTCGCGAACTCCCCCCGGAGCACGTCACGTCGCGCGCCGTCCAGGTCCCGCACGTCGATCGTCCCGGTGGACCAGGTCCCCAGGGCGACGTCGAGGCAGCGGCGCAGGACACCCGCGAGGGTCCGCCCGTCCGGGTCGAGTTCGTTGAACAGCCGGGCCAGGCCGAGGAGTTCGGCGTCGTACGCCGACAGGTCGACGCGCGGGACGAGGATCACGCACACCACCTCCCCGGAGCGGCTGCGCACCTCGCGCGCGGCGAAGTCGCGGGCCAGCGCCTGCTGCCCGTCCTCGCGCGCCAGCATCTCGTACGCCTCCGGTGAGACGCACAGCACGGCATCGTCCGGGTAGTTGTCCGCCACCCGGCGGAACTCCGCCGAGCGCAGCATCGTCCGCGTGTACTCGACGGCGACGTCGTCAGCCGGATCGGGTCCCACGGGGCCGTGGTGCACGGCGAGGCGCGGCGCAGGCCGCCGTCGCGGTGCGTTCCTCCCCCACCCCGGCAGCCCCCTGGCCCCTCTGCTCAGAAAGGGGACGATCGGCACGTCGCCCTCGACGAGCAGCAGCTGGCAGTCGTCGAACAGCCGGGTGCGGTAACGGACGCCCTGCACGAGGGGGCTTCCCGCGAGCAGGTCCTTGAGCACCGGCTCCTGGCCGGCGGCGGAAGAGGCGTCGACGGCGATGAGGGTCGTCGTGCCCGCCCCGCGCAGCAGCCGCCGGGTCTCCTCCCGGGCGGCCGGGTCACCCTGGCCGAGCCGGTCGAGGTGGTCCAGGATCTCCAGGGCCTGCCGCGTCGCGTTCTCGGCCTCGGCGGAGCGGCCCTGCCCTCGTAGCGTCGCCGCGGTGCGGGCGAGCGCCCGGGCCTCGTCGAGGCGCAGGCCGCGGGCCCGGTAGTGGAGGGACAACTGCCGCTGGACGGCCGCGAGTTCCTCGCCTACGCCGCGCACGGTCAGCGCCCGTTCCAGACAGAGCAGCACGTCACCGGTCTCGGGGGTGGGTTCGCCGCCCACGTACGCGAGGGCTTCCTGTGCCCACGCCACGGCGGTCCACGCCCCCGAGGGCGACAGGGCGAGCGCGAGCCGGGCGAGCAGCAGGGCGGCCAGGCCGTAGGTCGCCTCGTCGTCCTCCAGCCGGGGAATGCCCACGTGGTGCAGCACCTCCCAGGCGACCTCGGGCCGCCCGGCCCCGTGCTCCGCCAGCGCCAGGACGAGCGCCGCCCGCCCCTTCGCGTGGCGCCCGTCGGGCCGGTCGGCCGCGGCGAGCGCCTTGGCCGCCCGTACGAACTGCTCCGGATGGAGCTCCGCCGCCCCCGCTTCGTGGAGCAGCAGCAGTGTCTCCGCGTCCACGCCGTCGAACGCGAGCGCGTTGGGCACCCACACCTCGGGCCGGGGGGCCCGTGCGGCGCCGATCCGCAGGCGTCCGGCCAGTCCGCCGCCCTCCCGCCGGTCGAGGTAGAGGGCGGCGGCGGCCCGCCGGTAGAAGGGGCCGATCCGGGCGCGGGCGGCCTCGCGCCGGGCGTCGTAGCCTTCGAGCCGTGCCAGCTCCGCCTCGACGACCGCGGGGAGGGCATACCGCCCGGGGTCCGGGTGCTCCAACAGCCCTTCCCGCACGAGGCTTTCGAGCTCGGCGGTGACCCGTTCGGGGTCCGTGCGCAGCACGGTCGCGGCCTCGTCGCGGGTGAGCTCCCCCGCGGCCGCGACCGACAGTCCGACGAGGGTGGTGGCGCGCCCCCGGGCCAGGTCGGTGAGCCAGCGGCGGACGGCGCTCTCCGGGTTCTCCGCCCGGCCGGTGTCCCGCCACTCGGCGGCGTAGCGGCCCGCCTTGGGCACGACCATGGGGTCGCGCGAGCCGAGGGCGCCGCCGAGGATACGGAGGGTGAGCGGCCACCAGGCGCCGTGCTCGGCGGGTTCGCCGCCGCCTTCGCCGGAGACGGCGAGCAGCCGGGCGGCGTCGCGGCCGGTGAGCGGGGGCAGTTCCACCCCCATGTGACGTCGCGGAGTTCCTTGGGTGGCGCGGGTGGTGAGGAGGACGGCGCAGCCCTCGGGCAGGCCGTCGGCGAGCTCGTGGGCGAACTCCTGGTCGGTCTGCCGCGTACCCAGGTCGTCGAGGACGAGCAGGACCCGGCGTCCGCCGAGGGTCCGGAGGAGGGCGCTGACGGCGACCAGGTCCCCGAAGGCGTCGCGGCCCGGCCGGACCGGCTCCGGCGCCTGGCCCGTCCGGGTCGCGAGGTCGCCGAGCAGCCGGTGCAGCGCGGTGTCCGGCGCCACCGGATGGCGTCCGGAACTCCGTAGCGGTACGAAGAACACCCCGTCGGGGAAGTGCTCGCGCAGCCGGTGGGCCACGTGCAGGGCGAGGGCGGTGCGGCCGGCGCCGGGCACGGCGGCCTCGGCGGTGATCCACGCGGCCCGCACGGTCCCCTGGCCCAGGTTCCGGACGAGGGCGTCGGCCAGGCCGGCGTGACCGACGTACGGCTCCGGTGCCGACGGGAGCACCGTCCACGTCGCGGTGTCCCCCTCCCCCGGTACGGGCTCCGGCTCGCCCTCCGGCCGGGGTTCGGCGAGTCCGAGCAGTTCGAGCGTGCGGCGGGAGGCGCGGGCGAAGGCCGCCTTCTCCGCGGCCAGGTCGCGCGGGCCCTCGCCGTCGTGGGCGACGGAGGGAAGGCGGGTGCGCCCGCTGCCGCGGGAGGCGATGTGGTGGTCGAGGGCCTGGTGGAGGGACCAGACCTCGTGGGCGGGCAGGTGCTCGCGCAGCACCTCCTGGGCGCCGGGCGGCAGGACCAATTCGACGATCCCGGCCCCCGCCCCGGAGCCGGTCCCGGCACCGGCCCCCGCCCCCACCCCGGCGCTGGCCCCGGCGCCGGCTCCGGCTCCGGCCCGCTCGACCACCTCGAAGACGCCGCTGGTGACGACCTCGGCCACGTCGGCCACCGTCGCGTCCGGGACCAGCTTCTCGCGGACCAGGTGCAGCAGCCGCAGGCTCAGCCGGTCGAAGGGGGCGCAGAGCACCGCGAGGCGGGCCGCCCGGGGGGAGGCGGTGCGCAGGAAGCGACGGGCGAGTTCGGCCCGGGGGAAGGGGGGTGGTGCGCGGCCGGGCGGTCCCGGCGGTGGTGCGCCCGGTGGGCGGGACGAGGACGGCGGTGCAGCCTTCGGGGTCGCCCCGCATCAGGGTGCGCGACCAGCGGCCCAGGGAGTGCGGGGTGAGGGACAGGACCGGGATCGGCAGCCATGTGCCGTCGCCGCCCTGTCCGCCACGGTCCCGCGCCGTCGGGTCCGGGGCGGTCGGGCCGAGCATCGGGGGCGGTGTGACGGGGACGCGGCTGCGGTGGGTGCCGGGGGCTGCGGGGGTGAAGCGGGTGGTGGGCAGGTTGAGGCCGCCGCGGCGCCACAGTTTGGTCGGCAGCGGGTTGAGCAGGGCGGTGGGGTGGGCGCCGGCCCAGTCCCTGAGGAGGTGCCAGATCCCGGGGCGGCGCCAGGCGTCGGCCATGCAGTCGGAGACCACGACGACGAGCCGGCGTCCGTCGGCGGAGCGGAGCGGTCCCGGGGCCTGGGGTTCGCCGGTGGCGGCGAAGGTGAGGTCGGTGACCTGGAGGGTGCGGAAGGCGCCGAGGCGGTCGAGGACGGCGGTGAACTCGGCGACGGTCTCGGCCCACACCCGCATGCCGGGTGAGCGGTCGACGACCAGGACCAGGTCGAACCAGCGCTCGGGTGCCGCCTTGAGCACCGGGATCAGCTCGCCGCTGCGGGCGTAGCCGTCGACGGTGGCGTCGATGTCGAGGGCGGTGCTGCGGCCTTCCGGCCAGCGCCGTTTCCACGGGCGCAGGGCGCGGGTGAGTTCCAGGGGGCGGGGCAGGCCGGCGGCGTGGGGCCCGGCGACGGCGTGGCCGCGGAGGGGGGCGGCGCTGCCGGGGAGCCGTTCGTGCAGGGGCCGGGCGGCGGGGGTGGTGTCGCGCGTGCCGGACCGCGGTGCCGGTGCGGGGGCCGGTGCCGGCTTCCCCGTCGCTTCCGTGGGGGCGGGCGGTTCCGGGAGCGCCCGGGTGGGCCGGTCCGGGTCGGCCGGCGGGTGGGGTACGGGGTCGGGCCCGTCGCCCTCGCGCCGGTCGGCCATCCGGGCGGCCAGCCACAGCGCCTCCGCCAGCGCGGTGCCGTCCAGTTCGGGGACGGCGGCGCGCAGGGCGGAGAGCAGCCGGGGCAGCGGATCAGGCATGTGAGAGCTCGCGAAGGATCAGGTCCTCGACGGCCTGGCGGCGTGCCTCGTCGGGGGCGTCGGTGCCGGACAGCAGGTGGACGGCGTTGAGGAGCTGGTCGACGGCGAGGCTCTCGCCGGCGCTGAGGCGGTCCAGGAAGGTGGTGACGAGCCGGCCGGCCTCGGGGGTGCCGGCGGTGCCGGCGCCCATGTGGGCCTCGACGATGCGCAGCAGGGTCTCGGGGGTGGGCAGCGGCATGGTGAAGCGGACGCAGCGGCGCAGGAAGGCGGCGGGGAAGTCGCGTTCGCCGTTGCTGGTCATGACGATGAACGGGAACTCGGTGCACTGCACCCGGCCGCGGCGCACCTCGTGGTGCCGGTCGCCCTGCCATTCCCGTACGGCGACGACGTCCGTCCCGTAGCGGGCGAGCTCCGGAATCTCGAACTCGCCGCGTTCGAGGACGTCGAGGAGGTCGCTGGGCAGGTCGAGGTCGCTCTTGTCGATCTCGTCGATGAGCAGGGCGCGGGGCCGGTCGGCGGGCAGCAGGGCGGTGCCGAGGGGGCCCATCCGCAGGAAGGGGGCGATGTCGTCGCCGCCGGCGGGGCCCTGGAGGCGCTGGGCGTGGATGCGGCCGAGGGCGTCGTAGCGGTAGAGGGCGTCGGCGAGGTTGCTGCGGGAGGTGATGTGCCAGCGCAGCACGGTGCCGAGGTCGAGTTCGGCGGCGACCTGCTCGATCACCGTGGATTTGCCGGAGCCGGCGGGTCCGGTGACGAGCAGTGGGCGGCGCAGCGCGAGCGCGGCGTTGACGGCCTCGACGAGTCCGGGCGGCGGCACGAACTGGCGGTGCAGGGAGCGGCGAGGGAACTCGCGCCACGGCGGAGCCGGGGGGAGTTCGACGCGGTCGGCGGGCCCGGCGGGCGGGGTGCCGTGGCCGGCGTAGAAGGGCTGCCAGGTCATGCGGGTTCCTCCCCGTGCGTCGGGAACGGCTCCGGGTGGAGCCTTTCCCGTTCGGTGTGCGCGTGGTCCATGGGGGCGCGATCCGTAGGCGCGTGGTCCATGTGAGCGTGGCGCGTGTGGGCGTGGCCCAGAGACGCGTGGTCCATGGGGGCGCGATCCGTGTGGGCGTGGTCCATGGGCGCGCGATCCATGGGCGCGCGATCCATGGGCGCGCGATCCGTGTGCATGCGATCTGTGTGCTCGTGCGCCGTGGGCGCGTGGTCCATGGGCGCGTGGTCCGTGTGCTCTCGGTCGAACCAGGCGCAGAAGTCCAGCCATTCGGGTCCGTCCCAGACGGTACGGAGCCGGGCGAGGTGGTGCAGACCGCCACCGTCCGGGGCGGGGGCGTGGTCGTCGGGGGCGGAGCAGGCGCTCCACTTCTCCCGGTAGGCGCGGCAGAATCCGACGGGCAGCAGGTGCCAGTGGGTGTCCACGGTGCGTCGTACGGGCGCGGGCACGGGTGTCACGGCGGGGCGGGCCGGGTCGTCGTCGGGCCACAGGACGATGGGCGAGGAGGCGAGCAGGGTCTCCATCAGGTCCGCGAGCCGTTCGGGCCGGTGGGCCAGGGCGAGGGCGCGGGTGCGGGGCGCGCTCGTGAGGCGGGCGCGCAGTTCGGGGACGCGGCGGGTGTCGGCCTCGCCGAGCCAGTCGACGCGGCTGCCGTCGGCGCCGGGGCCCTGGTCGATGGCCTTGAGGATGTCGCGGGCCTGGTCGTTGATCCACCACAGGTGGTCGGGTGGCTGGATCCGGTCGCTCCAGCGCAGGACGACGTCGTAGCGGGTGCCGAGGCGGATGCCGAGGTCGGTCTCCTCGGGCCGCCAGCAGGCGAGCAGCGGGGCGGGCGCGGCGATCTCCACCCGGCGCAGCGGGGTGTCCAGGCTCCGGGCGAGTCCGGAGGCCCAGCGCAGCACCGTGCCGAGGGCGCGTTCGGTGCCGGCGCGGTCCTGGCCGGCGCACGGGAACTCCTCGCGGTGGCGGACGGTGCCGCCGTCCAGGAGCCAGGCCGCGAGCGATTCGGGCCATTCGTCGCCGACGGCGGAGTGGAGGCTGACGACGAGCCGGAGCCGCATCTCCTCGGTGCGTTCGGCGAGCCGCGCGAAGGCGTCGTTGAGGTCGATGACGGCGCCGGTCTCCTTGGCCCAGGCGCGCAGGGCCGGGTCCTGCGGGTCGACGCCGGTCTCCCTCGCCAGCAGGGCGACGAACTCGGCGAGCGGTCCGGTGCGGCTGCGTCCCGCACGGGGGGCGCGGAGCAGCAGGTGTTCGACGGCGTCGCGGAGCAGGTCGGTGCCGGTGGACCGCGGGAGCGGGGCGGTCGGGGCGGCCTCGACGGCGGCGAGGCCGCGGCGCAGCAGGGTGGTGGTGAGGGCGGTGCCGGGCCAGGCGTCGAGCAGGTCGACGGTGCGGGCGGCGTTGCGCAGGGCGTCCAGGACGCCCTGGGCCCACTGGCGCTCGGGCGCCGGCAGGGTTTCGACGCGGCCGCGCAGGGCCTCCAGGTCGTGGGGGGCCTCCAGGTCGTGGGGGGCCTCCAGGTCGTGGGGGGCCTCCAGGTCGTGGAGGTGGAGTGCGCCGTCGACGGCGGTCGCGGCGAAGCACGCGCTCCCGCCGCCTCCAGCTCCGTCGCCCACGTCACCCGCGCCGTCCCGTGCGCCGTCGCCGTCACCGCCGCCGTCGCCGTTCATGAGGCGCAGGGGGTGCAGGGCCCGGTCGAGCTCCGCCCGGCCGACGGGGCCGAGCGGGGAGCCGGTCCGGCGGACGGTGTGCCGGGCGTTGCGGGCGAGCCACAGCGGGCCCGCCGAGAACTGGGCGCCGTCGTAGTCGACGTGCTGGACAGCCTGACCCACCGCGCCGCCGTCCTCGCGTACGGCCCGGGCGACGACGGCTCCGGTCAGCGTCTCGCCGGCGTCGGGTATTCCTTCGTTGAGCACCTTGACGAGGGTGGTGCTGAAGCGGAGGGCGTAGGCCTCCTCGTCGGCGGCGGCGCCCATGAGCAGCGAGAGGCGGGTGTCGCCGCGCCGGATGCCGCCGGCGAGGGACTTCAGGTCGGGCAGGGCGTGGCCGGCGTGGCAGGTGTCCACGAGGGCGACGAGCCCGTCGAGTCCGGCGCTGTCGAGGAGCCCCCCGAGCAGCGAGCCGACGTCGACGGCGCTGAGCGGGTCCTCGGCGCGGGAGTCGCCGGCCATGAAGTACAGCTGGGTGCCGGCGGCCATGCCGTGGCCGAGGAAGGCGAGGACGAGGACGGCGCCCGCCTCGGCGGCGGTGCGGCCGGCCCGGCGTACGGCGGTCTCGATCCGCTGCTGGGTGAGGTCGGGGCCGACGAGGAGGGTGGGGCCGTGGGCCGGGTCCTTCTCGCAGGCGCCGGCCCACGGGGTGGTGAGGGTGTCGTGCAGGGAGCGGGCGGCCCGTTCGAGGTCGTCGAGCAGGCCGAGGTCGGGGCACTGGGCCCCGATCACCAGTACGTGCCGCGGTGCGCTCATCGCTCCGCGACGGTGGTGAGCGCTTCGACGAGGGGACCGGCGACGGCGGGCTGGGCCAGGTACTTGGCGGCCGGGTGGACCCAGGCGCCGTCGGAGTCGACGCGGCGGCTGGCGGGCACGACGTCGTCGGCGTTGGGCCGTACGAAGCCTTCCAGGAGCGGCCGGGCGGCCACGAGGTCGTCACGGTCCCAGAAGTTGAGCCAGCGGCGGACGGTGCCGGGCGTGCCGAGGGGGTGCGGGCGGACCCGGGGCTGGACGGCGGTGCGGATGCCGAGCGGGGAGCCGAGGGTGACGAACAGGGGGACGTCGGCGGCCTGTTCGTGGAGGGTTTCCAGGGCGACGACGGTGCCGAGGGAGTGGGCGACGACGATGTTGGGGCCGTCGGGGTCGAGGCAGTCGGCGACGCGGGCGCGGATCCGCTGGTCGAGGGTGGTGGTGCCGTCGGTCTCGCCACGGTTGAGGTAGCGGGCGACCTGCCCGAGCATGCCGACGGTGGCGCGGGCGCTGAGCCAGCCGCCGACGGAGCGCAGGCCGGGCACGGCGAGCAGGCTGGTGACGGCGTTGACCGCGCGCCGGGCCGGCGCGCCGGTGCCCTGGGCGCCGCCGGGCGGGGCGAGCCGGGTGCGGGCGGCGTGCAGGGCGCGGGCCTCGGCGGGGTCGAGCGCGGGGTCGGCGAGCCGTTCGTCGACGGCTTCGAGGAGCAGCGCGGCCAGCAGTTCGTCGTCCTGTTCCTCGGCGGTGCCGGCGGGGCCGCCCTGGGCTCCGGCGGTACGGAACAGGTCGCCGTAGTAGGCGAAGCGGGCGTCGGCGCCCCAGCCGCCGGTCAGGGCCGACACCTGGGCGGAGTGTCCCGCGGCGCGGGCGCCGGCGGCGACGGCCCGTAGCCATTCGTCCAGGTCGGCGGCGGCGTCCCGGGGACCGCCGATGCCGTGGACGAAGACCAGGCGAGGCTTCATGAGGTCCCCCGTTCGACGCGTCGTTCAGCGGCGATCCTCGCCGGTACGGCGGCGCCGGAGCAAGCCGCAAAGGCGGCACCAGCGGGTCTCGGCCAACTGTCCCGGCACCTTGGCGAGATGTGCGCGGTCCGACGCGCCCGGGGGTCACCGCCGCTGTCGGCGCTTGGTCTTCGTCACCATCCGTTCGCGCAGCAGCCGCTGGTAGTCGGCGTGCCGCTCGCCGCCGAGCCCGAAGAACGCGCAGATGTCGGCGACGTGCTCGGCGTCCTCCGCGTCGCCGCTGAGTCCGAGGTGGACGAGCACCCAGAAGCCCCGGTCGGCGGCGGATCGGCAGTCCTCCGGGATCGTGTCGGGCGGGCCGAAGGACGTGTCGCATCCGGACATGGACCAGAGGGTCTGGAGCAGCACTCCGCGGGCGAGCGGGGAGGGTCCACTGGCGAGGGCGGCCAGGATCACGGCGACGGCCGGCGGTAAGCAGGGGAAGAGGGCGCCGTTGCGTTCGACGTGGTCCTCCAGGGTGTAGCCGATCATGTCCCGGGCGGTTGCGGCCTCCAGGATCGTCTCGAACATCAGGGGCAGGTGCTCCGCGGTGTCCCCGCATCCGCAGCGCAGCGACGCCCAGTCGTGGCGGGCGAGTTCCGCCCGTACGAGCTCACCGACCGCCATGGCGTCGCCTCCCGTGCCCCCGGATCCGTCTCCTGGCCCACCCTCTCATCCGGCCGGGCCGGCGCGGCGGGCAGAATGCTCGGTGTGAAGATCACCGCCCGGGAGCTCAACCGGGCCACTCTCGGCCGTCAACTGCTCCTCGCGCGCGAGCGACTGGCCGTCGCGGAGGGCGTGCGGCGGGTCGTGGCGTTGCAGGCGCAGCAGCCGGGTTCGCCGTACGTGGCGCTGTGGAACCGGCTCGCGGGCTTTGATCCGGCCGAGCTGGACGATGTCTTCGCCCGCCGCGAGGTGGTGAAGGCGACGTTGATGCGGATCACGCTGCACGTGGTGCACGCCGAGGACTGTCCGGTCTTCCGGGAGGCGATGCAGTCGACGCTGTACGGGGCGCGGCTCGGGTTCCGGTTCGCGGCCGGTGGCTTCTCGCCGGCCGACGCGCACGCCCTGCTGCCCGATCTGCTGGCCTTCGCCGAAGTGCCCCGTACGAGTGCGGAGTTCCGGGACTGGCTGGAACGGCGGGTCGGGGCGGAGGGCCGTGAGGCGGCCTGGTGGGGGCTGCGCGGCTACGCGCCGCTGCACCACCACCCCACGGGCGGCCCCTGGTCGTTCGGCGAGCGTCCCTCGTACGTGGCGGCCGGAGGCGGCCCGCTGCCCGAGGGCCGCGAGGGCGCGCCCGGGGCGCTGCGGCATCTGCTGCTGCGGTACCTGGCGGGGTTCGGGCCCGCTTCGGTGGCGGACATGGCGCAGTTCGCCATGGTGCAGAGGGCACCGATCCGGCGGGTGCTGCGGGAACTGGACGACGAGGTGGAGCGGCTCGAAGGCCCGGACGGCACGGAGCTCTTCGATCTGCCCGGGGCGCCGCGGCCGGACGCGGAGACGCCGGCTCCGCCGCGGCTGATGGCGATGTGGGACAGCGTCCTGCTGGCGTACGCGGACCGGAGCCGGGTGATACCGCCCGAGTACCGTCGGACGGTGATCCGCGCCAACGGTGACGTGCTGCCGACGCTGCTGGTCGACGGCCGGGTGGCGGGCGTGTGGCGCCCGGTCGACGGCGGGATCGAGGCGACGGCCTTCCACGAGCTGCCGGCCCCGGTGTGGGAGGGGCTGGCCGAGGAGGCGCGGTCGCTGCACGGCCTGCTCGCGGCCCGCGATCCGGGGCTCTACGGGCGGTACGCCCACTGGTGGGCGAAGCTCCCGGCGGGCCGGGTGCGGGTGCTGCGCGGGTAGGCGGCCGGGGGCGCGTCCTTTGGTGGGGGCCTGGCGGGGTCGGGGGGCCGGGCGCCCGGCCCCGCGCGGATGGCTGTGCGCGGGGCCGGGGCTCATGGCGTGGCGGCCGCCCGCCGGGCGGGCGGCGCGGTGGTCAGGTTCAGTGCCAGTACTTCATGTCCGTACCTCCTTCTCGGTGAAGGGCGCGGGCATCACACGGTGCGTGCTCAGTGCCAGTACTTCATGTCCTGACCTCCTCCCCCGTCGTGGGGCGCAGTGTCACCTCGAAGCGGTCGAGTCCGCGGAGGGTGAGGTTGCGCCGGTGGTGTGGTTCCGCGACCGCCCGCGCCTGGGGGTGGTCCGTGGCGAGGGTCCCGAGGACCGATCCGGCAAGCCGGATCGCCATGGACGCGCCGAGGCAGGCGTGGGCCCCGCGGCCGAATCCCAGGTGCGGGTTCGGGGCGCGGTCGAGTCGCAGCTCGGTGGGGCGGGCGAAGCGCAGCGGGTCGTGGTTGGCCGCGCCGAGCAGGAGGGTCACCGGGTCGCCCGCCCGGAGGGTGACGCCCCCGATCTCGGTGTCGGTGACGCAGACCCGGGCGTCGGCCTGGACGGGGGCGTCGTAGCGGACGAGTTCGTCGACGGCGGTGGCGGGCCCCGCCTCCCGGAAGGCCGCGAGGGCGCCGGGGGTGGTGAGCAGGGCCGCGGCGGCGTTGCCGAGGAGCCGGGAGGCGGACTCGTAGCCGGCGTGGAGGACGGCGCGCAGGCTGTTGCGCAGGACGGCCGGCGCGACGCCGCTGTCGTCGGCGTGGGCGGCGACGTGGGCGATGAGGCCGTGCTCGGGCGGGTCGGCGAGCCAGCCGCCGGCGTACGCGGCGAGTTCCGCGCGGGCGGCGACGGCGGGTTCGTGCTTCTCGGGCCAGAGTCCGGCGTCCATGCCGTCGACGATGGCGCGGGACATGGGCACGAAGCGGCCGAGGTCCGGGGCGGGCACGCCGAGGAAGTCGGTGACGAAGCGCAGGGCGAGCGGTTCGGCGAGCTCGCCGACGAGGTCGAAGGAGGGGCGGCGGGCCAGGTCGGCGAGGAGTTCCTTGACGTGGTGGTCGAGGCGCTCGTGCAGGGCGTGCCGGTCCTGGGCGCGGAAGCCGTCGAGGAGCAGGTGCCGGATGGCGGTGTGCTCGGGCGGGTCGAGGGTCTGGACGCTCAGCAGCGGGTCGGGGACGTCCTCGCCGGCCCGGCGCCAGTCGGAGGCGAAGCGGGTGCTGTCGGTGAGGACGGCGAGGCAGTCGGCGTGCCGGGTGAGGACCCAGGAGCCGAGGGGCTCGTGCCAGAGGACAGGGGTGTTTTCGCGCAACTCGGCATATGCCGGGTACGGGTTGCGCAGGACGTCGGGGCGGGCGAGTCCCAGGAGCGGATCGTCCTTCACCGTCTGGTCGAGCTCTGCCACGAAACGTCTCTCCCTGCGCCGTAGGACCTGGTCGAGGCCGTAAATGCTTGCGGTTGAGCAGTGCGGAACAAACGTTTCGCCGGTGGGCGGCGCCGCTCCGCGGGTAATCCTCCGTGCCGATGGCCGGTGACGCTACCACGCAACTTCCGTGGCTGGTATGACTACCTGCCACAGATCTTTCCCACGCTCACGGGGAGTAGCGGATGTCGGATCAGGGTCAGACCATCGTCCATGACGTGCCGCTGAACGTCGCTCAACAGCCCGACCCGTACCCGCTGTTCGAGCGGATACGGGAGCACGGGGTGGTGCAGCGGGTTCGGCTGAATCCCACCCTTGAAGTCTGGATGGTCACGGGTTACGACGAGGCGGTGGCCGCCCTCACCGATCCCCGGCTGAGCAGCAGTCCGGCCGGGGTGAACGGTCTCGCCGAGGAGATGGCCCACCAGGAGCGGACCAACGTCCTGATGGCGAGCATGCTGGTGGCCGACGGCTCCGACCACACCCGGCTGCGCAACCTGGTCTCCAAGGCCTTCACCGCGCGCCGGGTGGAGGCGCTCGCTCCGCGCATCCAGGCCCACACGGACGCCCATCTCGACGCCTTCGCCGCGCGCGGAACGGCCGATCTGGTGGCCGAGTTCGCCCTGCCGCTGCCGATGGCCGTGCTCGCCGAGCTCATCGGCATCCCGGCCGAGGGACGGCCGGACTTCGCCCGGCTCGCGGTCGGCCTGATCATGCCGCCGAACACTCCGGAGCGGCTCGCGAAGGGGGCCAGGGCGCGGGCCGAACTCACCGAGTTCTACGAGCCGTTGATCGCCCTGCGGAAGAAGGAGCCGCGCGACGATCTGCTGAGCGCGCTGTGCGCGGCACAGGCGGAGGAGAAGATCAGCGACCGGGAACTGCTCGCGATGGCGATCCTCCTGACGCTGGCCGGGCACGAGACCACGGCGAGCCTGATCGCCAACGGGGTGCACGCCCTGCTGCGCCACCCCGACCAGTTCGCCGCGCTGCGCGACGACCCCTCGCTGCTGCCGGGGGCGATCGAGGAGCTGCTGCGCTACGAGGGGCCGGTCAGCCGCGGGGTGGCGCGCTTCACCACGGACCCGTACGAGATCGGCGGCGTCACCATCCCGGCCGGAGAGATGATCATCATCGGTCTGGCGGCGGCCAACCGTGATCCGGGCCGCTTCGACCGACCCGACGTCCTCGACGTGGCCCGCCGGGAGATGCCGCAACAGCTGGCTTTCGGCCATGGCATGCACTTCTGTCTGGGCGCGCCGCTCGCCCGCGCGGAGGCCCGGATCGCGCTCGGCACGCTGCTGCGGCGCTTCCCGGACCTTCGGCTCACGGATCCGGACGAGGACCTGACCCGGCGCGAGGGCATCCTGCGCGGCATGGCGACCCTGCCGGTCAGCTTCACGCCGTCGGCACCGAGCGGCGGCACCGCGTGACCGCCGCCTTCGACGCCATCGCCCCCACCTACGACGCCTCACGCGGCGGCACCGCCCGGGCCGCCGGCTTCGCCGGGCAGCTCGCCCCGCTGCTCGACCCGGCCGAGCCGGTCCTCGACATCGGCGTCGGCACCGGGATCGTGGCGGCCGAACTGGCCGCGCTCGGCCACCGGGTGTACGGAGTGGACCTGTCCCCCGGCATGCTGGCCCACGCGCGCGAGCGGCTCGGCGCCCGGGTGGCGGTCGGCGACGCGGGCCGGCTGCCGGTCCGTACGGCCTCGGTCGCGCAGGCCGTCTCCACCTGGCTGCTGCACGCCGGCCCGGACCCGCGGGCGGTCTTCCGCGAGGTGGCGCGGGTCCTGCGGCCCGGCGGGCGCTACCTGGTGATCCCGGCCCGCGGCAGGCAACCCGACGACGACATCGGACGCATCGTGCGCGCCCTCGAGGCCCGCCTCGACCCCGCGGCCACCCGCCAGGACGCCCCCGACGTCCTCACCCCCCTCGCGGCCGCCCACGGCCTGACCTACGAGGGCCCGGCGGGCGAACGCCCCACCGTCTTCCGCGTCTCCCCGACCGCCATGGCCGACTCGATCGCCACCGGGCGCCTCTTCACCGGCGCCTGGCAGCTCCGCGACGAGGACCTCCCGCTCGTGGCGGACGCCTGCGACCGCCTGCGCGCCCTCCCGGACCCGGACGTACCCCGGGTGCGGGAGATGGCGGACTTCGTGATGGTGTTCCGCCGGGAGGAGTGACAGAGCTCGGCCGAGACGCGGGAGGCGGGCGGCTGCTTGCGTCTGCTGGAGACGCTGGAGAGGCGCTGGTCGCGGCGGACGGCCGGACGATCGGCACGGCCGGCTCCGGGTGGCCGACCGGAGGGAGAAGCGCCTCGCACCGTTGTCGAGCCGGGCGGCCCGGCGATGCCGCCGGCCCCGCACGCGCGGGGAACCGGCGACACCGCCCTTTGTTTCCGTCCGCGTCTCAGCCGCGGCGGCGCCTCATCCGCCAGGTCAGTACGGCGCCGAGGGCCAGCAGCGCGGCGGCGAACCCGCCGATCAGCCCCACGGGCATGCCGTTGCCGGTGTCGGCGAGGTCGCCGCCCGGGTCCTGCGGGGCCGTGGTCGGCCGCACGCCACCGGACCGCGTCGGCTCCGGCGAGGCCGTCGGCGTGGGCGTCGACGGCTGCGGGCTCGGCGTGCCGTCGTCGCTCGGCGACGGAGTCGGGACCGGCTTCGGGGTGGTGGACTTCACGTCACCGGAAGCGCCCATCGCCATCAGACTGTGGTTCTCGGCGTCCGGCGTCAGCGCCTTCACGCTCGTCCGCGTGGTGCGCGGCAGGTGCCGGTGCTCGCTGGTGAACCGAGCCTTGGAGACCTGCTGCTTGGGCGCCTTGGAGAAGTCGACGCCACCCATGACGCAGGTCTTCTGCTCCCCGTTCATCTCACACGGGTAGGTGTAGTCGCCCTCCGTGTACGACTTCATGTAGGCGTCCCAGGTCTTGCGCGGGGTCCAGTCCTGGTGGGGGGCCCGCAGCGGCCACGCCTTGACGTCATTGCCGTTGATGAGCGACCGGTAGTCGGTGGCCTTCGCCGCGTCCTGCTGGCGGACGTACTCCGCCGCGACCCGCGCCTTGTACACGCGCCGCAGGTCGGCGTACTCGGGATCGGCGTTGACCTGGCGCTCGATGTCCGGCACGACCAGCTCGTTCACCAGCCGCTGTGAGGTCTTCCGCTGGGCCTCCGTCAGTGCGCACTCGCCGTTGGGGTCGGGGAATTCGACCTCCAGCGGCTCGCTCTTGACCTCCAGCGGCGCGTCGAGGATGTACAGACCCTCCTCCTCGGCCCGCACCTGCGCGGGCCGGGGCACGATCCACACCCGCAGGCCGTGCCCGCACGGCACGCCGGCGGCCGTCATCGCGTCCCAGTACAGCTTGCCGACGCCCTCACGCGGATCCATGTTGCGGGCGTAGTCGTGCTTCATCTGGAGGTCGGCCTCCAGCAGGACCCGGCCCGCGTCCGTCTTCCCGAACAGCGGGTCCATGATCTTGTCCGGCTGGTCCGGGTTGAGGTTCACCCAGAACTTCTCCGGGGTCAGCGCCATCCACGTGAAGAAGCTGTCGGAGATCAGCTGGGCCTTCGCCCTGCCGCCCCAGCCGACGCCGTCCTCCTCGTCCGCCGCGGCCGCGCTGTACGCGTACTCGATTCCCTTGCCCTTGACCGGCTTGCCGATGTACCGCAGTTCGAGGGTGGAGAAGTCCACCCCGCCCAGACCGCGGCCGCGCAGGCCGGACGGGTCGTTGGCCCGCAGCCGCGCCAGACGCTCGGCGAGCTGGCGCGGATTCTCCGGAGAACGACGGATCTCGTCGACCGCGCCGCCGACGGCCCCGGCGGCTCCGGGCCCCGCCTGCCACTTGGCCCTGTCCGTGTACTTGGTCAGCTCGTACCGCGGCTTGCCGGTCGCCCGGTGCTGGATGACCTTCACCCGCTTGTCGGTGTCGGTGCCGCCGACCTCCTTGTTGAGGTTCTTCCAGGCCGTCCCGGTCTCCCTGGAAGGCTTGTCCCCGTGGACGGCGTACAGGGTGAACTTCTTGTACTTGTCCTGCTGGAGGATGATCCGGTCCGCCGGCCGCTGGCTGCCGTCGTGGTTGGGTCCGGACTTCACCTCCCCGAAGATGCCCAGCCTGTAGTTGACGAAGTCGTACTTCCGGTAGCGCTTGTTGCCGTTCTTGTCGATGTACTCGATCGGCTCCTCGCAGAGCCAGTCGTCCCCGAGCAGACCGAGGTCCTGCACCACCTTGCGGTGGTACTGCTTGCCGCGCGCGCGGTCGCCCTCCAGGCCTATGTAGTCGTCCATCAGCCAGTCGGTGAAACTGGACGCGGGCTGCTTGCCGTTGACCTGGTTGTTGTAGAAGCGGGCGTAGACGCGCTCGGGAGAGTCCTCGGGGTACTTCTTGTAGTCCGTGCCGATCTTCTTCAGGAACCGCTCCCGCTCGGCCGGATCGGCGGGCAGGCTCAGCCCGTCGAACGAGTGCCGCGGGTTGTCGTAGTCGTACGTGTCCCAGTCGGCCTCGGGACGGACGTACCCGTCGTCGAAGGGCAGGTCGTCGGCGACGTCACCCACGACGTCCTTGAACAGGTCCTTGCACTTCTGGCCCGACTTGGGCGCGGCCTGGGCCTCGTCCCCGAAGGAGGGAAGCCCGACGAGCGCGACGGAACCGGCGACCGCCGCCGCGACGGTGGTGCGCCACAGCAGGCCGCGACGGCGATGTGTGATGCGCGTACTGCGCGTACCGCGTGTTCTCACAGTGAAGGGTGCTTTCCCGGGAGCCCACGAAGAATGGGTCTCACTCACAGGGCGCCAAGGGCCCCCGTGCTCACTGGCGCCGCCGAACACGTGAGCCTAGGCGGAACGACGTCGGTCGGTACCCCGATTCACCGGCGTGTTGCCCGCCAACTCCCTTTCCCTACAGGATCTTTACAGTTCCGCGCCCATGTCGCCGTACGCTCGGAGACCATGAACGACACCATCGCGGACGACCCCCAGGACTGGTTCGACAACCCCCGGCTGCACGACTGGCTGGCCCGGCAGCGGGCCGCGTTCCCCGCCTGGGCCCGGGACACGGGCCAGGACTGGGACTTCGCCCCCGCCTCCGTCGACCGCCTGGAGCGACTGCTGCGGAGCTGGTACTCCACCTACGAGGACATCCACGCCGCCGCCGCGACCCCGCGCGTACAGGTCGCCGCCTGGTACCTCGGCGAGGTGCAGGTCCGCCACTGCGGCACGGTGTGGAAGTGCCGCCCGCGCGAGGCCCTGACCGAGTGGGAGTACGACACACCGTTCGTGACCCTGCCGGAACCGCCCGTCCCGGAGGAGGACGGGAAGGGCGAGGAGGACGAGGAGGGGTACGTGCCGTTGTGCGTGCCGCAGGACGAGATCGAGGCGCTGTTCCTGCGCGGCCCGGAGAACCGGCTGTACGACGTGTTCACGCGCTACGAGCACTGAGGGTCCGGCGGCCGCCTCGCACCCTGGAGGCGGCCCCGTTCTCCCGAAGCTACGGCGAAGTGACAAGTAGCTGAGAGCGATGCTCTGGGTGCAGCTCTCCGGGGTGGGTGTCCTCTGTCTCCTCGTCCTCGCCGGGCTCGGGCCAGCGGCCGAACGGGCCGATCTGGCCAGGGCCTTCGGCTCCGAGTACGCCGGGGCCCTTCGTACGGTGCGGCGGCAGCGGGATCACCCGTCCTCCCCGTCGCGCCGGGCCGAGCGTGCCCACCGCGTCGGTGGTGCCGCTGCCGGGACCGGTGGGGGCCACCTGGGTCGGCCGGCGCCGCCTCGACGGGCGGGCCCGGTTTCCACGGCCGTCCGTGGCCGTGGTCCTCGGGCACCGGCACTTCCAGCTCCTCGCGGAGCGCGGGGACGAGGATGAAGCGGGCGGTGTGGTACTTCGTCGCGGTTTTCCCGGCCCGGGTGCGGCACCGACCGCCCGCCGGGGCTTCACACTTCGGACAGTCGTTTCGTTCTACCGCGTTTGCGGCTTGATCGGGCGCCCGATGCACCCCGGCAGTCTGTCAGAACTGTCTCGCACAACGCCTAGGTTTTGAGAGGTTTTCGGCCAACGGCGAGCTGGGGAAACGTGATCGACTTCGGGGCTCTCGCAGGACTCTCGCAACTGTTCATTTATGAGAATCACCGCGCTGCACCCATGGCCATGTCTGGTCTGCCGGAAGGCCAGCGGGGTGCGGGCGCGCGGCGCTGCGGCCATTTGTTCGAGATGCGCAAGAAGCAGCTTGCGCAGGCAGGCGGGCGGGGGGCCCCGGGGGGGTGCCCCCCCGGGGGGGCGGTCTGAAACGGCCCCCGTCAAGTGGAGGCGTAGTGAGAAAAAAAAAAAAC
>NZ_JBEOUO010000016.1:0-165474 GCF_040302485.1 Streptomyces sp. NPDC126499 | reverse complement strand
GTCGAAACCCAGTGCCTCGCCGACACCCACGGCAACGTCGTCGTCGTCTCCACCCGCGACTGCTCCCTGCAGCGCCGCCACCAAAAGCTCGTCGAAGAAGCCCCCGCCCCCTTCCTGAGCCCCGAGCAGAACGCCGAGCTCTACCGCGCCTCCAAGGCCATCCTCAAGGAAGCCGGCTACGTCGGCGCCGGCACCGTCGAATTCCTCGTCGGCACCGACGGCACCATCTCCTTCCTCGAGGTCAACACCCGCCTCCAGGTCGAACACCCCGTCACCGAAGAAGTCACCGGCATCGACCTCGTCCGCGAGATGTTCCGCATCGCCGATGGCGAAGAACTCGGCTACGGCGACCCGGAGATCCGCGGTCACTCCTTCGAGTTCCGCATCAACGGCGAGGACCCCGGCCGCAACTTCCTGCCCGCGCCCGGCACCGTCACCACCTTCCAGCCGCCGAGCGGCCCCGGCGTCCGCCTCGACGCCGGCGTCGAATCCGGCAGCGTCATCGGCCCGGCCTGGGACTCCCTCCTCGCCAAGCTCGTCATCACCGGCGCCACCCGCGAACAGGCCCTCCAGCGCGCCGCCCGCGCGCTGGCCGAGTTCAAGGTCGAAGGCATGGCCACCGCCATCCCCTTCCACCAGGCCGTCGTCGTCGACCCCGACTTCACCGCCGACCCGTTCCGCGTCCACACCCGCTGGATCGAGACCGAGTTCGTCAACGACATCAAGCCCTTCACCCCCGCGGGCGGCGAAACGGAAGAGGACGAGACCGGCCGCGAGACCATCGTCGTCGAGGTCGGGGGACGGCGGCTCGAGGTGTCGCTGCCGAACTCGGTGGGCATGTCGCTGGCCCGTACCGGGCTCGCCGCCGGTGCCAAGCCGAAGAGGCGCAGCACGAAGAAGTCCGGTCCGACGGCCTCGGGCGACACCCTCGCCTCGCCGATGCAGGGCACCATCGTGAAGATCGCCGTCGAGGAAGGCCAGGAGGTCAAGGAAGGCGACCTCATCGTCGTCCTGGAAGCCATGAAGATGGAACAGCCCCTCAACGCCCACAAGTCCGGCACCGTCAAGGGCCTCACCGCCGAAGTCGGCGCCTCCCTCACCTCCGGCGCCGCCATCTGCGAGATCAAGGACTGATCCCGGTCGTCCCCTACGCACGAGGGCTCCTGGCGATGCCAGGAGCCCTCGTGCGTGTCCGCGCCGGCCGGCGGGTGCTACGCCGCCGCGTCGCGTCCGTGGAGCGTCTCGTAGACGTCACCGGCGTGGTAGTACGTCCGGCCGTTGCGGCTGCGGCGGCGCCACTTCTGCGTGCTGGCGTGGCGGTAGACGCTGCCCGGCGGCATGTCCCACAGGCGGGCGATGTCCGCGGCGGTCATCCACCGCACCTCCGCCTCCAGGTCCGTGACCGTGCCGGCGAGCGCGGGAAGGGCCGCCGTCCCGGTCGCCCCGGTCTCCCCCGCCGCCCCGCTCACGGCCGCCGTCGCCGCGGCGCCGATGCGGCGGCTGAGCTGGAGCCACTCGTGCCCCACCCAGTGGTGGGAGGCGTCGGCGCCGCAGGTGATCGTGGCGGGCAGCCGCGGCTGGCGGGGCCGTACGACCGCGGTGAGCGCGCCGGAGCAGCCGGGCTCGACGCACTCGCCCACCGCGATGCGCCGGCTGGTCGCCGGGTCGATCACACCGAGCGCCCTGCGGACCAGCTGGGCGACCTCGGCGGACACCTCGCCGGCGGCCGGATGCGCCGCGAGCCAGGTGCCGTTCCGGGTGAGGAAGTGGACCAGCGGGCCGACGGCGCGCCGTGGACCGGCGAGGCCCCGCTCCTCCAGGACCAGGCTCGCCCAGCCGCTGAGCACCGACAGGATCGAGGTGCGCACGTCCGCCGCGCGCAGGTTGAAGGGCATGCCGGGCAGCGGGCCGCCGGAGGTCTTCTCCAGGCTCCGGTCGCCGCCGCCGCCGTCGAGGTGCCGGGCGCACTCCTCGTACAGCTCCGGCAGCCGGTTCAGGTCCCGCACCAGACGCTCGTGGCAGTCCAGGCAGAGACGGCTGGCGGCCGCGGCCGGGCGTCTGGCCCGTCCGGCGGCTTCGCGCCGGACACAGCCCGCTCCCGCGCAGACGGTCGTCACCACGGACATTCGATTACCCCCTGAGTCTCGGCGACCTCCGGTCGGAGGCGCCCACGGACCCGGGAACCGTATTTCCGTGATTATCGGGGCCGCAAGGGCCGGGGAATGTCACCTGTAGTACGTGACGGAATTCGATGAATTCCACCGCTGTCTTTTCGCTGCCCTGACACGAATTCACACCCCGCTACGGAACCGATCATTCCTGACATGCCTTGACCGGAATCTGACATGGGAATGATTGACCGCGGGGACCGGGGCCGAAGAAGCTATAGAGCAGATTCCCTTGCCGTGCGCCCGTAATCTCCTCAAGCCAAGGAAGAGATGAGATCACCTCTCGCGGGCACGCTCCAGTCCCTGACCGTCCGCAACTTCCGGCTCTTCGCGGCGGGGCAACTCGTCTCCGTCGCCGGCACCTGGATGATGGTCGTCGCCCAGGACTGGCTCGTGCTCTCCCTGACCGGCGACTCCGGGACCGCCCTGGGGGTCGTGACCGCCCTGCAGTTCGCGCCCCTGCTGCTGCTCACCCTCTACGCGGGCGGACTCGCCGACCGTCACGACAAGCGCCGGCTGCTGATGGCCGCCAACCTCGTGTCGGGCGTCCTGGCGCTCCTCCTCGGAGTCCTCGTGCTCACCGGCACGGCCGGGCTGTGGCACGTCTGCCTCTTCGCCCTCGCGCTCGGCATCGTCAACGCGGTCGAGGTGCCCACCCGGATGTCGTTCGTCAGCGAGCTCGTCGGCGCCGACCTGCTGCCCAACGCCTCGGCGCTCAGCGCCGCGTACTTCAACGTGGCGCGGGTCGCCGGGCCGGCGCTCGCGGGCCTGCTCATCGGCTGGTTCGGCACCGCGACCGTGATGCTGCTCAACGCGGTCAGCTACCTGGCGACCGTCGCCGCCCTGCGCGCGATGCGTCCCGGGGAGCTGCACCGCTCGAAGCGGCGGCCCGCGCGGGCGCCCGTCATGGACGGCGTACGGCACATGACGACCCGCCGCGACCTGCTGCTCCCGATGGTCCTGGTGGCCGTCGTCGGCATGCTGGGCTTCAACTTCCAGCTCACCCTGCCGCTGCTCGCCAAGACCGAGTTCCACGCGGACGCCGCCGCGTTCGGGCTGCTCACCACGGCCTTCGCGGCCGGTTCGCTGCTCGCGGCGTTCGTCACCACCCGCCGCCGCGGACGGCCCGCGGCCGGTGTCGTCATCGGCTCCGCCCTCGCCGCCGGGCTCCTGCAGTGCGCGGCCGGACTCGCCCCCACCTACGCGTGGGCGGCGGTGCTGCTGCTGTGCACCGGATTCGGCTCCCTGTACTTCGCCCAGGCGGCCAACCACCGCATCCAGCTGGGCACCGACCCCGCCTACCGGGGCCGGGTGATGGCCCTCTACACGCTCGTCTTCCAGGGGACCACACCCCTCGGCGCCCTCCTGATCGGCGCCCTCAGCGAACGGTACGGCGCACGCGCCGGGCTCCTGGCGGGCGGCGGCGCCACGCTGCTCGCCGCCCTCGCCGTGCTCGGCGCGCACCTGCGGACCGGGCGGCCCCGGCCCGCGGGTGCGCCCCCGGTCCCGTACGCCCGAGAAGACCCGCACGTCACAGATCCGCACCTCACACGGAGGAACACACCATGACCATCCAGCAGGCAACGACCGCCCCCGTCCAGGCCGGCTCGGCGGAGGAGCGCCGGGACATCGTCCAGGCGGCCCGCGCCGTCTTCGCCCGCGAGGGCTGGACGCACACCGGCCTCATGGACATCGCCGTGGAGTGCGGTCTCGACGAGGCCACCGTCACGCACTACTTCAAGGACAAGGAGCGGCTGCTGCTCGCCGTCCTCCTGGAGGGCGCCGCGTCGGTCGCCGCCTCGCTGACCGTCATCGCCGAGTGGCACCTGTCCGAGATCACCGACCTGGAGAAGGACCTGACCGAGCTGGGCCGCGCCTGGCTGACGCCGCTGTCCGCCTTCCCGGAGCACTTCGCGATCGTGCGGCACCTGGGCGCCGAGATCGCCACCTGGCCGGCCGGGGTGGTCGAGATGTGGCGGACCGCCGGCCCCCGGCAGGCCAACCGCGAGCTGGCCCGCCGGCTCGCCCGCCTCGCCGAGCAGGGACTGCTCGCCTTCGAGGACCCGGAGCACGCCGCCGAGCGCTTCGTCCAGCTGGTCGCGGGCGGTGTCGTCCAGCGGTCCTTCCACGGCGCGCTGCCGCTGTCGGACTTCGAGCGCGACGCGGTGATCAGCGCCGGCGTCGCCGACTTCATCCGGCTGTACCGTCCCGGCGCCGACCGCTGATCCACGCACCACACGACCCACGCACCACACGACCCACGAACCGCGACCCATGGAGGTGGGGAACACCATGGCCACACCAGGCACACCGCAGGACTCGATCCAGGCCCGGATCGACGAGCTGGCCGAGATCAAGGAGAGCGCGCGGCAGGGCCCCGACCCGGCCGCCACCGAGCGCCAGCACAGCAAGGGCAAGCTGACCGCGCAGGAGCGGATCGCGCTGCTCCTGGACAAGGGCTCGTTCAACGAGGTGGAGCCGCTGCGGCGGCACCGGGCCAGCGGCTTCGGGCTGGAGAACAAGAAGCCGTACAGCGACGGCGTCGTCACCGGCTGGGGCACCGTCCACGGCCGCACCGTCTTCGTCTACGCCCATGACTTCCGGATCTTCGGCGGCGCGCTCGGCGAGGCCCACGCGCAGAAGATCCACAAGATCATGGACCTGGCCGAGGCGGCCGGCGCCCCGCTGGTGTCCCTCAACGACGGCGCCGGGGCCCGCATCCAGGAGGGCGTCACCGCGCTCGCCGGCTACGGCGGCATCTTCCAGCGCAACACCCGCTCCTCGGGTGTCATCCCGCAGATCTCGGTGATGCTCGGCCCGTGCGCGGGCGGCGCCGCCTACAGCCCCGCGCTCACGGACTTCGTCTTCATGGTCCGCGACACCTCGCAGATGTTCATCACCGGACCGGACGTCGTGAAGGCGGTGACCGGCGAGGAGATCTCGCAGAACGGCCTGGGCGGCGCCGACGTCCACTCGGCCACCTCGGGCGTGTCGCACTTCGCGTACGACACGGAGGAGGAGTGCATCGAGGACGTCCGCTACCTGCTGTCGCTGCTGCCCGCCAACAACCGCGAGCTGTCGCCTGTGGAGCGCTCCGGCGACCCCGTCGACCGGGTCAACGACGCGCTGCTCGACCTGGTGCCGTCCGGCGCCGGGCAGGCGTACGACATCCGCAAGGTGATCGAGGAGGTCGTCGACGACGGCGACTACTTCGAGGTGCACCCGGCCTGGGCGACGAACATCGTCTGCGCCTTCGCCCGGCTCGACGGGCACGTGGTCGGCATCGTCGCCAACCAGCCGGCCTCCATGGCCGGGGTGCTCGACATCAACGCCTCGGAGAAGGGCGCGCGGTTCGTCCAGTTCTGCGACGCCTTCAACATCCCGCTGATCACCCTGGTCGACGTGCCCGGCTTCCTGCCGGGCGTGGACCAGGAGCACAACGGCATCATCCGGCGCGGGGCCAAGCTCCTGTACGCGTACTGCAACGCGACCGTGCCGCGGATCTCGCTGGTGCTGCGCAAGGCGTACGGCGGCGCGTACATCGTCATGGACTCGCGCTCGATCGGCGCGGACCTGGCGCTGGCGTGGCCGACCAACGAGATCGCGGTGATGGGCGCCGAGGGCGCGGCCAACGTCATCTTCCGGCGGGAGATCAACGCCGCCGAGGACCCGGAGGCCGTGCGCCGGCAGCGCATCGAGGAGTACAAGAACGAGCTGATGCACCCGTACTACGCGGCCGAGCGCGGGCTCATCGACGACGTCATCGACCCGCGGGAGACCCGCTCGGTGCTGATCCGCTCGCTCGCGATGCTGCGCGCCAAGCACGCGGACCTGCCGTCGCGGAAGCACGGCAACGCCCCGCAGTAGCACCTGTAGTCCTGCGTGTAGTTCTGCACCTGGATTTGACGTTATTCCCCTTGAAAGCGGGGCAGCCACCGAAGAAGATAGATGTCAGAGTCCGGCGCTTTGTCAAAGCGCCCTCTTTTTTTGACTCCGTCCGGTTCCGGCCCTCTTGCTGTCGAACCGTCGACGTGACGTGAAACTCCAGTCCGCCGTACGGCTTTCCACTTGGAGAAGAATCGCATGCACAGCAATCTGATCGTGGCACGGATGGAGCCCGGATCGAGCGGCAACGTGGCCGATCTCTTCCGCGCGTTCGATGCCACCGAGATGCCGCACCGGATGGGCACGCGCCGGCGCCAGCTCTTCCACTACCGCGGTCTCTACTTCCACCTCCAGGACTTCGACACCGACCAGGGTGGCAAGCAGATCGAGGAGGCGAAGCACGACCCGCGTTTCGTGCGGATCAGCGACGACCTGAAGCCGTTCATCGAGGCGTACGACCCGGCGACCTGGCGCTCGCCCGCGGACGCCATGGCGACCCGCTTCTACCACTGGGAGGCCACGCAGTGAGCGGCCGACGCGTAGTCATCACGGGCCTGGAGGTCCTCGCCCCCGGCGGTGTGGGCCGCGACGCCTTCTGGTCGCTGCTGAGCGAGGGCCGCACGGCGACCCGCGGCATCACCTTCTTCGACCCCTCGCCGTTCCGCTCCCGGGTCGCCGCCGAGATCGACTTCGACGCCGAGGCGCACGGGCTCAGCCCGCAGGAGATCCGGCGGATGGACCGGGCCGGCCAGTTCGCCGTGGTCGCCGCCCGCGGCGCCGTCGCCGACAGCGGCATCGACCTCGCCGAGCACGCCCCGCACCGCGTCGGCGTCACCGTCGGCACGGCCGTCGGCGCGACGATGGGCCTCGACCAGGAGTACCGCGTCGTCAGCGACGGCGGCCGGCTGAACCTGGTCGACCACAGGTACGCGGTCCCGCACCTCTACAACCACCTGGTGCCCAGCTCCTTCGCCGCCGAGGTGGCCTGGGCGGTGGGTGCCGAGGGCGCCAACGCGGTGGTCTCCACCGGCTGCACCTCCGGCATCGACTCCATCGGCTACGCCGCCGAGCTGATCCGCGAGGGCTCCCTCGACGTGCTGGTCGCCGGCGCCACCGACGCCCCGATCTCGCCGATCACGATGGCGTGCTTCGACGCGATCCGCGCCACCACCCCCCGGTACGACGAGCCGGAGCGCGCCTCGCGCCCGTTCGACGGCACCCGCAACGGCTTCGTCCTCGGCGAGGGCACCGCCTTCTTCGTCCTGGAGGAGCTGGAGAGCGCCCGCCGCCGCGGTGCCCGCGTCTACGCGGAGATCGCCGGTTACGCGACGCGCTCCAACGCGTACCACATGACCGGTCTGCGCCCCGACGGCGCCGAGATGGCCGAGGCCATCCGGGTCGCGCTCGACGAGGCGAGGATGAACGGCGACGAGATCGACTACATCAACGCGCACGGCTCGGGCACCAAGCAGAACGACCGCCACGAGACCGCCGCGTTCAAGAAGAGCCTCGGCGACCACGCGTACGCCACCCCGGTCAGCTCCATCAAGTCGATGGTCGGCCACTCCCTCGGCGCCATCGGCGCCATCGAGATCGCCGCGTCGACCCTGGCGATGACGCACAACGTGGTGCCGCCCACGGCGAACCTCCACACCCCCGACCCCGAATGCGATCTCGACTATGTGCCCGTCACCGCGCGGGAGCACCAGACGGACGCCGTGCTGACCGTCGGCAGTGGCTTTGGAGGCTTCCAGAGCGCGATGGTCCTCGCCCGGCCGGAAAGGACCGCCGCATGAGCGCCTCTGTAGTGGTGACCGGTCTCGGCGTCGTCGCGCCCAACGGGCTCGGCGCCGAGGAGTACTGGCAGGCCGCCCGCGTCGGCAAGAGCGGCATCGGCCGCATCACCCGCTTCGACCCGACCCAGTACCCGGCGCGGCTCGCCGGTGAGATCCACGGGTTCGAGGCGTCGGAGCACCTGCCGAGCAAGCTGCTGCCGCAGACCGACCGGATGACCCGCCTCGCCCTCGTCGCCGCGGACTGGGCGCTCGAGGACGCCGGGGTGAACCCCAAGGAGCTGCCCGCCTTCGACATGGGCGTGGTCACCTCCAGCGCGTCCGGCGGCTTCGAGTTCGGCCAGCGCGAGCTGGAGCGGCTGTGGAGCCAGGGCAGCGAGTACGTGTCCGCGTACCAGTCCTTCGCCTGGTTCTACGCCGTCAACAGCGGCCAGATCTCCATCCGGCACGGCATGAAGGGCCCGAGCGGCGTCGTCGTCAGCGAGCAGGCCGGCGGCCTCGACTCGGTCGCGCAGGCCCGCCGCCAGGTCCGCAAGGGCACCCCGCTGATCGTCACCGGCTCCGTCGACGCGTCCCTGTGCCCGTGGGGCTGGGTGGCGCAGCTGACCAGCGGCCGGGTCACCACCCAGGACGACCCGGCCGCCGCCTTCCTGCCCTTCGACGAGCGGGCCTCGGGCCACGTCCCGGGCGAGGGCGGCGCCATCCTCATCATGGAGCGCGAGGACGTCGCCCGGGCGCGCGGCGCCAAGGTGTACGGCGAGATCGCCGGCTACGGCGCGACCTTCGACCCCAAGCCGGGCAGCGGCCGGCCGCCGGCCCTGCGCCAGGCGATCGAGACCGCCCTGGCCGACGCGGGGGTGAGCGCCCGTGACGTGGACGTGGTCTTCGCCGACGGCGCGGCCGTCCCCGAACTCGACCGCATCGAGGCCGACGCCCTGAACGCGGTCTTCGGCCGCGAGCAGGTCCCCGTCACCGTCCCCAAGACGACGACCGGCGCCCTGTACTCGGCCGCCGGTGCGCTGGACCTGGCGACGGTCTTCCTCTCGATGGAGGAGGGCCTGATCCCGCCGACCATGAACACCCGGCCGTCCGAGACGTACGGCCTGGACCTGGTCGTCGGCCACCCGCGGACCCACGAGGTGCGCACCGCGCTGGTGCTCGCCCGCGGCCTGGGCGGCTTCAACTCCGCGCTCGTCGTGCGCTCCGCCGACTGACACCCGTACACCGCCCCGTACCGACCCGTAGCGCCCCCTAGCGCCATCACGCCGAACGGGCACGACCCGGAAAGGAACCACCATGGCCGAGCAGGCTTTCACCTTCGACGACCTCCGCCGCATCCTGATCGAGGCGGCGGGCGCCGACGACTCGTACAACCTCGACGGTGACATCCTCGACACCGACTTCGAGGAGCTGGGCTACGAGTCGCTGGCCCTCCTGGAGACCGGCGGCCGCATCGAGCGCGAGTACGGCATCTCCCTCGACGAGGACATCCTGAGCATCGCGAACACCCCGCGCATGCTGATCGACGCGGTCAACAGCGGCCTCGCCGCCCTGGTCTGACCCGCCCCGGCCCGGCGGGTCCCGGTCCGGCCGGTTCCCGAGCCGGGCCACCCGGCTCCCCCTCCGCGCCGCGCCCCCACACCCCCCACATCCCACTCGCCGCCGGGCGGTGCCTCGTCGCACCGCCCGGCGGTCCCCTTTCCCTCCCACTGGAGACGCCACCCATGTCAGATCAGCACAAGCGGGTCGCCCTGGTCACCGGAGCGACCAGCGGCATCGGTCTCGCCGCCGCCCGGCTCCTGGCCGAGCAGGGCCACCGGGTCTTCATCGGCGCCCGCAGCGCCGACAACGTCGCCGCCACCGTCAAGGAGCTCCAGGCCGAGGGCCTGGAGGTGGACGGCACCACCCTCGACGTCCGCTCCTCGGACAGCGTGCGGGACTTCGTGCAGGCCGCCGTCGACGCCTTCGGGACCGTGGACGTCCTCGTCAACAACGCCGGCCGCAGCGGCGGCGGTGTCACCGCCGACATCGCCGACGAGCTGTGGGACGACGTCATCGACACCAACCTCAACAGCGTCTTCCGGCTGACCCGCGAGGTGCTCAACACCGGCGGCATGCGCCACAAGAACCGCGGCCGGATCATCAACATCGCCTCCACCGCCGGCAAGCAGGGCGTCGTCCTCGGCGCCCCGTACTCGGCGTCCAAGCACGGCGTCGTCGGCTTCACCAAGGCGCTGGGCAACGAGCTCGCCCCCACCGGCATCACCGTCAACGCGGTCTGCCCGGGTTACGTGGAGACGCCGATGGCCCAGCGCGTGCGCCAGGGCTACGCCGCCGCGTACGACACCACCGAGGACGCCATCCTCGAGAAGTTCCAGGCCAAGATCCCGCTCGGCCGCTACTCGACGCCGGAGGAGGTCGCGGGTCTGGTCGGCTACCTCGCCTCCGACACGGCGGCGTCCATCACCGCGCAGGCGCTGAACGTCTGCGGCGGACTCGGCAACTTCTAGAGCCCCAAGGAGAGCTGACCATGACCATCCGTGAGGTCGAGCACGAGATCACCGCGGCCGCGCCGGCCGAGACGGTCTTCCGGCTCATCGCCGAGGTGGAGAACTGGCCGCGGATCTTCCCGCCCACCATCCACGTCGAGCACGTGGAGCGCGGCGAGCGCGAGGAGCGCATCCAGATCTGGGCCACCGCCAACGGCGAGCCGAAGAACTGGACGTCCCACCGCACCCTGGACCCGGAGAACCTGCGGATCACCTTCCGCCAGGAGATCCCCACCCCGCCGGTGGCGGCCATGGGCGGCACCTGGATCATCGAGCCGGTCTCCGCGACCGAGTCGCGGATCCGGCTGCTGCACGACTACCGGGCCATCGACGACGACCCGGAGAGCCTGAAGTGGATCGACGAGGCCGTCGACCGCAACTCGCGCTCCGAGCTGGCCGCGCTGCGCGAGAACGTCGAGCGCGTCCACGCCGAGACCGAGGCCGAACTGACGTTCTCCTTCGAGGACTCCGTGGAGATCGCCGGCTCCGCCAAGGACGTCTACGACTTCATCAACGAGGCGAACCTGTGGTCCGAGCGGCTTCCGCACGTGGCCACCGTCCGCCTCGACGAGGACTCCCCGGGCCTGCAGACGCTGGAGATGGACACCCGCGCCAAGGACGGCTCCGTGCACACCACGAAGTCGTACCGGGTGACCTTCCCGCACCACAAGATCGCCTACAAGCAGGTGACGCTGCCGGCGCTGATGACCCTGCACACCGGTTACTGGACGTTCACCGAGACCGACACCGGTGTCACGGCGTCCTCGCAGCACACGGTGACGATCAACACCGCGAACATCGCCCGCATCCTCGGCGCGGACGCCACCGTCGCCGACGCGCGGGAGTACGTGCACACCGCGCTCAGCACCAACAGCAAGGCCACGCTGGGCCACGCCAAGGCCCATGCCGAGGCCCGGCGCTGAACTCGGCGGTCCACCCCGTGAGTCCGGGTCGCGCGCGGCCGGGCGGCACGAGCCCGATCCGCGTGCGCAAGCGCCCGGCGCGGCCGGGCAGCCGCTGATCACGGACCCGGCCGGGCCGCCGCGCCTCTCGCTGTGGCTGCTGCGCCCGCCGTCGGCCGGCAGCCCGGCGGCGGCCCGGCTCGCGGTGCGCGAGCTGGACGCCGCGGAGCTGCGGCGGGCGGAGCTGTTCGTACGGCCCACCGACCGGGTGCAGTACCTGTCGGCGCACATCGCGCTGCGCCGGATCCTCAGCGAGGCCACGGGGTATCCGCCCGAGCGGCTGCGCCTGGGCCGGGAGCCCGGCCCGGCGCGCCCGCACCGCACCACCCGGCCCGTGCTGCGGGACCCGCCGCTGCCGGTCCACTTCTCGCTCTCGCACAGCCACGGGCTCGTCCTGATCGGCACGGCGGCCTCGGTCGTCGGCGTGGACGTGCAGCGCACCCCGACGGCCGGGGCGGTGGAGGTGTGCGGACCCGCCCTGCATCCGGCGGAGTGGCGGGAGCTGCTCGCCCTTCCCGAGGCCCGCCGGCCGGACGCGTTCGCGGAGCTGTGGACCCGCAAGGAGGCGTATCTGAAGGGCCTGGGCACGGGGCTCGGCCGCAGCCCCGCCCTCGACTACCTGGGCGCCGGGACCGACGCCGACGCCCCGCCCGGCCCGGCCGGCTGGATCGTGCGGAACGTGCCGGCCGGGCCGCACCACGCCGCCGCCGCCGCGCTGGCCGTCCCCGCGGAGCCGGTCGTCACGCTGCGTTCGCTGCCCGCGGCCTGCCTGTTCGACGGCGCGGCGGGCCTGCCGCTGTCCGCGGCTCCGCTACTGGCTTTGAGAAGGAGAAGTTCATGGACGCTTCGGTGGTCGTTGTTGGAGCGGGACCCGCCGGGCTGATGCTCGCCGGGGAACTGCGTCTGGCGGGGATCGACGTCACGGTGCTCGAACGGCACCCCGGGCGCACCGGCGAGTCCCGGGGCATCGGTCTGACCATCGGCACGATGGAGGTCTTCGACCAGCGCGGCCTGCTGCGCCGGCTCGGCGACTACGAGACCAGCGGCATGGGCCACTTCGGTGGCATCCCGCTGGACATGGGCGTCCTCGGGGCCTTCCACGAGGCGGCCAAGACGGTGCCGCAGTCGGTGACCGAGGAGGCCCTGGAGGCGTGGGCGGCCGAGCTCGGCGCCGACATCCGGCGCGGGCACGAGTTCGTCTCGTACGAGGAGACCGGCGACGCGGTCACCGTCACCGTGCGCCACGCGGACGGCGAGGAGACGCTGCGGGCCCGCTACCTCGTCGGCTGCGACGGCGGCCGCAGCACGGTCCGCAAGCAGGCCGGGTTCGACTTCCCCGGCACGGCCGCCACCACCGAGATGCTCCTGGCCGACCTGCGCGGGGTCGACCTGGAGCCGCGGATGACCGGCCAGCACACCGACGGCGGCTTCGTGATGGTCGCCAAGCTGCCCGGCGGCATCCACCGGATCATCGTCGGCGAGCACGGCGTGCCCCCGCGCAAGCGGACCGGGCCGCCGGAGTTCGCCGAGGTCGCCGACGTGTGGAAGCGGCTCACCGGCATCGACATCGGCCACGCCGAACCGGTGTGGGTCAGCGCCTTCGGCAACGCCTCCCGGCAGGTCACCGAATACCGGCGGGGCCGCGTCCTGCTGGCCGGCGACTCCGCCCACGTGCACCTGCCCGCGGGCGGCCAGGGCATGAACACCAGCGTCCAGGACTCCCACAACCTGGGCTGGAAGCTGGCGGCGGTGCTGCGCGGCGACGCGCCCGAGGAGCTGCTCGACACGTACCACTCCGAGCGGCACGAGGTCGGCCGCGGACTGCTCGCCAACACCCGGGCGCAGAGCCTGCTGATCCTCGGCGGCGAGGAGTCGGTGCCGCTGCGGGACGTCCTGGCCGAGCTGGTCCGGATCCCCGGGGTGTCGCGGCACCTGGCCGCCAAGGTCAGCGGGCTCGACATCCGTTACGACGTCGGCGGCGGCTCCAGCCCGCTGCTCGGCCGCCGCCTGCCGCACCTGCCGGTGACGGTCGACGGCCGCGCCACCAGCAGCACCGAACTCCTTCGCACCGGCCGCGGCGTGCTCCTCGACCTCGACGACACCGCCGTGCTGCGCCGCCGCGCGCAGCCCTGGCGGGACCGCGTCGACATCGTCACGGCCACGCCCGACGCCGTGCCCGCCGACAGCCCGCTCGCGGGCGTCTCCGCGGTCCTGCTGCGCCCCGACGGCTATGTCGCCTGGGCCGCGCCCGGCAGCCACCGCGATCTCAGCAGCGCGCTCGCCCGCTGGTTCGGGCCGGCGCTCGGGCGGCGGTGATGGCCCGCACGTCCCCGACCCGCGCCGATGTCGTCGTCGTCGGCGCCGGACCCGTCGGCCTGTTCCTCGCGGCCGAACTGCGGGCGTACGGCGCCGGCGTCGTCGTCGTGGAGAAGCTGACGGAGCCGACCGGCGAGTCCAGGGCCTCGATCCTGCACGCCCGGACCATGGAGATCTTCGCCGACCGCGGCTTCCTGCCGCGGCTCGGCGAACTCCCGCCGGTCGGCCCCGGCCACTTCGGCGGCCTGCGCCTCGACCTCGCCGAGGCCGACCCGGACCATCCGTACGCCGGCCAGTGGGAGTGCCTCCAGTACCACCTGGAGACCGAACTCCAGGCGTACGCGCTCGACCTGGGCGCGGAGATCCGGCGCGGTCACACGGTGACCGGGCTGCGCGAGACCGCCGACGGGGTACGCGTCGAGGTGCGCGGCCCCGACGGCGGCGCCCACGGCACCCCGTACACGGTCGACGCCCGCTATGTCGTCGGCTGCGACGGCGAGCACAGCACCGTGCGCGCGCTCGGCGGCTTCGAGACCGCCGGGCACGACGCCGACAAGGTGATGCTGCGCGCCGACGTCGCCGGCATCGAGATCGCCAACCGGCGCCTCCAGCGCTTCGACAGCGGCATCGCCACCGCGTACCGCAGGCCCGACGGCACCACCCGGCTGATGGTCCACCGCTTCGGCGAACAGCCGGCCGGCGAGGTCACCTTCGCGCAGGTGGTGTCCGCCTGGGCGGCCGTGACCGGCGAGGACATCGCCCACGGCGAGCCGCGCTGGCTCAACCGCTTCGGCACCGTCTCGCGGCAGGTCACCGCCTACCGGCGCGGCCGGCTGCTCCTTGCCGGGGACGCCGCGCACAGCCAGATGCCGGTCGGCGGCCAGGCGGTCAACCTCGGCCTCCAGGACGCGGCGAACCTGGGCTGGAAGCTGGCCCGGGTCGTCACCGGCGCGGACCGGCCCGAGCTGCTCGACACCTACCACGCCGAGCGGCATCCGGTCGGCGCGCGCACCCTGGCCAACATCGAGGCGCAGGCTCGGCTGCTCTTCGGCACGGAGGAGGTCGTCGCCCTGCGCGACGTCTTCGGCGAACTGCTGGAGGAGCCCCCGGTCCGCCGGCACCTCGCCCGCATGATCAGCGGCCTCGACGTGACGGAGCGGCCCCGGCCGGCGGCACCCCGGCCCGCGGAGCCGCCCACCCGGCCGGCCACGCCCGCCCGGCCGGCCACGCCCGCCCGGCCGGCCGCGCGTCCGGCGCCGCACCCCCCGCACATCCCTCAACCCGGAAGGTCAACCGTGGACAGGCTCACCGACAAGACGGCCCTCGTGACCGGTTCGAGTCGCGGCATCGGCAGGGCGACCGCCATCCGGCTCGCCCGCGAGGGCGCGCTCGTCGCCGTGCACTACACCGCCAACGAGCAGGCGGCGAACGACACCGTCGAGCTCATCGAGAAGGAGGGCGGCAGCGCCTTCACCGTCCGTGCCGAACTGGGCGTGCCCGGCGACGTGCACGAGCTGTTCCTCGGCCTGGAGCGCGGTCTGAAGGAGCGCACCGGCGACACCCGCCTGGACATCCTGGTCAACAACGCGGCCGTCACGTCGACGGGTTCGGCACCGGAGGACCTCACCCCCGAGGAGTTCGACCACTACTTCGCCGTCAACGCGAAGGCGCCGTACTTCATCGTGCAGCGGGCCCTCGGCCAGATGCCCAGCGGCGGCCGGATCGTCAACCTCACCACCGGCGTCACCCGCACCTCCGTGCCCGACCAGGTCGCCTACGCGATGACCAAGGGCGCGATCGAGCAGCTCACCTTCCAGCTGGCCCGGATCCTCGCCCCGCGCGGCATCACCATCAACAGCGTGGCGCCCGGCATCACCAACAACGGCGGCCCGATCTTCGACAACCCGCAGGCCGTCGAGGCGATGGCGAAGTTCTCGGCCTTCAACCGGGTCGGCGAGCCCGGTGACGTCGCCGACGTCATCACCTTCCTGACCACCGACGACGCCCGCTGGATCACCGGCGCCTTCATCGACGCCACCGGCGGCACCCTCCTCGGCTGAGGCGGAGCCCGGCCCCCGCCCCGCGCCGCCCCGGCCGGGGCGTGCCCGCCCTTGGGCGCGCCAAGCGGGCGTGTCCCCCACCCCACCCCACCCCATGTGAGAGGCCATCCATGTCCGCCCACCCCGCGCGCATCGCCGTCGTCACCGGAGCCAACAAGGGGATCGGCCGCGAGATCGCCCGGCAGCTCGCCGAGCGCGGCCACACCGTCTACCTCGGGGCCCGCGACGAGCGGCGCGGCCGCGAGGCCGCCGCCGCCCTGTCCGTGGGCGGCCTCGACGTGCGGTTCCTGCACCTCGACGTCACGGACGAGGCCTCCGTCGCGCTCGCCGCGAAGCGGCTGGCCGAGGAGGCGGGCGTGCTGCACGTCCTCGTCAACAACGCCGGCGTCGGCGGCCCGATGCAGCTGCCCAGCGAGACCCCCGCCGAGCAGGTCCGCACGGTCTACGAGACCAACGTCTTCGGCGTGATCACCGTGACCAACGCCCTGCTGCCGCTGCTGCGCAAGGCGCCGTCCGCGCGGATCGTCAACGTCAGCAGCGCCATCGGCTCGCTGAAGTCGGCCGCCGAGAACAACGACCAGACCGGCGAGCACCCGCCCGGCGAGTTCCCGGTGACCCTGCTGTCGTACGCGTCGTCCAAGACGGCCCTGAACGCGGTCACCCTCGCGTACGCCAACGAGCTGCGCGGCACCGGCATCCTCGTCAACGCCGCCTCGCCGGGCTTCGTGGCCACCGACATCAACGGGCACCACGGCCGGCTGACCACCGAGCAGGGCGCGCGCATCCCCGTCCTGCTCGCGACCCTGCCCGACGACGGGCCGACCGCCACCTTCCTCGGCGAGGACGGCACGCCCGAGGGCCAGGTGCTGGACTGGTGACCGCGACCGCCGCCACCGCTCGGGAAGCCGGGGCCGGGTGGGACGCGCGCCAGTGGTCCCGGCTCCTGGTGCTCTCCGGCAACATGCTGCTCGACGCGATCGAGGTGTCCGTCATCCTCATCGCGCTGCCCACGCTCGCCGCGCGGTTCGGCCTGACGCCGTGGGGCGCCCAGTGGCTGATGAGCGGCTTCGCGCTGGGCTTCGCCGCGCTGCTGCTGCTCGGGCCCGTGCTGTGCGCCCGGCTCGGGCGTCGCCGGGCCTACCTCGGCGCGATGCTGCTGTTCGGGGTGGCCTCCCTCGCGGGCGGCCTCGCCGGCGGGCCCGCGCTGCTCGTGGCCGTCCGCGTCGTCAAGGGTTGCTGCGCGGCGCTGACCGCGCCGACCGGCCTCGCCATCATCAACGACCTCTTCCCCGAGGGGCCGGAGCGGCGGCGGGCACTGTCGGTGTACTCGCTGTTCGGCGCGGCCGGCTTCACCGCCGGACTGCTGCTCGCCGGCGGTCTGCTGGAGGTCGACTGGCGCTGGGTCTTCGTCTTTCCGGCCCCGGTCGCCCTGGTGCTGCTCGTCGCGGGGGCGTACGTGCTGCCGCGCGAGCAGATCGACGGCGGTGCGGGAGGCGGGCCCGGCCCCGGTGACGGCGATGCGGGGGCCCGCTCTGGCGACGGCGGTCCGGCGGCCGGTCCCGGCGGCGGCGGTACGGGCGGTGGCGCCGCGGACCGCGGCGGTCCGGCGCACCGGCCGGGCGCGCGGCTGCCGAGCCCGGCGCTGCTGAAGCGGGGCCCGCTGCTGCGGTCCGCGCTCGGCGCCGCCTCCCTCAACGGCACCTACCAGGCGGTCCTCGTCGTGATGGTCTTCCAGATGGCGGACGGCTTCGGCTGGTCGCCGTGGCTGTCCGCGCTCGCGCTGCTGCCCGCTTGCGTCCCGCTGGCGCTGACCGTGCCGTTCGCCGGCCGGTTCATCGCCCGCCACGGCAGCGGCCGGCTCGTCACGCTCGGCGCGCTGTTCCCGCTCCTCGGGTACGTGCTGTATCTGGCCCGTCCCGACAGCGGCTCCTACCCGCTCGGCATGCTGCCGGTCCTGCTGCTCGTGGAGGCCGGTTTCTGCTGCGCGTTCGTCGCCCTGAACACCCAGGCGACGGCCGGTCTCGACCCGGCGGACCGGGGCGCGGCCGTGTCGCTGTACCAGGCCGCGGTCCAGCTCGGCGCCGCCGTGCTGCTGCCGGCGGTCGCCCTGCTGCTCACGCACGCCACGGGTCCGCGCCCGGCGCTCGCGCTGATCACCGCGGCCGGTGCGCTCGGCCTCGTGGCCGCGCTCGCCCGCCGTACGACCCGCTGACCCGTACCCCGCTCGCCGGCCCTACGGCCCGTACGACCCACTGACCCGTACCCCGCTCACCGGCCCGTACGACCCGCGTCACCCCTCTGCTCCGCTCCGCTTCCTCATCCCAAGGAGATTCACCACCATGGCAGTCGACACGCCCGACACCTCCGTGAACCCCGGCCCGATCATGGGCCTGATCCTCGGCTCCTGGCAGTCGCGGATGCTCCTCGCGGCCGTCGAGTACGACCTGTTCACCGAGCTTTCCAAGGGCCCGGCGACCACGGCCGAGCTGGCCGAGCGCCTCGGCCTGGTCGAGCGCGGCACCAACGACCTGCTCGCCGGCCTCGTCCACCTCGGCCTGCTCCAGACCGCCGACGGGAAGTTCACCAACGCCCCGGTCAGCGACGCCTTCCTGGTCAAGGGCCGCCCCGCCTACCTCGGCGGCTACCTGCACTTCTGCGAGCAGGAGCTGAACCCGGCGTGGAACGGCCTGGCCGACTCGCTGCGCACCGGCAAGCCGCAGAACCAGGCCGCGGTCGCCGGCAACCCGTACGACAGCCTGTACGCGGACGCCGAGGCCACCGACGGCTTCCTCGACAGCATGGACCTGCTGAGCGCCCCGATCGCGCAGGCCCTCAGCCGCATCGACTGGAGCGGTTACAGCTCCTTCGTCGACATCGGCGGCGCGCGCGGCAACTTCGCGCACGAGGTCGTCAAGCACAACCCGCACCTCAAGGGCGCGGTCTTCGACCTGCCGCCGCTCCAGTCCGCCTTCGAGCGGCACATGGACCGGCTCGGCGACACCGAGCTCACCTTCCACGGCGGCGACTTCTTCAAGGACGACCTGCCCAAGGCCGACGTCCTCGTCTTCGGCCACGTGCTGCACAACTGGGGCGTCGAGGACCGCCTCACCCTCCTCAAGCGCGCCTACGACGCCCTGGAGCCGGGCGGCGCCGTCTTCGTCTACGACCCGATGGCGGGCGGCGAGCAGCCGTCGATGCACGGCGCCCTCGCCGGTCTCACCATGCTCGTCTGGTCGCGCGGCGGCCACGAGTACTCCGCCGACGCCCTGCACGGCTGGCTGCGCGAGGCCGGCTTCGAGCCCGAGACCGTCGAGGTCGACGGGCTGCACGAAGACGTCCTGGTCATCGGCCGCAAGCGCGCCTGATCCCCCGGCCCACGACAGACCGACATTCAAGAGGAGTCGACGATGCCGAGCACGTCGGACGTCCGGCCGGAGATCGGCCGCCCGGACGTCACCACCGCCCTGGTGGAGGAAGTCACCTCCGGCGACCCCGAGCGCCTGCGGGAAGCCGGCGCCGCGGTCGTGGCGCACTGGGAGGCCGCCGCGTGGCCCGAGGGCCTCGCGACCGTGTCCCTGTTCTACGGCACCGACGGCACGTCGCTGCTGGTCTACGCCCAGTGGACGGCCGACGCCGGCGACGAGTCGGCCGTCCGCGCCGCCTACGCCGCGCTGCGCCCCGACTGGCGCGCCCTCGGCTACGAGCCGGGCGCCCCGGCGACGTACCAGCTGTACCGCAGGGTGCAGCCCACCGTCCTGCCCGACCCGCTCCCGGAGGTCGGCTGCTACCCGGCCGCCTTCTTCGCGATGCGGCCCGGCGAGACCGCCCGCGCCTGGGTCGACGGCCTCCTCGGGCAGGAGGAGGAGACCGTCGGCGAGGACCGGGCCTACCCCGGCGCCATCGCCGCCAACTTCCACGTCTCCTCGGCCGACGACGGCATCTTCCTGCTGTCCGAGTGGGCCTCGGAGGCCGAGGCGCTGGTCCACATCAAGGCGGAGATCGAGCCGCTCCTGGAGTACATGGGGCAGGCCGAGGCCGGAGCGGGCCGCCGCTACGAGTTCCACACCACCCGTACGAAGTGACCCGTACGTGACCCGTACGGAAGCGACCCGTACGTGATCCATACGGACGTGACCCGTACGGACCCGACCCGTACCTCCGTACAGAAGTGAAGGGCACCCCCTTGGCAACAACACCGTCCGCACGCTCCGTCGTCTTCGGCTTCGGCGCGCACAGCGTCATCGGCGAGGCGCCCGTCCTCCTCGAGATGGCCCAGCTCGCGGACCGGGAGAAGCTCGACCTCTTCTCCCTGTCGGACCACCCCTACGTGGGGCAGCGCCTGGACGCGTACGCCACCGTCGGCTTCGTCATCGGCCGTACGCAGCACCTCGCGGGCTTCGCCAACGTCAGCAACCTGCCGACCCGGCCGCCCGCCATGCTCGCGCGGGCGGTGACGACGCTGTCCGCGCTCTCCGGCGGGCGGGTCGTGCTCGGCATGGGCGCCGGCGGGCTGTGGGAGCGGATCGCCGACATGGGCGTCGAACCGCTCACCCCGGCCGAGGCGGTGGACGCCTTCGAGGAGGCGATCGTCCTCGTCAAGAAGCTGTCCGGCGGCGGCCCGCCGGTCACCTTCCAGGGCCGGCACTACCAGGTCCGGCAGATCGACCCGGCTCCCGTCCCGGCGCCGCCGGTGTGGACCGGGTCGGTCGGCCCCAAGTCGCTCGCCGCCACCGGCCGGGTGGCCGACGGCTGGATCCCGGGACACGCGGCGGACTGGCTCAGCCCGCGCTACCGCGCCTCCCGCCCGGTCGTCGACGAGGCCGCCCGGTCCGTGGGCCGCGACCCTCGCGAGGTCCGCACCGTCTTCAACTTCCCCGGGCAGATCACCGACCGGCCGCTGGCCTGCACCCGCGACCGCGACGGGCGCTGGATCGGTGGCAGCGTCGGCCAGTGGACCGAGGAGCTGACCGGCGCGGTCGTCGAGCACGGCGCGTCGGGCTTCATGCTCTTCTCGCCCCGTGGCGGCACCCCCGATCTCGCGTCCCTCGGCCGCTGGGCCGGCGAGATCGCCCCGGCCGTGCGCGAGGCCGTCGCCAAGCACGCCGGCTAGATCCGTACGACGGGCCCCGGCCCCCGCCCCGCACCCCCCACACCCCCTCCACCCCCCACCTCTTCATTCGACTTCTTCTCTCCTCATTCCGAAGGGTTTTCCATGAGCAGCAGGCTTGAGAACAAGACGGCGCTCGTCACCGGCGCCAGCCGGGGCATCGGCCGCGCCATCGCCCAGCGCCTCGCCAAGGACGGCGCCGTCGTCGCGGTCAACTACTCCGGCAACGAGACCGCCGCGAAGGAGACCGTGGCGCTCATCGAGGAGGCCGGTGGCCGCGCCTTCACCGTGCAGGCCAGCCTGGGTCAGCCGGGTGCGATCGAGCAGCTGCTCGACGGCACCAAGGCCGGTCTGGTCGAGCTGACCGGCTCGGACCGCCTCGACATCCTGGTGAACAACGCCGCCGCCACCGGCTTCGCGGGCGCCGGCCCGGCCTCGGTCACCGAGGAGATCCTGGACAACTGCTACAACATCAACGCCAAGGCGCCGTTCCTGCTCATCCAGAAGGCCCTGGAGCTGATCCCGGACGGCGGCCACATTGTCAACGTCTCCTCCGGCGTCACCCACTCCGCGTTCCCGATCCAGATCGCGTACGCGATGAGCAAGGGTGCCCTGGAGCAGATCACCCTGCACATGGCCCCGGTGCTCGCGCCCCGCAACATCACCATCAACACCGTCGCCCCGGGTGTCACCGACAACGGCGACCCGGTCTTCCAGGACCCCGAGGCCCTCAAGCAGATGTCCGCCCTCTCGACCTTCAACCGGGTCGGCACGGTGGACGAGGTCGCCGACATCGTCGCGTTCGTCGCCTCCGACGAGGCCCGCTGGATGACCGGTTCGTTCGTCGACGCCACCGGCGGCACCCTTCTCGGCTGAGGAGCCCGACATCATGCAGAACGAGATCCAGTCGGCGGTGGGCTTCGCCCACGCCAAGCCGGAGAAGGCGGAGGAACTGGGCGCCCTGCTCGTCTCCTTCGCCGAGCGCTCGCGCGCCGAGCGGGGCTGCCTGGGCAGTTGGATCAACCAGGACGCCGAGGACCCGAACCTGTTCGTGTTCTACGAGATCTGGGCGACCCGCGAGGACCTGGCGGCCCACCTCGCGCAGCCGTACATGGAGGAGTTCCTGGCCGGGCGTGACGCCTACCTGGCCAAGGAGCTGGAGGTGCGGCAGCTGCACCTCACCGGCACTCCCGGGCAGGCGGCCGAGCCCGCCGACGCCGCGGAGCCCACCGTGCCCGCCGATTCCGCCGATCTCGCCGATCCCGCCGAGATGAACCAGCGCTACCTGGACGCCTACGCCGCCCGCGACGTCGACGCCATCATGGCGGTGTACGCGCCGGGCGCCGCGGCCGTCTGGGAGCCGGGCAAGGCCGTCAGCGGCGCCGAACACCGCGCCGCCGTGGCCGAGTTCCTGAAGCTGGAACCGCAGCTGTCGGCGAAGGTCGCCGAGAGCTACATCGTGGGCGACACCGCCGCGCTCGTCGTCGACTGGAGCATCGAGGTGCCCTCGAAGCCCGAGATGACCGGCACCGGACGCGGCCTCGACGTCCTGAAGAAGAACGCCCGCGGCGAGTGGCGTTACGTGATCACCAACCCGTTCGGGAGCCTGTGACATGAAGGTCGAAGGCAGTGTCGCGGTCGTCACCGGAGCCGCCAGCGGCATCGGCAAGGCCATCGCGGAAGCCCTGGTCGCCGCCGGCGCCAAGGGAGTCGTGGTCTCCGACATCGACGCGGCGGGCGCCGAGCGGGTGGCCGCCGGCATCGGACCCAGGGCGCTCGCGGTGCAGGCGGACGTGGCCGAGGAGGCGTCGATCCGCGCGCTCGTCGACCGCAGCCGGGAGCACTTCGGCTCCGTCGACATCTTCGTGTCCAACGCGGGCCTGACCGTGACCGGCAGCTTCGACGCCTCCGACGAGGAGTGGAAGCGCGCCCTCGACGTCAACATGATGTCGCACGTGTGGGCGGCCCGGGCGGTGGTCCCGGCGATGCTGGAGGCCGGCCGCGGCCACCTGGTGCAGACGATCGCCGCCTGCGGAGTGCTCACCGCGTTCGGCGCCGCGCCGTACTCGGTCGCCAAGATGGGTGCCGTCGCGTTCGCGGAGTACCTCGCCGTCGAGTACGGACAGCGGGGTCTCGGCGTCTCGTGCCTGATGCCGCAGGCGGTCAACACCCCGATGCTGGAGGCGAGCGTCAGCAGCAACGAGCAGCTGGCGAAGCTGAAGGAGGTCTCCGAGGTCCTGGAGCCCGAGCAGGTGGCCAAGGCCGCCGTCGAGGCCATCGAGGAGAACCGGATCCACGTCTTCACGCACCAGGGCTCGGCCGAATCCTTCCGCCAGCGGGCCGACGACGCCGACGTGTGGGTGGCCCAGATGCAGGCGATCCGCCACGGCGGCGGCCGTCCCTGACGACGGGCCCGTACGACGGTCCCTGACGACGGACCACTGCCCTGGACCGCCCCCACGGTCCGACCGCACGGTCCGTCCGCACGGGTGCGGGGACGCGGCCCCTCGCGCCCCGCACCCGTGCTCCCGTACCCCTCGCCGTGTCTGGTTCCGGCTCACAGGAAGGAAAAACATGTCCGAGGAAACACTGCGCCTTGCCGTGATCATCGGTTCGTCCCGCGTGGGCCGCACCGGTCCGGCCGTCGCGCGCTGGTTCGTCGAGGAGGCCGAGTCCTGCGCGATGTACGACGTCGACGTCCTCGACCTGGCCGACGTGGAACTGCCGCTGTCGCTGACGCGGGAACCCGGTGACACCGCGTCCGCCGAGCTGCTCGCCTCCGTCGCCGAACGCCTGGGCTCGGCCGACGCGTTCGTCGTGATCACCCCCGAGTACAACCACAGCTTCACCGCCCCGATGAAGAACCTGATCGACTGGCACCGCGCCGAGTGGCAGGCCAAGCCGGTCGCGTTCGTCTCCTACGGCGGACTGTCCGGTGGGCTGCGGGCCGTCGAGCAGCTGCGCCTGGTCTTCGCGGAGCTGCACGCCGCCACGATCCGCGACACGGTCAGCTTCCACGGCGTGTGGCAGCACATCGGCGAGGACGGCGTGCTGCGCGCGCCCGACGCCGCCGTCCCCGCGAAGGTCATGCTCGAAAAGCTCCAGTGGTGGGCGTCCGCCCTCAAGGACGCCCGCACGACGCGCCCGTACGCCGCCTGAGACGGCGCGCCCGCACCGGCGCGCCGCCTGAAAACCAGGGAGATCCCATGAGTTCCATCAGGGTGGAGGACGGCTACTTCACGCTGTTCAACATCTTCCACACCGACGGCCCCGACGGGCAGAAGGTGCTGTTCGACCAGTGGCGGAGCCTGCCGCCGGCGAACGTCCAGCCGGGCCTGGTCTCCGGCAACTTCCACCGCGGCCTCGACGGCCGCTCGGTGATCAACTACGCGCAGTGGGAGAGCAAGGAGGCGTACGACGCCTTCATGAGCGAGCGCGCCACCCAGGGCCGGCTCGGCAGCGCCCTGAACGTCTCCCGCCTGGACAACATCCCGTGCGAGGTCGTCCACACCTGGCTGCCCGAGCCCCGGATCTCCCTCGACCGGCCCCTGTTCACCGTGGTGATCATGGTCAGGTCGGCGCCGGAGGACCAGGACGCGGTGCTCAAGGAGATGACGTACGACCCGCCGGAGCTTTCGACCACCGCCGGCTATGTGTCCCACGCCGTGCACCGCGGTCTGGACGGCGAGCACGTCGTCAAGCTCGCCCAGTGGGAGGACGAGGAGAGCTTCCGCGCCTTCCTCGGCCGGCCGAAGGAGCCGTCGGCGATCGACGGCCTCGACGGCGTCACCGTCGAGCTCTACTTCAGCGAGATCGAGTACATCAGGGAGCGCGCGTGAACGGCGACCAGGCTCAGGCGGCCCCGGCCGCCTGGCACGAGGCCGAGGCCCTTCAGGCGGCCCGGGACGCGTGGCACGAGGCCGAGGCGCTTCAGGCGGCGGCCGGCACGGCCGGCCGCGGGGCGGCGGAGGCGGACACCGCCGGGCGGCTCGCCGACGGCACGGTGGAGGCGCTGGGCGCGGCGGGCTTCGCCGCCGCCTTCGCGCCGGTCCGGCCGGACGGCTTCCCGGCGGCCACGGCGACCTTCGGGGCGGTGACGCGGGCCGTCGCCACGATCGGCGAGGGCTGCACGTCCGCCGCCTGGCTCGCCTCCCTGTGGGCGTACAACGGGCGGTTCAGCGCCTTCCTGCCGGACGAGGGACGGCAGGAGGTGTGGGCCAAGGGCCCCGACACGCGGCTGGTGAGCTCGATGGTCGCGGCCGGTGTCGAGGCGGAGCCGGTGGACGGCGGCTGGGAGCTGTCGGGCAAGTGGCTGTACGTCAGCGGTGTCGAGTTCGCCGACTGGGCGCTGCTCAGCTCGGCGCCGCCGCGCGAGGGCGACCGCTCGATCCGGGTGTTCGCGGTGCCGAAGGACTCGTTCACGCACGAGGTGTCCTGGTCGACGCTGGGCATGCGGGCCACCGGCAGCCACACCCTGCTGGTGGAGCGGGCGTTCGTGCCGGAGTACCGGTCGTTCGTCTGGGACGACATGCGGCAGGGCGTCCTGCCGTCGGAGACCGGGTCCGCCGTGCACGCGGCGTCGCTGTTCGCGGTGAACGGCCTCACCTTCGCGGCGCCGATCCTCGGCGCGGCCCGCGCCGCCCTGCGTCTGGTGGCGGAGCAGCTAGGCCGGCAGCCGAGCGGGGCGCGCGCGGCGGCCCAGAACTCGGCCCGGATCGCCTACACCCGCGCGGCGGGCGAGATCGACGCGGCGGCGCTGCTGCTCGCGCGGGTCGCCGAGACCGCCGACGGTGGCGGGCTCGCCGAGGACGGCGCGGCCTTCCGCAGCCACCGAGACGCCACGCTGGCGGTGGAGATCCTGGTGGGCGCGGTGGACCGGCTGTTCCGGGTGACCGGGACGCGCGGGCAGGCGGCGGCCCACCCGATGCAGCGGATCTGGCGTGACGTCCACGCGGCGGGCTCCCACGCGGCCCTGCAGTTCGAGCCGGCCGCGCTCGCGTACACGCAGGGCCTGCTCGCGGCCTGAGATGGTCCGCGGCATGCGTACGGCGTGAGGACGGCGTGCGCATGAGGACGGCGTTACGGCATGAGGACGGCGTACGGCGTGAGCGCGGGCGCCCCGGGGGCGTGCGGGCTCCCGGGCGCGTGCGGGCTCCCGGGCGCGGGCGGCGGGAGGGCGTGCGGGCCCTTCAGCCGCGGGCCGCGGCAGCCCCGTGGTCCGGTTCCACGAAGACCACGGGGCCGTCGTTGTCCAGGACGACCCGGGCGAGGAGGCCGGTGAGCGCGTCCCGTTCGCCCGGGTCGAGTCCCGCCGGCAGCTCCTCGATGCGCCGGCAGGCATCGGTGTAGAACCGGTCGGCGAGCCGGGCGCCCCGGGAGGTGAGCGCCACCCGTACCGCACGGCTGTCGCGCGGATCGGGCTCGCGCCGCACCAGGCCGTTGTTCTCGGTGCGGTCCACCAGTCCGGTCAGGCTGGATTTGGCGAGGCCGAGCATCGAGCAGAGTTCGCCCATGCCGTACGGCTGCGCCATCAATACGCACAGCAATTGGCCCTGTTGCGGCGTGAGGCCGTGCTCACGGCCCGCCTGGGCATACACGGCGTTCACCAGGAACGAGGACCGCACCAGTGCGGCCGCCAGCCCCATCCTGCCGTCGTCATCACGCTTGGCCACGGGAACACCGTAGCACGCGAATATCGAAAGTTCGTAGCAGGAACTTCTCTTTCTTAACAAAGATCTGTAGTTCTTGCACTTCTTATGTGTTGTGGTTCGTAGTGCGAACCACTAGCGTCATTCATCAGAACCCGTCGCAGTTTCATTGGTTTGTGGAGCGTGAATCATGAGTCGTAAGGTCGCCGTTGTCGGCGGAGGCTACGGGGGCGCCGCGGTTGCCAAGGCCCTGGAGAACGAGGCCGAGGTCGTCCTGATCGACCCGCGTGACGCCTTCGCCAACGTGGCCGGATCGCTGCGTGCCCTCGCCCAGCCCGAGTGGGCGCCCAACATGTTCTTCCCCTTCAAGACGCTGGTCACCCAGGGCAAGGTCATCCAGGACCGTGCCGTGTCGGTCGACCCCACCGGTGTCACCCTGGCCTCGGGCGAGCACGTCGCGGCGGACTACGTCGTCCTCGCCACCGGCTCCAGCTACCCCTACCCGGCCAACCCGGCGGCCCCCAACGTCTCCGAGGCGCTCGAGGACTTCCGCACCTCCCACAAGGAGCTGCTCCAGGCCGACCGCATCCTCATCCTCGGCGCCGGCCCCGTCGGCCTCGAGCTCGCCGGCGAGATCAAGGAGGTCTGGCCGGCCAAGCAGGTCACCATCGTCGACCCGGCCACCGAGCTGCTCCCCGGCTTCAAGCCCGAGGTGGTCGAGGACCTGCACAAGCAGCTCGCCGACCTGGGCATCGAGGTCCGCCTCGGTACGAGCCTGACGGCCGAGCCGGGCACCCAGTCCGGCCAGGCGGGTTCCTTCACGGTCACCACCACCGCCGGCGACGAGATCACCGCCGACGTCTGGTACCGCGCCTACGGCACCACGACCAACAACGACTACCTCGCCGACGGCAAGCTCACCGCCCTCAACGCGCAGGGCCAGGTCCCCGTCACCGAGAAGCTCAACGTCAAGGGCCACGACCACGTCTACGCGGTCGGCGACATCACCGACGTCGCCGAGGCCAAGATGGCCGGCTACGCGATGCAGCACGCCGAGGTCGTCGCCAAGAACATCATCGCCCAGATCAAGGGCGAGGAGCCGACGGAGACCTACCAGCCGCTGGGCTTCCCGATGATCCTGCTGCCGCTCGGCACCAAGGGCGGCGTCGGCCAGCTCCCCTCGCCCGAGGGCCCGTTCGTCGCCCCGGCCGAGATGGTCTCCCAGTACAAGGGCCAGGACCTGTTCACCGGCCGCTTCGTCGGCACGCTGGGCCCCACGGCCGGCTGACCGTACGACGCGACGGGACGTCACGGCACCTCTCGTCACCAGGTCGTGCCGTGACCGCATAACCGCACCACCGCACCACCGCACCACCCGAGCTCGCCGCGCGAGTTCGCCGGTCCTCCTGGATCCCCCGCCACGGACCGGCGAGCTCGCGCGGCGTTCGCGTTTTCCCGATCCGATCCCCGACCGGATCCCCGATCCGATCCGGTCCTCGATCCGATCCGATCCGATCTTTCATCCGATCCGATCCGATCCGATCCGTTCCGTTCCTACGACCTCGGAGACGACGCCCATGCCACCTTCCATGGAGCCGACCGACCCGGCGAACACGGTGAACCCGGCGAACCCGGCGAGCACCTTCCTGCGCATCGAGAAGGGCAGCCCCGACGCGGCCGAACTCGCCGCCCTCACCGCCGTGCTGCTCGCCCGCACCGCCGCCCTCGCGGAGACGCCACCGGCCGCGGACGAGACCGCCGAGCACGCCCCCGTCCGCCGCACGGCGCGCTGGCGCCGGCTCGAACGGCGCACCCGCACCGGCACGCCGCGCAGCTGGCGCGACGACGCCCGCCGCTGATGCGGTCGCCCGACGTGAGCGCGCCCCGGGCCGGTGCCCCGGTCACGTCCCCGGGCGGCCGGGCCCGCCCGGCGCCGCCGTACCCAGGTGAGCCCGGCGTTCCCGTCCACCGCCTGGTGCGCCGTCTGGTACGCCGCCGTCTCACCCGGTGCCTGGCCACGGTCAGGAAATGAGGGCGGTGACGGCATCCGGAGACCTCCTACCGCCCGGAGTTGTTGATCCCATGTCCCCACAACCGCTGAACGCCGATGCCTCCGGGACCCGCGAGATCACCCTCGACGCCGCCGGGATCCCCTTGTCGGGACTGATCGCCGAGCCGCGTTCCGGCCGGCCGAGGGCCGTCGTGGTCGCGGTGCACGGAGGCGGCATGCGGGCGGGCTACTTCGACAGCCGGGCCCGCCCCGGCCTCTCGCTGCTCGCCCTCGGCGCCGACCTCGGCTACACGGTCCTGGCCGTCGACCGCCCCGGCTACGGCAGTTCCGCCCCCTGGCTGCCGCGCGGCCAGTCCCTGGCGGAACAGGCGGCCACGCTGCACGACGCCCTGGCCGACTTCGCCGCCGGGCACGACACCGGCGCCGGCATCTTCGTGGTGGCCCATTCCAACGGCGGCAAGCTCGCCCTGGCCGCGGCCGCCGAGGAACGCGGCCGGTCGCTCCTCGGCCTGGACATCTCCGGCCTCGGCAGTCGCCTCGCCGTCCGCACGGACCAGCTCCCGGGGCAGAACGGCCACGGCGACTGGCGCCGCCACTGGGGCTCGCTGCGGCTCTACCCGCCGGACGCCTTCCGGCAGGGCCGCCACCTGGTCTCGCCCGTGCCCGAACTCGAGGCGCGGGAGGGGCCGCTGTGGCCCGCCATGTACCCGGGGATCGCGCGGCGGGTGCGGATCCCGGTCCGCTTCACCTTCGCCGAGCAGGAGCAGTGGTGGCTGTTCGACGAGGACGCCCTGGCCGAACTGCGCCGCCCGCTGGCCGCTCCGAAGACCGTGATCGACCACCAGCCGGACGCCGGGCACAACCTGAGCCTCGGCTGGGCGGCGCGCACCTACCACCTCAAGGCCCTCGGCTTCCTGGAGGACTGCCTGCTCGCCCGGGACGCGGCACCCGCCCAGCGGCCCGCCGCGCGGCCGGTGAGCCCGCCGGTCCCCGTGCCGTGACTCCCGACCGGAGCCGCGCCACACGGAAGCCGCCGAAGCCACCGAAGCCACCGAGAGACGGGCAGAGATGAGCATCGACACGCTTGAGACGCCAGACACCCGCGAGACAGCGGAGCACGAGCACGTCCGGACAGGCGGCCCCGTCGTCGCGCGGACCGGCGAGCACCAGGTCGTACCGCCGTGCGCCCAGCACGTGTCCCCGGCTCGCGGGCACGATGCCCCGGCGGAGGACACCTCCGCCCTCGGGGCAGGGACCGACACCGGTCCGGGTCCCGGTCACGGTCCCGGCCGCGCCCTCGTACGGCCGGCGCTGCTCGCCGGGGAGGAACACGAGGCCCCGGACCCGTGCGTCTTCCGCGGCACCGACTGAGCCGGCCGCACGGCCGACTGGTCCCACCCGCTCCGCCGCCCCACCCACCCACCTTCCGCACCCACCTTCCTGGAGAGACATGTCCCGCCGCCTGTTCACCTCGGAGTCCGTGACCGAGGGCCACCCCGACAAGATCGCCGACCAGATCAGCGACACCATCCTGGACGCCCTGCTCGCCCAGGACCCGGCCTCGCGCGTCGCCGTGGAGACCCTGATCACCACTGGCCAGGTCCACATCGCGGGCGAGGTCACCACGGCCGCGTACGCGGACATCGCCACGCTCGTCCGCGAGAAGATCCTCGAGATCGGCTACGACTCCTCCGCGAAGGGCTTCGACGGCGCCTCCTGCGGCGTCTCGGTGTCGATCGGCGCCCAGTCGCCCGACATCGCCCAGGGCGTCGACACCGCCTACGAGTCCCGCGTCGAGGGCGCCGGCGACGAGCTGGCCGCGCAGGGCGCCGGTGACCAGGGCATCATGTTCGGCTACGCCACCGACGAGACGCCCACCCTGATGCCGCTGCCGATCGAGCTCGCGCACCGGCTCTCCCGCCGCCTCACCGAGGTCCGCAAGAACGGCACCGTCCCGTACCTGCGCCCCGACGGCAAGACGCAGGTCACCATCGAGTACCTGGGCAGCCACCCGGTCCGCCTGGACACCGTGGTCGTCTCCTCCCAGCACGCCTCGGGCATCGACCTCGACGGTCTGCTCGTCCCGGACGTGCGCGAGCACGTCGTCGAGCACGTCCTCGCCCAGCTCGCCGAGGACGGCATCAAGCTGGAGACCGAGGGCTACCGCCTGCTCGTGAACCCCACCGGCCGCTTCGAGATCGGCGGCCCCATGGGCGACGCCGGCCTCACCGGCCGGAAGATCATCATCGACACGTACGGCGGCTACGCCCGCCACGGCGGCGGTGCCTTCTCCGGCAAGGACCCCTCCAAGGTCGACCGCTCCGCCGCCTACGCCATGCGCTGGGTCGCCAAGAACGTCGTCGCCGCCGGGCTCGCCCGGCGCTGTGAGGTCCAGGTCGCGTACGCCATCGGCAAGGCCGAGCCGGTCGGCCTCTTCGTCGAGACCTTCGGCACCGGAACCGTCTCCCAGGAGCGGATCGAGCAGGCCATCACCCAGGTCTTCGACCTCCGTCCGGCCGCAATCATCCGCGACCTCGACCTGAAGCGCCCCATCTACGCGGCCACCGCCGCCTACGGGCACTTCGGCCGCGAACTCCCCGACTTCACCTGGGAGCGCACCGACCGGGCCGAGGCCCTCAAGGCCGCCGCCGGCGTCTGACACCTCCGGCGACCCTCAAGGCCGCCGGGGGCGTCCGACGCCTCCGGCATCCCCGACCCCCGGGGTGGCCGGCACCGCCGGCCGACGGCGTCCGACCGGTGACGGCCACCCCTTCCCAGGAGCACAGGAGTTCAGGAGTTCATGTGCGTATCGCGGTGACAGGATCCATTGCCACGGACCATCTGATGGTCTTCCCCGGGCGGTTCGCGGACCAGCTCATCCCCGACCAACTCGCCCATGTGTCCCTGTCCTTCCTGGTCGACGCGCTGGAGGTGCGCCGGGGCGGGGTCGCGGCCAACATCTCCTTCGGCCTCGGCCGCCTCGGCCTCGACCCGCTCCTCGTCGGGGCGGTGGGGGCCGACTTCGCCGAGTACGAGGTGTGGCTCAAGGAGCACGGCGTCGACACCGGCGCCGTCCACGTCTCGGCCGAGCACGGCACCGCCCGGTTCATGTGCATCACCGACGAGGACGCCAACCAGATCGCCGCGTTCTACGCCGGTGCCATGCAGGAGGCCCGCGACATCGACCTGGCGGGCGTCCTTCACGGGCGCCCGCGCCCCGACCTGGTCCTGGTCGGCCCGAACGACCCCGAGGCGATGCTCCGCCACACGCGCGAGTGCCGGGACCTCGGCCTGCCCTTCGCCGCCGACCCCTCCCAGCAGCTCGCCCGCCTCGACGGCCCCCAGGTGCGCGACCTGGTGGACGGCGCCCGCTGGCTGTTCACCAACGAGTACGAGGCCGCCCTCCTCCTCGAACGCACCGGCTGGGCCCGCGACGACGTCCTCGCCCGCGTCGGCGCCTGGGTCACCACCCTGGGCGGCGACGGCGTACGGGTCGAACGCGCCGGCCACGACCCGCTCCTCGTCGCCGCCGTCCCCGACGCCACGATCACCGACCCCACCGGGGTGGGCGACGCCTTCCGGGCCGGCTTCCTCGCCGCCCTCAGCCACGGGCTGCCGCTGCCCGCCGCCGCCCGGCTGGGCTGCGTGGTGGCGTCGTCGGCCCTGTCGGCGGTCGGCTCGCAGGCGTACCCGCTCGACCCGCGCGACCTCCTGAAGACCGCCGAGCGCGCGTACGGCGCGGCCGCGGCCGCCGACCTCGCCCCGGCACTGGACGCCCTGACGGCCTCGGAGCCGCCGGAATCCCGGACCCCCCTCACCCCCCTCACCCCCCTGACCTCCTCGACTTCCCCGACCTCCCCGACTTCCCTGGACGGCACGTGATGACCGACCTCCGCGAGGCACTCGCCACCCGCGTCGTGGTGGCCGACGGCGCCATGGGCACCATGCTCCAGGCGCAGGACCCCTCCCTGGACGACTTCCAGCAGCTGGAGGGCTGCAACGAGATCCTGAACATCACCCGGCCGGACATCGTCCGCTCCGTGCACGAGGAGTACTTCTCCGTCGGCGTGGACTGCGTGGAGACCAACACCTTCGGCGCCAACCTCGCCGCGCTCGGCGAGTACGACATCCCGGAGCGGGTCTTCGAACTGTCGGAGGCGGGCGCGCGGATCGCCCGCGAGGTCGCCGACGAGTTCACGCGGACGACCGGGCAGCAGCGCTGGGTGCTGGGCTCCATGGGCCCCGGCACCAAGCTGCCCACCCTCGGGCACGCCCCGTACACCGCCCTGCGCGACGCCTACCAGCAGAACGCCGAGGGCCTCCTGGCCGGCGGCGCCGACGCCCTGCTCGTGGAGACCACCCAGGACCTCCTCCAGACGAAGGCGTCGATCATCGGCGCCCGCCGTGCCATGGCCACCCTGGGCGCCGACGTCCCGCTCATCTGCTCGGTGACGGTGGAGACGACGGGGACGATGCTGCTCGGTTCGGAGATCGGTGCGGCGCTGACGGCGCTTGAGCCGCTGGGCATCGACATGATCGGCCTCAACTGCGCGACCGGGCCGGCGGAGATGGCCGAGCACCTGCGCTATCTGTCGAAGCACGCCCGCATCCCGCTGTCGGTGATGCCGAACGCGGGCCTGCCGGTGCTCACCTCCGACGGCGCGCACTACCCGCTGTCGCCGGCCGAACTCGCCGACGCCCAAGAGGCGTTCGTACGGGACTACGGCCTTTCGCTGGTGGGCGGTTGCTGTGGTACGACGCCGGAGCATCTGCGGCAGGTGGTGGAGCGGGTGCGGGGTCTGGTGCCGCCGGTGCGGGATCCGCGTCCGGAGCCGGGTGCGGCGTCGCTGTACCAGACGGTCCCGTTCCGGCAGGACACCTCCTACCTGGCGATCGGTGAGCGGACGAACGCGAACGGGTCGAAGAAGTTCCGTGAGGCGATGCTGGAGGGCCGCTGGGACGACTGCGTGGAGATGGCCCGCGACCAGATCCGCGAGGGCGCGCACATGCTGGACCTGTGCGTCGACTACGTCGGCCGTGACGGTGTCGCGGACATGGCGGAGCTCGCCGGCCGGTTCGCCACCGCCTCCACGCTGCCGATCGTGCTGGACTCCACCGAGGTCGAGGTCATCCGGGCCGGTCTGGAGAAGCTGGGGGGCCGGGCGGTCATCAACTCGGTCAACTACGAGGACGGTGACGGGCCGGAGTCGCGGTTCGCGAAGGTCACGGCCCTGGCCAAGGAGCACGGGGCCGCGCTGATCGCCCTGACGATCGACGAGGAGGGCCAGGCGCGGACGGTCGAGGCGAAGGTCGCGATCGCGGAGCGGCTGATCGCCGATCTGACGGGGAACTGGGGCATCCGCGAGTCCGACATCCTCATCGACACCCTCACGTTCACGATCTGTACGGGTCAGGAGGAGTCGCGGAAGGACGGCATCGCGACGATCGAGGCGATCCGTGAGCTGAAGCGCCGCCACCCCGACGTGCAGACCACGCTCGGTCTGTCGAACATCTCCTTCGGCCTGAACCCGGCCGCCCGCATCCTGCTGAACTCGGTCTTCCTCGACGAGTGTGTGAAGGCCGGTCTGGACTCGGCGATCGTGCACGCGTCGAAGATCCTGCCGATCGCGCGGTTCGACGAGGAGCAGGTCCAGACGGCGCTGGACCTGATCTACGACCGGCGGCGGGAGGGGTACGACCCGCTGCAGAAGCTGATGGCCCTGTTCGAGGGCGCGACGACGAAGTCGCTGAAGGCGGGCAAGGCCGAGGAGCTGGCCGCGCTGCCGCTGGAGGAGCGCCTCAAGCGGCGGATCATCGACGGCGAGAAGAACGGCCTGGAGGCCGATCTCGACGAGGCCCTGACGACCACGCCGGCCCTCGACATCGTCAACAACACGCTCCTCGACGGCATGAAGGTCGTCGGTGAGCTGTTCGGCTCGGGCCAGATGCAGCTGCCCTTCGTCCTCCAGTCCGCGGAGGTCATGAAGACGGCGGTGGCCTACCTCGAACCCCACATGGAGAAGACCGACGACGAGGGCAAGGGCACCATCGTCCTCGCGACCGTCCGGGGCGACGTCCACGACATCGGCAAGAACCTCGTCGACATCATCCTCTCCAACAACGGCTACAACGTGGTCAACATCGGGATCAAGCAGCCCGTCTCCGCGATCCTGGAAGCAGCCGAGGAGCACCAGGCCGATGTGATCGGCATGTCCGGGCTCCTCGTGAAATCCACCGTGATCATGAAGGAGAACCTGGAGGAGCTCAACGGCCGGGGGCTTGCGGAGAAGTATCCGGTGATTCTCGGCGGCGCTGCTCTGACCAGGGCGTATGTGGAGCAGGATCTCCACGAGATCTACCAGGGCGAGGTGCGGTACGCCCGCGACGCGTTCGAGGGCCTGCGGCTGATGGACGCGTTGATGGCGGTGAAGCGGGGGGTTCCGGGGGCGAGTCTGCCGGAGCTGAAGCAGCGCCGGGTGCCCAAGCGGGAGACGCCGTTGTTGGACGAGGTGCGCGAGCCGGAGCCGGCAGGCCGTAGCGACGTGGCGGTGGACAACCCCGTACCGGAACCGCCGTTCCTCGGGACAAGGGTCGTCAAGGGGATCCAGCTGGCGGAGTACGCGTCCTGGCTGGACGAAGGGGCGCTGTTCAAGGGCCAGTGGGGCCTGAAGGACAAGGAGACCATCGAGTCGGAGGGCCGGCCGCGTCTGCGCATGTGGCTGGACCGGTTGCAGACGGACCACCTCCTGGAAGCGGCCGTGGTGTACGGCTACTTCCCTTGCGTGTCCAAGGGCGACGACCTGATCGTCCTGGACGAGGACGGAGGCGAGCGGACCCGCTTCACCTTCCCCCGCCAGCAGCGGGGCCGCCGCCTCTGCCTCGCCGACTTCTTCCGCCCCGAGGAGTCGGGAGAGACCGACGTCCTGGCCCTCCAGATGGTCACCGTCGGATCCAGGATCGGCGAAGCCACCGCCCAGCTCTTCGAGTCCGACTCCTACCGCGACTACCTGGAGCTCCACGGCCTGTCCGTGCAGCTCGCCGAGGCCCTCGCCGAGTACTGGCACGGTCGGGTCCGCGCCGAGTGGGGCATCGCGGGCACCTCGGAGCCGGCGGATCTCGCGGGCATGCTCCGCACCGAGTACCAGGGCTGCCGCTACTCCCTCGGCTATCCCGCCTGCCCCGACCTGGAGGACCGCGCCAAGATCGCCGCACTCCTCAAGCCCGAGCGGATCGGAGTCGTCCTCTCGGAGGAGTACCAGCTGCACCCCGAGCAGTCCACGGACGCCTTCGTCGTCCACCACCCCGAGGCCAGCTACTTCAACGCGGGAGGCCGCCGATGACCACCGTGCGCGACGTCCTCGCGAGCGGGACCCGTTCCTTCTCGTTCGAGTTCTTCCCGCCGAAGACCGACAAGGGCGAGCAGACCCTGTGGGACGCGATCCGGCGGATCGAGGCGCTGTCGCCGACCTTCGTCTCGGTGACGTACGGCGCGGGCGGCTCGTCCCGGGACCGTACGGTCGAGGTGACCAAGCGCATCGCGTCCGAGACGACCCTCCGGCCCGTCGCCCATCTGACGGCGGTCGGCCACTCGGTCGCCGAACTGCGCCACATCATCGGCCAGTACGCGGACGCGGGCGTGCGGGACGTCCTCGCTCTGCGCGGCGACCCGCCGGGCGACCCGAACGCCCCCTGGATCCCGCACCCGGAGGGCTTCACCCACGCCCACGAACTGGTCTCCCTGGTCCGCGGACTGGGCGACTTCGGCATCGGCGTGGCGGCCTTCCCGGAGCGCCATCCGCGCTCACCCGACTGGGAGAGCGACATCCGGCACTTCATCGCGAAGTGCCGGGCGGGCGCGGACTACGCGATCACGCAGATGTTCTTCGACCCGGAGGATTATCTGCGCCTTCGCGACCGCGTGGACGTGGCGGGCTGCGACACCCCGATCATCCCCGAGATCATGCCCGCCACCGACGTACGGCAGATCAGCCGGTTCGCCGAGCTCAGCGGCGCCAGTTTCCCCGAGGATCTGGCCCACCGCCTGGAGGCGGCCCGCGACAACCCGCGCGACGGACACCGCATCGGCGTGGAGCACGCCACCCTCATGGCCGAGCGCCTCCTCGCCGAGGGCGCGCCGGGGCTGCACTACATCACGCTCAACAAGTCCCTCGCGACCCTCGAGATCCACCAGAACATCCAGAACACCCACAGCACCCTCAGCACCCACAACCCCCTGAGCACCCACAGCATTAGGAGCGCCGAGCATGTCCTCTCAGCCGAACGCTGACTTCACCGACTTCAAGGTCGCCGACATCGGTCTGGCGGAGTTCGGCCGCAAGGAGATCACGCTGGCCGAGCACGAGATGCCGGGCCTGATGGCGATCCGCCGCGAATACGCCGCCACCCAGCCGCTCGCCGGCGCCCGCATCACCGGCTCCCTCCACATGACCGTGCAGACCGCCGTCCTCATCGAGACCCTCGTCGCGCTCGGCGCGCAGGTCCGCTGGGTGTCCTGCAACATCTACTCCACCCAGGACCACGCCGCCGCCGCCATCGCCGCCGCCGGCATCCCCGTCTTCGCCTGGAAGGGCGAGACGCTGGAGGAGTACTGGTGGTGCACCGAGCAGGCCCTGACCTGGCCCGACGCCGACGGACCCAACATGATCCTCGACGACGGCGGTGACGCCACCCTCCTCGTCCACAAGGGCGTCGAATACCAGAAGGCGGGGGCCGTGCCCGACCCGTCGACGGCCGACAACGAGGAGTTCCGGGTCATCCTGGAACTCCTGCGGAACACCTCCCTCGACTGGACGGCGATCGCCGCCGGCATCCGCGGTGTGACGGAGGAGACCACGACCGGTGTCCACCGTCTCTACGAGATGATGCAGGCCGGCACGCTGCTGTTCCCGGCGATCAATGTGAACGACGCCGTGACGAAGTCGAAGTTCGACAACAAGTACGGCTGCCGTCACTCGCTGATCGACGGCATCAACCGTGCCACCGACGTTCTCATCGGCGGCAAGACGGCCGTCGTCTGTGGCTACGGCGACGTCGGCAAGGGTTCCGCCGAATCGCTGCGCGGCCAGGGCGCCCGCGTCATCGTCACCGAGATCGACCCCATCTGCGCCCTCCAGGCGGCCATGGACGGCTACCAGGTCACCACCCTCGACGAGGTGATCGAGACCGCCGACATCTTCATCACCACCACCGGCAACAAGGACATCATCATGGCCTCGGACATGGCCAGGATGAAGCACCAGGCCATCGTCGGGAACATCGGCCACTTCGACAACGAGATCGACATGGCCGGCCTCGCCGCCATCCCCGGCATCGTCAAGGACGAGGTCAAGCCGCAGGTCCACACCTGGACGTTCCCGGACGGCAAGGTCCTGATCGTGCTGTCCGAGGGCCGTCTGCTCAACCTGGGCAACGCGACCGGTCACCCGTCCTTCGTCATGTCGAACTCGTTCGCCGACCAGACCCTGGCCCAGATCGAGCTCTTCACCAAGCCGGAGGAGTACCCGACCGACGTCTACGTGCTGCCCAAGCACCTCGACGAGAAGGTCGCCCGCCTCCACCTCGACGCCCTCGGCGTCAAGCTCACCACCCTCCGCCCCGACCAGGCCGCCTACCTCGGCGTCCCCGTCGAAGGCCCCTACAAGCCGGACCACTACCGCTACTGATCCCCCACGCTCCCCAGGCCCAGCGCCCCACCTCCGGGTGGGGCGCTTTCGCCGTTTCCCCCACCCACCACACCATCCCCGCCCCACCCCACCCCCACCCGCTACACTGACCGCACGCCCAGCCTTCGTAGCTCAGGGGATAGAGCACCGCTCTCCTAAAGCGGGTGTCGCAGGTTCGAATCCTGCCGGGGGCACCAGCGCAAAGGCCCCCGGACCGTCACGGTCCGGGGGTCTTTCGCGTTTGCGCGAGGGCCCTCAGCGCAGCTCCTCCGGGCACGTCGTCCCCCGTGGGAAGAGTTTGTACGGGGCCGCCAGGCGGTAGGTGCCGGGTTTCGGGGCGAGGAGTTCGGTCCATTCGTCGCCCTCCGCGTCCGGTTCCGCCTTCAGCAGGCAGCCGTGGACGTTGGCGAAGACCTTCGGGAGCTCCGTCTCGGACTCCTCGCGGGCCTTCTTCGAGGCCTCCGTCTCCTGCGGGGGTTCGATCTTGGCGCCGTGCTCGTCGAGGAGGGCCAGCCACGGGGAGTAGGGGACGCGGATCCTCACGCGGCCCGGGGCGTCCAGGCGGATGACGACCTCGTTGGCCTCGGCGCGCTGCACCTCGGCCGGCGGGTCGGCCAGGGGGGTGGGGTTCGTGACCTCGAAGAGGCGCCAGTTGGCGTCGGACCACACCTGCTTCAGGTAGGGCAGGCCGTCGCCGACCAGCTCCGCCTCCCGCTCGGCGCCCGAGTCGGGCGCGCCCGTCGGCAGGACGACGTAGTGGACGGCCCACCGGCCGAGCCAGTCGTGGTAGTTCGTGGCGTTGAGGGTGTCGTCGTAGAAGAGCGGGTTGCGCTCCATGTCGGCCTGCCGGTTCCAGCCGCGGGCCAGGTTGATGTACGGCGCCAGGGCCGAGGACTCGCGGTGGCTGGAGGCCGGGACGACCTCGACCCGGGCCTTCTCGGCGCCGCGCACCTGGAGCTGGTTGATCAGCGGCGCGACCTCCCGGGCCCAGGAGGCGTCCGGGGCCGTACGGATGACGTCGTCGACGCCCTTGAAGCCGATCCAGACGTTCAGGCCGACGAAGGCCAGCACCACCGCGTACCAGCGGCGCGAGCGGGGCCGGGCGTAGGGCAGGGCCGCGAGCAGGACCACGCCCGCGAAGAGCATCACCAGCCGGCTCACGTTCGAACCGATCTGGGAGTCCACCAGCCAGGTGAGCAGCGTGCCCGCCGCGTACACGGCCGCCGCCGTGCGCACCGTGCGCCACTCCCGCGGCACGAGCACCAGGACGAGGACGCCGAAGAGGAACGGCAGGCTGGTCGACATCAGGCTCATCGGCTGGGTGCCCGAGAAGGGGAACAGCCACGCCGACAGCGCCACCACCGCGACCGGCGCGAGGCCGAGGGCGTACGCGCCCGGGCGGCGTTTGTTGAGGAAGAGCGCCGCGGCGACCACGCCCAGGAACAGCCCGGCGACCGGGCTGCACGCGGTCGCGAGCCCGGCCAGCGGGGCGGCGACGGCCGCCTTCGCCCAGCGCCGGTAGCGCCAGCGGTACGGCCAGCAGAACACCGCCGCGACCGCGCCCAGCGCGAACATCATGCCGAGGCCGAAGGTGACCCGCCCCGACAGCGCGTTGCACAGGAACGCGAAGACGCCGGCGAGCGCGCACGCCATCGGATTGCGCACCGCGCGCACCCGCACCAGGATCAGCGCCGTCAGACCGGCCGAGACCGTCCCGGCGATCATCATCGTCGAGCGGACGCCGATCAGGGACATCACGTACGGGGACACCACGCTGTACGAGACCGGGTGCATCCCCCCGTACCAGGCGAGGTTGTACGCCGAGTCCGGGTGCCGTCCGACGAACTCCGCCCACGCGTCCTGCGCCGCCAGATCGCCGCCGCTGTTGGCGAAGAGGAAGAACCACAGGACGTGGGTGAGCGCGGCCACGCCGGTCGCGACGAGCACCGGATACCGCCGCCTCCGTCGCCGGGGACGGGCGGGCGGGGCCTGTTCCGCCGAGAGGCGGGGGGCCGGAAGTTCTATTCGCGAAGGCGAAGACGACGATGACGAAGAGGGGGAGGAAGAGTCCATGGGTGCGGCCTCGGGTGCGGGCTCCGGTGGAGACACGGCGGCGCGTGTCGGCTCGGCGGTGGTCAACTGCAAGCCCTTTCCCGTGCGCCCTCGACTGGCCCTTCCTCGTCCCCGTCGGAACGCTAACAGCTGGGCGCCCGGGGAGCCCCCGGGCGCCCGTCCGGATCAGCCCAGTCGGGTCAGCTTCTTGTCGAAACCGGGCTCGGCCAGGTCGTTCTTCAGCGCCACCGGGGCGCTGACCCGGCCGGTGCCGGTGCCGATCGACACCTCGCCGACGACGTCCCCGGCCTTGCCGGTGTGCGGGAGCGCCTTGCCGGTGCCGCCGAGCCGCAGGTCCACCTTCAGGCCCGGCCAGCCGACGGCCTTGAGGTCCTTGGTCGACACGACCGGCGTACGGCCGCCGAGCCCGTCGTCGATGTAGCCGACGACCTCGCCCTTCTTCACCACGGCTGCGGACGTGACGTCCGCTTGCGCCTTCTGGATGAGCTTGAGGCTGTTCTGGATGGCCAGCTCCAGCTTCTGCCACAGCTCGGGGGCGTCCTTGGCGCCCATCACGATGCCGAGGATGCGGCGCTTCTCGCCGTCGACGACCGTGTTCGCCGCCCACAGCAGATTGCCGCCGGCCGGGGTGGAGGAGCCGGTCTTGATGCCGGTGACGCCCGGCTCCAGCAGGATCGAGTTGTTGTTGATGATCTTGTTGGGGATGCCGTCGATGACGATGTCCGGCGTGTCGACGATCTGGCGGAACACGTCGTACTGCATGACCGCCCTCGCCAGCTTCAGCTGGTCGAGCGGGGTCGACACGGTCGTCGACTGCAGGCCGGACGGGTCCGTGTACGTGGAGTCCGTCATGCCGAGCTCCTTGGCGGCGGCGTTCATCTTCTCGACGAACGCGGCCTCCGAACCGGCGTCCCAGCGGGCGAGCAGCCGCGCCACGTTGTTGCCCGACGGGATCATCAGGAGCTGCAGGAGCTCCTTCTGCGAGTAGGTCTGCCCCTCCTTGATCTGGGCGGTCGACTCGTCCTTCGCCTTCGCCTGCTCGCCGGCGGTCTTGTCGACCGCGATCTGCGGGCCCTCCTGCTTCCCCTTGATGGGGTGGTCGCGGAGGATCACGTACGCCGTCATGGTCTTCGCGACGCTCGCGATCGGGGCGGGCTTCTGCGGCCCGTACGTACCGAGCGAACCGACGCCCTCGACCTCGGCGGCGCCCTGGCCCTCGGACGGCCACGGCATGCGCAGCTCGCCGCCCGCGAAGGTGTACGTGGGGGCGGCGGAGAGCACCAGCTTGGGCTCCGGGAGCGGCCGCACGAACTGTACGACCGCAAAGACGATCAGGAGCAGCAGGACCAGCGGGGTCCAGATCTTCACCCGCCGGACCGTGTTGCGCAGCGGCGTCTCCGGCGGCGGCGGGGTGTTCGTCAGCTCGGCGAGTATCTCCAGCGGCGGACGGGGCGGCAGCGGCTGCTGCCGGGTCCGCTCGGGCTCGCTGAGCGACGGCGGCGGTACGGGTCCGGCGGCGGCCGCGGGCCGCGGCGCCGACGCGGGCGCGGGCTTCGGCTGCTCCTGGGTGATGTCTCCCCGGAGCGGGCGGAAGGTGGACTGCGGCAGCTTGAGGGCCGTCGTCGGCTGATCGACGGGCGGCCCGGCGGGCGCGGCGGGCCGGGCGGGCTGAGCGGGGCCGGCAGGCTGTCCGGGCTGGGCGGGACCGGCCGGGGCGGCGGGCTCGGCGGGCGGCTTGAGCGCCTTGAAGACGGCGGTCGGCTGGTCGACGGGGCGCGACTCGGGCGCTTCCGCCGGCTCGGCGGCGGGCTCGGACTGCTTCACCTCGGGCACGGCCTCCGGCTCGGGCTCGGGCTGCTTCGCCTCGGGCGCGGTCTCCGGCTCGGGCTTCGGCTTCGGCTCCGACGCGGCCCCGGCCGGCTTGCGCGCGGCGAACCACGCCCCGGCGCGGCCGGCATCGGCGTCGGCATCGGCGCCGGCGCCGGCGCCGCCCTCACCGTCGGCGCCCGACGCGGCCTCGGCGACGGTCTCCGCCTCCGGCTTCTCGGCTTCCGGCTTCTCGGCCTCGGGCTTCTCCGCCGCCGGCTGTTCGGCCGTCGGCTGCTCCGCGTCCCCGCTCGTCGACACCCACGCCGCGACGGCGTCCCGCAGACGCTCGCCCTCGCCGCCGGTCTCGCCATCGGTCTCGCCGGTCTCGCCGCCGGCCCCAGCCGCAGCCGCCGCCTCCGACCCCGACCCCGACTCCGACTCCGTCTCCGGCTCCTCCGCAACCGCCGCCGTCTCGCCGGCGTCCTCCTCCGCGTCCTCCGTCGCCGAAGGCTTCGTCACCGAAGGCTCGGACGCCGAAGGCGCGTCCTCCGGTGCCGTGCGCGGGGCCAGGGCCTTGAAGACGGCCGTCGGCTCGTCCACCCGGCCCTGGAGTACGGACAGCCGCGGGTCCTTGCCGTCGCCGCCGACCGCGCTCTCCCGCTGCTCCGACTTGTCGGGGGACTCGCCCGCCACCGTGCCTCCTCCATCGCTCATGCGTACGTCCGAACCGTCTACCAGTGTCCTGTGTGAACCCCTCGGCTCCCCCGCTAGACGAGAACGACATACCTGCCGGTTCCCGTACGAACCGACCAGGCACTCTCGACAGATGAATGTGAGAGGGGTCACCCTGTCATTCATCCACGCGGGGAGGCATGGATGGGCAGGAGCCGCAGAACACTTCCGGAGGAGCTTCTGTTGCTCGCTCTGGACCCGGCCACGGGTACCACAGCGCAGCCGCAGTCGCTCGACCTGGGCCTGGCCGGAGCACAGCTAGTGGAGCTGGCTCTGGCAGGACGGATAGCCCCTGACGGGGATCGTATCGCCGTGGTGATGCCACGGCCGACCGGAGATCCGACTCTGGACTCCGCACTGGAGCTGCTGCGCAGGCGCGGCAGCCCGGTTCGGGCCGTCCACTGGATCGGCGGGCCCCGACTGGGGCTTCGCCAGACGTATCTCTCGCATCTGGAACGCTGCGGCATGGTGCACGCCGTGGAGGGCCAGATGTGCGGGGTGCTGCCGACGACTCGCTACCAGGCGACGGACACGGCGATCAGCCGGGAGATAAGGGCCCGGCTGGACAGTGCGATCCGCACCGGCGTCCCGCCGGACCCGCGGACCGCGGCGCTCGCCGCGCTGGCCCACGCGGTGGGTCTCGGCAAGCACCTGTACCCGGGCAACGAAGGACGGTCGTCGCGGTCGCGGCTGCGCGACCTGATCCGGCACGACCCGATGGGCGGCCTCGTGGCGCACGCCGTGATGGACGTCCAGAACGGCGTGGGCGCGCAGCCCCGTCGTAACGCGGCGGCGGGCGGCGTGCCGTCCCAGCCGCGTCGCGGGACCATGGCGCGCGCCGCCATGTGACGCACCCGCACCACCGCAGCACACACGAGAACAGCACGCACCACCGCACCACGCACCACCGCACCACGCACCGTCCGCACGTCCGCACCATCCGCAGGTCCGCACCACCCCACCCCCGACCACCGGGAGCCGCATACGTGTGCGGGACGGCCGCCGTCACGGCCGTCCCGCACACGTGCGTTGTGCCGATTTCCCAGCGCACACCACACCTTTGGTGGCAGTCTGCCAAGCAGTAGATACTCACAGCTACGCAGCCGACAGCCGGAGGTGCAGTTTCCGTGGCGTCCAGTGTCAACCCCACCGTCAGGCGACGCCGATTGGGCCAGGAGCTGCGCCGGCTCCGGGAGGCGAAGGGCATGACGGCCGAGCAGGTCGCCGACCGCCTGCTCGTCTCCCAGTCCAAGATCAGCCGCCTGGAGAACGGCCGCCGTTCGATCAGCCAGCGTGACGTCCGCGATCTGTGCGGGGTGTACGAGGTCGAGGACGAGCGGGTGGTCGACTCGCTCATGCAGATGGCCAAGGACTCGCGCCAGCAGGGCTGGTGGCACGCCTTCGGCGACATCCCGTACAGCGTCTACATCGGTCTGGAGACGGACGCGGAGAGCCTGCGGGTGTACGAGCCGCAGATCATCCCGGGCCTGCTGCAGACCCACGCGTACGCGGAGGCGGTGATCAGCGGCGCGCTGCCGGAGTCCACCCCGGCCGACATCGACAAGCGGGTCACCGTGCGCACCCGCCGCCAGGACCGCATCAAGGACGAGGAGCGCCCGCTGCGACTGTGGGCGGTCATCGACGAGGGCGCGCTGCGCCGGGTGGTCGGCAGCAGGCAGCTGATGGTGGAGCAGCTGGAGCACCTGGTCGAGCAGTCGCACCTGCCGCACGTGACCGTGCAGGTGCTGCCCTTCCACATGGGTGCGCATCCGGGCATCAGCGGGCACTACGCGATTCTGGAATTCCCGGACACGTCCGACTCCTCGGTGGTCTACATCGAGGGCGTGACGAGCGACCTTTATCTGGAGAAGGCGCAGGATGTCGCGAAGTACAGCGTGATGTACGAGCACTTGCGGGCACAGGCGCTGAATGTGGAGGACACCCGGGAGTTCCTCACGGACATCGCGAAGGAGTACGCCGGCGGAAAATAGGGGCGCGACGGGCTGAATGCCGTCATTCGGCGGGAGGGCAGGGGGAGAGGCAGGTACGGTACACCCCCGGCTCGCTCCCGCGGAAGCGCACACGGAATATGCCATCCGGTCGGGTGAACGACGGTCCCGCGTGACGGGGCCGGGCGAGTAGCGTCGATCACGCCACACAGCAAGAACGTTTGGCGTGACATCCACTGGCAGCTACTGGCAGCACTGGCAGAACCGGAGTGAGCATCATGGCCATTATTCAGGGCGGTACGGACACCTGGACGAAGTCGTCGTATTCCGGGGGCAACGGGGCCTGTGTCGAAGTCAAGTCCCCCGTGGTGAACGCGATCGCGGTGCGCGACTCGAAGGCTCCCGAGGGCCCGTCCCTCTCTTTCGGACCGGGCTCGTGGAACGCGTTCGTGGGCGAGGTGAGCGCCGGGGTCCTGTGACCCCGCGCCCGCCTGTCCACGCGTCAAGGAGTGAGCCCTCTCGACCGGTCCGCCGTCCTGGCCGAGGGGGCTCGGTCTTGCCCGGGGACGGGGACGGGGACGGGGACGGATGCGCCGAGGGCCGTCCGCGCGTCACCACGCCCCCCACCCCCGCTGATTCACAGACATGAACGAGGGTCAGCAAACAGAACGATTTTACCTCCCCTTGACCTTTCCTCCGCTTGTCCCTGCCTTCCAACTCCCCACACCATGAACCGCGTTCACAAGGCGGACCGGATCTCATGGAGGGGGCGCAATGAACAGTCTCGACTGGGCCGTGCTCATCGGCTACTTCGGCGTCATGGTCGCGATCGGCGTCTGGTCCCACAAGCGGGTGGACGACGTCTCCGACTTCTTCACCGCCGGCGGCCGCATGCCCTGGTGGCTGTCCGGCATCTCCCACCACATGTCCGGCTACAGCGCCGTGATGTTCACCGGATACGCGGGCATCGCCTACACCTACGGCGTCACCTCCTACGTCACCTGGTCCTTCCCCATCGCCATCGGCATCGCCGTCGGCGCCCACCTCTTCGCGCCCCGCCTCAACCGGCTCCGCTCCCGGCTGCACGTCGCCTCGCCCCTGGAGTACCTGAAGAACCGCTACAACCTGCCCACCCAGCAGGCCCTCGCCTGGTCCGGGGTGCTGCTGAAGATCGTGGACGTGGGCGCCAAGTGGGCCGCCATCGCCACCCTGCTGTCCGTCTTCACCGGGATCTCCCTCAACCAGGGCATCCTCATCACCGGGGTCGTCACCGGCATCTACTGCACGGTCGGCGGTCTGTGGGCCGACGCGCTCACCGAACTCGGCCAGTTCGTCATCCAGTTCTTCGCCGGCATCGCCATGCTCGTCGCCGTGCTCGCCGAGCTCGGCGGGGTCAGCGCGCTGTGGACGGTGTGGGACCGGCCCGAGCTCCAGGGGCACACGGCGCCGACGGCCGGCCCGTACACGCTGACCTTCCTCCTCGCCTACCTCTTCATCAAGACCTTCGAGTACAGCGGCGGCATGTGGAACCAGGCCCAGCGCTACATGGCCACCCCGACCGCCCGCGAGGCCACCCGCTCCGGCCGGCTCTCCGCCGTCCTGTGGTTCGTCTGGCCGCTGGTCCTCTTCTTCCCCATGTGGGTGGCGCCGCTGCTCGTCGACCCGGAGAAGCCCGACGCCTCCGACTCGTACGCCCTGATGACCGAGCAGCTGCTGCCGCACGGCCTGCTGGGCCTCGTCATCGTCGGCTTCTTCTCGCACACCATGGCCATGTGCTCCTCCGACGCCAACGCCATCGCGGCCGTCTTCACCCGGGACATCGCGCCCGTCCTCAGCAAGTCCGCCCGCACCTGGTCGCAGGCGGCCGGGCTGCTCGCCGCCCGCTGGTCGACGATCGCCTTCCTCGCCCTGTCGATGGCGGTCGCCACCCAGGTCAACTCCCCCACCTTCAAGGACATCATCACCGTCGTCATCAAGTGGGTCGCCGGGCTCATGGGGCCGATCGCGATCCCGTTCATGCTCGGCCTGCTCCGCGCCTTCCGTAAGTCGGGCCCGACGGCGGCGCTCGTGTCCTGGGCGGCCGGTCTCTTCGCCTTCTGGTTCACCAACTACGGCCTCGACGGCGTCGAACTCCAGATCCAGATCGTCTCGCCGCTCGCCACCTCGTTGGTCCTCTACGTCCTGATCGGATACGTGAGGCCCGAGGCCACTCCGGAGCGGGACGCGATCCTCGACCGGCTGCACAGCGACGACGGGAGCCCGGCCGCCGCGATCCCCGGCCAGTCCACGGACGAGCGGACCGGCCAGCCGCTGGGCTGATCAGCCGCTGGGCCCGCGGCGGACCGCTCAGCCCCTCGGATAGCGGGCCAGCCAGCCCGACGCCGACTCCGCGACGCCCGGACCGTGCAGGGCGCCGCCCTGGGTCATCTCCATCGCGAAGTCGTCCGCGAGCTCCAGGACCGTGCCCCGGCCCTCCAGTTCGGCCACCCAGGCCGGCGGGAGGGCCGTCTCGCCGTGCAGGGCGCCGAGCAGCGCCCCGGTGAGGGTGGCGGTCGCCGCCGAGGGGCCGTCGTGGTTGACCGCGAGGCGCAGCCCGTGCCGGATGTCCTCGCCGACCAGGGCGCAGTACACGGCCGCCGCCAGCTGCCCCTCGGCCCGGTCCTCCCCCGCGCCGAGCGCGGTCACCCGCTCCGCGTCCGGCATGCCCTGCCGTACGGCGGCCAGCGCGGCCCCCAGGGCCTCGGTGACCGGCTCGTGGCCGGTGCGCGGGGCGAGCTGCTCCAGGGCCGTGCGGACGGCGCCCTCCACGCTGTCGCCGCGGGCCACGCCGTGCACCACGACCGCGAGGGCGCCGGCCGACAGATACGCGGCCGGGTCGCCGTGGGTCTGGGCGGCGCACTCCACGGCGAGCTGGCAGACCAGCTGCGGCTCCCAGCCGACGAGCAGGCCGAAGGGCGCCGAGCGGACCAGGGCGCCGCTGTCCGCGGCCCCGGGGTTCTTGGGCCGGTCCACCGTGCCGAGGACCTCGTCGCCGAGACCCGTCAGGCAGGCCCTGGCCGGGTCCCGGCGCGCGTAGAGCCACTCCTCGCGGGCCAGCCAGCCGAGGTCGGGCCGCCGCTCGTCGGGGCCCCAGTCGCGCTGGGTCGCCGCCCAGCGCAGGTGCGCCCGGTGGACGTCGGTGGGCGGGTGCCAGGCGCCGGTGTCCCGGCGGACCTGGGCGCGGATGAGGCCGTCGACGGTGAACAGGGACATCTGGGTGGCGGCGGTGACGGCGCCCCTGCGGCCGTGGACGGGGACCGGCTCGGTCAGCCCCTCGGGTCCGTGGGCCGCGCGGAGCTCCTCCAGCGTGCGCCCGGCGGCCCCGGCGCCGAAGGCGTCGCCGACCGCCCCGCCGAGCAGACAGCCGCGGACCCTGGACCGGAAGTCCTGCTGTTCGGTACGGCCCCACACCACCGCGGCTGTGGTGGTCACGACGTGCCCTCCCCCGGGTCGGCAGCTCCTGGTCCAGCACTGTAATAGACCGGATGCGCTCGTTCGGGGGCCGGAACGTTATGTGATCCGACGCCCTTCGGTCCGCTTTTGATCGCAGTTTGTCCGGTCCGCGAATGCCGCAGGGCGCCCTACTCCTGCACGAGCGGCAGCAGCTCCGGCAGGTGCCCGTCGGAGGCGCGGGCCGCGCGCTGCCGCTCCTCCGGCACCTCGCCGTACAGGGTCGTCCGGGGCCGGGCGGGACGGCCCGCCGCCTCGGCGATGGCCTCCAGGTCGCGGATCGAGCGGTACGAGCCGTAACTCGACCCGGCCATCCGCGAGATGGTCTCCTCCATCAGCGTGCCGCCCAGGTCGTTGGCGCCCGAGCGCAGCATCTCGGCCGCGCCCTCCGCGCCCAGCTTGACCCAGCTGGTCTGGATGTTCGGGATGTGCGGGTGGAGCAGGAGGCGGGCCATGGCGGTGACGGCCCGGTTGTCGCGGACGGTCGGGCCGGGGCGGGCGATGCCCGCGAGGTAGACGGGCGCGTTGGTGTGGATGAACGGCAGCGTCACGAACTCGGTGAAGCCACCGGTCTCCTGCTGGATGCGGGCGAGGGTGCGGAAGTGGCCGAGCCAGTGCCGGGGCTGGTCCACGTGCCCGTACATCATCGTGGAGCTGGAGCGGATGCCCAGCTCGTGCGCGGTGGTGATCACCTCGATCCAGGTGGCCGTGGGCAGCTTGCCCTTGGTGAGCACCCAGCGGACCTCGTCGTCGAGGATCTCGGCGGCCGTGCCGGGGATCGAGTCGAGCCCGGCCTCCTTGGCGGCGGTCAGCCACTCGCGGATCGACAGGCCGGTGCGGGAGGCGCCGTTGACGACCTCCATCGGGGAGAAGGCGTGCACGTGCATGCCGGGGACGCGCTCCTTCACCGCCCGCGCGATGTCGAAGTAGGCGGTGCCGGGCAGGTCGGGGTGGATGCCGCCCTGCATGCAGACCTCGACGGCGCCGACGTCCCAGGCCTGCTCGGCGCGGTCGGCGACCTGGTCGAGGGAGAGGGTGTAGGCGTCGGCGTCGGTGCGGCGCTGGGCGAAGGCGCAGAAGCGGCAGCCGGTGTAGCAGACGTTGGTGAAGTTGATGTTCCGCGTGACGATGTACGTCACCTCGTCGCCGGACACCGACTTCCGCAGGTCGTCCGCGACCGCGCACAGCGCGTCCAGGGCCGGGCCGTCGGCGTGCAGCAGCGCGAGGGCCTGCGGGTCGGTGAGCCGGGTCGGGTCGTCGGCGGCGACGGCCAGCGCCTCCCGGACGTCGGCGTCGATCCGCTCGGGCACCATGCCGGGCGCGGCGGCCTCGCGCAGCGCCTCCCAGTCGCCGTAGACGTGGTCGAAGTCCTCGCGGCGGTCACCGGTGCGGCCGGTGGTGTCGATGGTGCGGTGCAGGTCGGTGCGGCCGGTGCCGCCGGCGGCGGCGAAGGTCTCGTCGGGCTCCTGCCAGGGCAGTCCGCGCACCGGCGCGTCCGCCTTCGCGAGGCCCGTCTCCGGGTCGGCGAGGGCGCGCACGTGCGGAAGCAGCCGGGGGTCGAGCCAGGGCTCGCCGCGGGTGACGAACTCCGGGTAGACGCAGAGCCGTTCGCGCAAGCGGAAGCCGGCGGCGGCGGACTTCTCGGCGAGCTCCTCGATGCGGGGCCAGGGCCGCTCGGGGTTGACGTGGTCGATGGTGAGCGGGGACACCCCGCCCCAGTCGTCGATGCCGGCGGCGATCAGCCGCCCGTACTCGGCGTCCACCAGGTTCGGCGGGGCCTGGAGGCAGGCGGAGGGGCCCATGATGAGCCGGGCCACGGCCACGGTGGCGACCAGGTCGTCCAGTTCGGCGTCCGGCATGCCGCGCATCGCCGTGTCCGGCTTGGCGCGGAAGTTCTGGATGATCAGCTCCTGGATGCCGTGGTAGGCGCGGGCGATCCGGCGCAGCGCGAACAGCGAGTCGGCCCGCTCCTCGTACGTCTCGCCGATGCCGAGCAGCAGCCCGGAGGTGAACGGCACGGAGGAGCGCCCCGCGTCCTCCAGGACCCGCAGGCGCACGGCCGGTTCCTTGTCGGGCGAGCCGAAGTGGGGCTGCCCGGGCTCCTCCCAGAGCCGCCGGGAGGTGGTCTCCAGCATCATGCCCATGCTGGGCGCGACGGGCTTGAGCCGCTGGAAGTCGGTCCACGACATCACCCCGGGGTTGAGGTGGGGCAGCAGCCCGGTCTCCTCCAGGATGCGGATCGCCATGGCCCGTACGTACGCGAGGGTGTCGTCGTAGCCGTGCGCGTCCAGCCATTCGCGGGCCTCGGGCCAGCGGTCCTCGGGCTTGTCGCCGAGGGTGATCAGGGCTTCCTTGCAGCCGAGTTCGGCTCCGCGCCGGGCGATGTCGAGGACCTCGTCCGGCGACATGAACATCCCATGGCCCGCGCGGCGCAGCTTGCCGGGGACGGTCGCGAAGGTGCAGTAGTGGCACTTGTCCCGGCACAGTCGGGTGAGCGGTATGAACACGCTCTTCGAGTACGTGATGACCCCGGGCCGCCCGGCCGCCTCCAGGCCCGCGTCCCGCACCCGCCCGGCCGTCGCGACCAGGTCCTCCAGATCCGCCCCACGCGCCTGCAACAGCACGGCGGCCTCGGCCACATCGAGCGCGACCCCGTCCCTGGCCCGCCGGAGCGCGCGGCGCATGGCGTTCTCGGTGGGGCGGCCTGGGGTGCGGGGTGCCTGCTGATCGGTCATGGCCCGAGCATACGAGCGGGTGAGGGGGTGGGGGTGGAGTCCGAAGCCCGGGGTCGGTTCAGTCGGCGCCCGAGCCCCCTCGGCCCTTGGCGGCCTCGTTCGTCGCGAAGCGCAGTCGCCACTCCTCGCCGACCGGCGGTGGGGCGACGTCGTCGCCGCGCTTCGGGGTCACGGGGCGGTCACCTCGCCGTGGTCCTCATCGGGCAGGGGACGGGTGAGCCGGGCGGTGAGCGCCGGGTCGGCGAGGACGCGCGCCGTCGCCCGCCACTCGACGATGGTTCGGTGGAGGGTGGCGTGGACGTCCAACTGCGCCGCGTCATGCGTCGCGTCCACCAGGTCCTGGACGAACTCCCGCAGCTCCTCGGCCGACAGGTGACGCACCCCTGGGAAGACCACGGGGAGCGCACGCCCTATGACACGGGTGCCGTCGTCGGCGGCGAGGAGCGCCGCGAGGAGCCGGGCCGTGACGTCGGCCGTCTCGCGGTTCACAGGTAGCCTCCGAACTCGTCCAGCGCCCCCAGCACCTCGCGCTCGCCCCCCGGCGGCAGCTGGAGCACGACCTCCTCGCAGCCCAGCTCCTCGTAGTGGGCGAGCTTGCCGGGGCTGGGCCGGACCGCGTAGGGGACGACCTGGAGGGCCTTGGGGTCACGCCCGGCCCGCTCCCAGACCTCCCGGAGCGCGGGGACCGTCTCCGTCAGGCCGCGGCCGCCGATCGGCATCCAGCCGTCGGCGTAGTCGGCGACGTGGGAGAAGAGCGTCGGCCCCGCGGCGCCGCCGACGAGGGTGCGGGGTGCGCCGCCCGTGACGGGCTTCGGCCAGGCGTGGGAGGCGCGGACGGACAGGCCCGAGGTCTCACCCTCGTACGCCGTGGGTTCGGGGGCCCACAGAGCCCGCATGAGGTGCATGGCCTCACGGGTGTGTTCGCGGCGCCCGGCCCAGGGGACGCCGTGGTCCGCGGCCTCCTCCCGGTTCCAGCCGAAGCCGACGCCGAGCGTGAGGCGTCCGCCGGAGAGGTGGTCCAGGGTCGCGATCCGCTTGGCGAGCGCGATCGGGTCGTGCTGGGCGACCAGCGTGATCCCCGTGCCCAGGCCGAGGCGCTCGGTGACGGCCGCGGCCTGCCCGAGGGCCACGAACGGGTCGAGCGTGCGCCCGTACTCGGGCGGCAGCGGGCCGCCCGCCGGGTAGGGGGTGGTGCGCTCGACGGGGATGTGGGTGTGCTCGGGCAGGTAGAGCCCGGCGAAGCCGCGCTGTTCGAGCTCGCGGGCGAGCCGCACGGGAGTGATGGTCTCGTCGGTCAGGAAGATCGTGGTCGAGATCCGCATGGGGGCACGGTAGGGGCTGGGGCGCGGTTTTCCGAGGGGTACGGCACCGGTGGGGCCCGGGGGCCGTCCGAGGTGCCGCCGGTCCGCCGGCCGGTCAGTCGTGCGGGCCCGCCCGAGGTGCCGCCGGTCCGCCGGCCGGTCAGTCGTGCGGGCCCGCCCGAGGTCCCGCCGGTCCGCCGACCGGTCAGCCCCGCGGCCGCCGGCCGGTCAGTCTCGCGGGGCCACCCGCTGCCAGCCCCCGGGCCACCCGTTGCTCCAGTCCCCCGGGGCCACCCGCTGTCAGTCCCGCATCGGGTCCACCGCCCGCTGCCGCGCCGCCAGGTCCCCGTACCCGCCCTGCTCCCAGACCCTCTCGCGGAAGCGCTGCAGACTCAGCGGGGTCCGGTCCTCGCCGGGGACGTCGGCGAAGTGGACCGTGCCGCAGCGGTGGCAGTACCAGCCCCTGGACCACAGCTCCTCCGCCCGGTGGCGGCCGCGGGTCAGCCGGGCGAAGGCGGCCCGGCGGCGCAGCGTCACGACGAGGACGACGACGGCGCCGAGGAACGCGAGGGCGGAGATCCAGCCCAGGAAAGCGAGGTCCGGCGCCTGCGCGGGCTCCGGCGGCAGGAGCGCGAAGTCGGGTTCGGGCACGGGCCCGTCCTGGAACCACTTTCCGAGCAGGGCCCCGCCGAGGAAGGTCCCGAGCGCGACGGCCGCGGCGAGGAGCCCGGCACAGCCGATCGCGTACGACGGCGGCGCGGGCACCGGTGCGAGCGCGTCGGAGAGTCCGGTCGTCACCGTGCGCGTCACGGTCCGCGAGGAGCCGTCGCGGTCCCGCTCGCGGCGGGTCACGGCGTCCCGGCCCGCCAGGTACACGGCGGGCACGGCCTGGACGCGGTCGTCGCGCCCGCAACCCGGGCAGGTGTGTGTCGTACGGCCCATCGGTCCCCCCGCTCGGGTCTCCCCATCGCTTCCCCTGAGCTCCTGCCCGCCCCGCGAACAGAGTGACGAGATCATGCCACGTCCGATGCCGGGGGCCGCCGGAAATCCGCCTGCGCCCGCCCCCTGCCGCCTCTACCGTGACCGGGTGCTGAACCTCATCGAGAGCTATTACGACGCCGTCCCCCGGTCCGCCGCCCGTGCCGAGGAGTTCGGGCCGCTCACCCTCTTCGTACGGGAGGGGCAGGGCTGGCCCTATTACGCGCGGCCCGCGCTCGGCCACGCCGGCCCGTTCGGGGCCGAGGCGGTGGAGAAGGTGCGGGCCCGGCAGCGGGAGCTGGGGGTGCCGGAGGCCTTCGAGTGGGTCGCGGAGACCACGCCGGGGCTGCGGGCGGCCGTGGAGGAGAGCGGGCTCGTGGTGCGCGAGCATCCGCTGATGGTGCTCACCGAGGCAGCCGAGGAGCTGCCCGCACCGCCGCGGGACGTCACCGTGCGGATGGTCGGCGCCGGTGACCCGGCCCTGGAGACGGCGGTCGCCGCCCCGTACGCGGCCTTCGGCGCGGCCCCGGCGCCCGGCGCCGCCGCCCAGGTCGCGGCCCGGATCCAGGCCGGCCTGACCCGTCTCGCGGCCGCCCTCGACCCGTCGGGCACGGCGCTCGCGGCCGGCCAGCACCAGCCGGTCGGCGCGGTGACCGAGGTCGTCGGCGTCGGCACCCGCCCCGAGGCCCGCCGCCGCGGCCTGGGCCTCGCGGTCACGGCCGCCCTGGTCGCGGACGCCCGCGCGCGGGGCGCCGAGACGGTCTTCCTCACCGCCACGGACGAGACGGTGGCCCGCCTCTACGCCCGCCTGGGCTTCCGGACCGTCGCCACGGCCCTGATCGCGGAACCGGCGGAGGCGGACGCGGACGCGGACGCAGAGGTGGACGCGGAGCAGGCTGGGTAGCCCGGGCAGGCGGGGTAGGCCGAGTAGCCCGGGCAGGCCGGGCAGGCCGGGTAGCCCGGGCCGTTCACACCGCGACCAGCCTGCCGCGCCCTCCGCACAGCGTCGTCATGTCGTCGACGTCGGACGTCACCATGGCGACCGGCCGAGGCTCGCTCCTCTCGGTGAGCAACCCCGCCGCCCCCGCTCACCGCCCCGGCGCCGGCGCCGGCGCCGGCTCGCGGATCATCCCCAGGTCCACCGGGTCCTCCCACTCGACGGTGAAGCCCTCCCGCTCGTAGAGCCGGCGGGCCGCGCTGCCCTGGAGGACGACGAGGCGGACGGGGAGGCGCCGGGCGTCGGCGTGGGCGAGGAGGGTGCGCAGCACGGCGGTGCCGAGGCCGTGGCCCTGGGTCTCGGGGGTCAGGTAGAAGTGCTCCAGGTGAAGGCCGTCGCCCGTGTCGTCCGGGCGGAGCGTCACGCAGCCGGCGAAGGCGCCGTCGGTCTCGACGACGCGGGTGTGGGCGGGCGTGAAGCCGTCGCGCAGGCGTCGGCGGACCCGGTACTCGTCGTAGCGGCCGAGGCGTTCGAGGTCGTCGCGCAGGACCCGGGCCCGCAGTTCGGCGATGATCTCGACGTCGTCGGCCCGGCCCGGGCGCAGGGACCAGTCCGTCTGCGGGTGCGTGTGCGGTATGGGGGGCATGGGCGGCATCGTAGGGAAGCGGTCCGTAACCCCTCGGGGGCGGTCGCCGTTGGGTGCGGCATGAAGAAGTTCCTCGCCACCGCCGCCCTGACCTCGCTCGCCGTCGCGGGCGGGCTCGCCGCCACCGGGACCGCCGCCGCCGAGACCGGCGGCAACAGCATGGGCCCCTCGTTCCCGCTGGGCGGCCTGCTGGAGACCGCCAAGAAGCCCCCGGCCCCGGCCGAGATGCCCGCCGCCGGCCCGCTGGTGGGGGGCCTGGTTCCGGGGCAGCACTGAGCCGGCACGGAAGCCGGAAGAACGACGAAGGTGGCGGGACCCCCCACGGGCCCGCCACCTCGCCGTTTCCGTTACCGGCCGCGTGAGGAGTCCATCAGTCCTCGACGACCAGCGACGGGGTCTCCTTGGTGAGCACCTCGCCCCGGAAGAAGGCCGGGCTCCTGCGCTGCATCACCAGCATGATCACCACGCCGAGCAGCAGCAGTCCGACGCCGATCACGAAGACCGAGCCGACGCCGAGGACGGCCGAGCCGGAGCCGTAGGCCGGGTCCCACATGTCGTAGAGCGTCTTGCCGAAGACGGCGGTCAGCATCAGGCCGCCGAGCAGCGGCATCAGGCCCTTGTAGGCGAGGTCGCGGCCGGAGCGGAAGAGCTCGGCGCGGAAGTACCAGACGCAGGCGAAGGCCGTCAGGGCGTAGTAGAAGCAGATCATCAGGCCGAGCGCGTAGATCGTGTCGACCAGGACGTTCTCGCTGACCAGGGTCATCACGGTGTAGAAGGCGCCGGTCGCCACGCCGGCGACGATCGTGGCCTTGCCGGGGGTCTTGAAGACCGGGTGGACCTTGGTGAAGGACTTCGGCAGGGCCTCGTAGGTGGACATCGCGAGGACCGTGCGGGCGACCGGGATGAAGGTCGTCTGCAGGCTGGCGGCGGCGGAGGCGAGGACCGCGACGAAGAGCAGGATGCCGAGGGCGGGGCCCATGACGGGGCCGGCCAGGGCGGCGAAGACGTTGTCGGAGGTCTCCGGGTTGGCGAGGCCGAGGCCCTGGTCGCCGGAGCCGACGGCCATCTGGGCGGCGATGCCGGTGGCCAGGTAGGAGGCCACCAGGACGACCATGGCGATCAGCGCGGCGCGGCCGGGGGTCTTCTCGCTGCCGGTGGTCTCCTCGTTGGTCGCCATGCAGGCGTCCCAGCCCCAGTACATGAAGATCGACAGGGAGAGGCCGGCGGTGAAGGCGGCGAAGGACTGGACCGCGAAGGGGTTCATCCAGGACCAGGAGAAGTCGACCGAGGTCTCGAAGGAGCCGGCCTTCGACAGCGCCATCGCCACGAAGAGGCCGAGGACGACGAGCTGGAGGCCGACGAGGGCGTACTGCACGCCCTTGGTGGCGGTCATGCCGCGGTAGCTGATCGCGGTGGCGACGGCGATCAGGGTGAGGCAGGTCAGGATGTGGACGGCCTTGTTGTCGTCCAGGGCGGCGACCGATTCGCTGCCGGTGATCTCACCGGCGAGGAGCCAGAAGTAGGAGGTCGCGACGCCGGCCAGGTTGGAGAGCACGATGATCGTCGCGATGACGAGGCCCCAGCCGCACATCCAGCCGATCTTCGGGCCGAAGGCCTTGACCGTCCAGGTGAAGGAGGTGCCGCAGTCCGGCATCACCCGGTTGAGCTCGCGGTACGCGAAGGCGACGAGCAGCATCGGCAGGAAGCCCGCGAGGAACACGGCGGGCATCTGCAGCCCCACCTCGCCGGCCGTGGAGCCGAGCGTCGAGGTGAGGCAGTAAACCGGGGCGACAGTGGAGATGCCGATGACGGCACTGCCGAGGAGGCCCACGGAGTTTCCACCGAGGCCCTTGGTACGCACACCGTGACTGTCGCCCGGCGTGACGCCCCTTACCGTGTCTCCGGCCTGGGGCCGCGCTTCCACCTGAGTCATGAACAGGACGTTAAGTGCTGCGGTTTCCACATCCGGAAGATCGAAGTCCGCCGACTCTCACGATCTACGCCTTGCATTGCGAGGTCAAAATCGGACGCTCGCCAATGATTGAAAGATCGACGACCCTGACGGACCGACCAACCGGTAGGCGCTTCCCCGGGCGTCCGATATGCGGGAACCGCAGCGGTGCCCCAAATGTCCGTTTCCAAAATTTCCCGAGGAATTTTCGCGGAGGTCCTCGGACCCCGTTTTCAGCCCGGCCAGACCACAGCCTGTAGCTCACTGTACGCATGCAGTGCGTACGAGCCCACGTCGCGACCGATTCCGCTCTTCTTGAAGCCGCCGAACGGCGCTTCCATGTTCCGGGCGATCGTGTTCACGCCCACCCCGCCGGCCCGCAGCCGGCCCGCGATACGGAATGCGCGGGCCACGTCCCCGGACCACACGTAGTCGATCAGGCCGTACTCGCTGTCGTTCGCCAGCGCGATCCCCTCCTCCTCGTCGTCGAAGGGCACCACCACGACCACCGGCCCGAAGATCTCCTCCCGCACCACCCGCATCCCGGGCGTGCAGTCCGCGAGCAGCGTCGGCGCCACGTAGAAACCCCGCCCGTCGCCGACCACCGGCCGCTCGCCCCCCACGACGACCCGCGCCCCCTCCTTCCTGCCCAGCTCCACGTAGGACTCCACCCGCTCGCGGTGCGCCGCCGAGATCACCGGGCCGACCACCGTGCCGGGCGCCGCCGGATCCCCCACCGCCAGCCGGCCGGCGTACGCGGCGAGCCCGGCGACCAGCCGGTCATGGATCCCGCGCTGCGCGAGCACCCGGGTCGGCGCCGTACAGATCTGCCCGCTGTAGAAGGAGAAGGTCGTGCCGATCCCCCGCACCGCCGACTCCAGGTCGGCGTCGTCGAGGACGAGCGCCGCGCCCTTGCCGCCCAGCTCCATCAGCTGCCGCTTCAGCTCCCGGCCGCACACCTCGCCGATCGCCTGCCCGACGGCCGTCGAGCCGGTGAAGGACACCATGTCGACCGCCGGGGCGTCCACGGCCGCCTCGCCCACGGCGGGCGCGGAACCGGTGACCACGTTCACCACCCCGGCCGGGACCCCGGCCTCCTCCAGGGCCCGGGTCATCGCGTACACGGACAGCGGGTCCTGCGGGGCGGGCTTCACCACGACCGTGTTGCCCATCGCGAGCGCCGGGGCGATCTTCCCGGCCGCGTTCGCCCAGGGGTTGTTGTACGAGGTGATGCAGGTGACCACTCCCACCGGGCGCCGCACCGCCACGGCCCCGACGACGCCGGCCCCGCCCATGGGGCCGGCCTCGTTGATCTGCGGCGGCAGGGCCCGCTCGACGGGTTCCAGGGCGCCCCGGGCGTAACGGCGGAAGCGGGCGGCGCCGACGGCGACCTGCATCCCGCGGGCGGTGGCCGTGGTCGCGCCGGTCTCGGCGCGGGCGAGCAGCGTGTGCGCGGCGGCGTCGCGGGCCATGACGTCCGCGGCCCGGTCGAGGATCGCGGCCCGCTCCTCCGGCTTCGTACGGGACCAGGTCGCGAAGGCGGCGCGGGCCGCCTCGGCCGCCTCGTACACCTGGGCACGGGAGGCCTCCGGGGCGAGGCCGACGACCTCCTCGGTCGCCGGGTCGATCACCTCGTAGTGACCGCCGTCGGGCTCGACCCACTCCCCTCCTATATAAAGGCGCTCCACGACGGGCTCGCGCACCGGTCCGCGTCCGGGGCCCCGCGCCGGGCCGTGTGCCGGGCGGTGTGCCGGACCGCCCGCCGGTCCGCCCGCCGGACCGTGTGCCGTCTCCCCGGTCACCGGGTGCTCACCGTCCTCGTGTCGCGGCCGGAGCGCAGCACCCGGCCCGGTATCGCCCCGGTCACCTCGTCGTCCCGGACCGTCTCCACGCCGTTGACCCGCACCGACACGATCCCGCTCGCGCGCGAGTCCAGGCGCGGGCTGTCGCCCGGCAGGTCGTGCACGAGGGTCGCCGGGCCCGCGTCGATCCGCCCGGGGTCGAAGAGGACCAGGTCGGCGTGGAAGCCCTCGGCGATCCGGCCCCGCCCGCGCAGCCCGAACAGCCGCGCCGGGTCGTCGCTCAGCATCCGCACCGCCTGCTCCAGCGGGACGAGCCCGCGCCCGCGCAGACAGTCGCCGAGGAAGCGGGTGGTGTACGGCGCCCCGCACATCCGGTCCAGGTGGGCGCCCGCGTCGGAGCCGCCGAGCAGCACGTCCTCGTGCTGCCAGGTCTCGCGGCGCAGCGCCCAGCTCGCCGGGTCGTTGTCGGGGGGCATCGGCCACAGGACGGTGCGCAGGTCGTCGTTGGCGCAGATCTCGACGAGGCACTGGAAGGGGTCCTGGCCGCGTGCGGCGGCGATGTCGCCGACCACCCGGCCGGTCAGGCCCTCGTTCTCGCGGCTGTAGGTGTCGCCGATGACGTACCGGCCGAAGTCGGCGAGCCGCCGGAAGACACCGGCCTCCCGGGAGTCGGCGCGGCGCAGCATCTCCGCCCGTACGGCGGGGTCGCGCAGCCGCGTGATCCGCTCGGGCACGGGAAGGCCGAGGATCTCGCCCCAGCCGGGGATGAGGTTGAGGGCGCAGAAGGTGCCGAGCGACATGTTCATGGGGGTGAGGATCGGCATGGTGAGGGCGACGATCCGGCCGCCGGATTTGCGGGCCCGTTCGGAGGCGAGGAGCTGGCGCGGGACGCGTTCGGGGACGGTGGCGTCGATGGTGAGCACGTTCCAGTTGAGGGGCCGGCCGGCGGCGGCCGTCATCTCCACGAACAGGTCGATCTCGGCGTCCGAGAACCGGTCGAGGCAGCCGGCCAGGATCGCCTCGATCTGGGTGCCCTCGTGCTCGCCGACGGCCCGGGACAGGGCGATCAGCTCGTCGGGGGTCGCGTGCCGGGAGGCGACGGGGGCGCCGTCGCCGTCGGAATGGGTGGCGGACTGGGTGGTGGACAGGCCCCAGGCGCCGGCGTCCATGGCCTCCTTCAGCAGGCCGACCATCGCCTCCAGCTGCGCCGGCGTGGGCTGCCCGCCGACGGCGTCCGGCCCCATCACGTAACGCCGCAGGGCGCAGTGTCCGACCATGAAGCCGGCGTTGACGGCGATCCGTCCCTCCAGGGCGTCGAGGTATTCGCCGAAGGAGGACCAGCTCCAGTCGACGCCCTCCTCCAGGGCCGTGAGGGACATGCCCTCGACCTTGGACATCATGCGGCGGGTGTAGTCGGCGTCCTCGGGCCGGCCGGGGTGCAGCGGGGCGAGGGTGAAGCCGCAGTTGCCGCCGACGACGGTGGTGACGCCGTGGTTCATGGAGGGTGTGGCGTACGGGTCCCAGAACAGCTGGGCGTCGTAGTGGGTGTGCGGGTCGACGAAGCCGGGGGCGAGGACGAGTCCGCCGGCGTCCTCGGCGCTCCGCGCCTCCTCGGTGACGGTGCCGGGCTCGGCGATCCGGGCGATCCGGCCGTCGCGGATGCCGACGTCGGCGACGCGGGCGGGGGCGCCGGTGCCGTCCACGACGGTGGCGCCCCTGATCAGGTGATCGAGCATGACGTTCCCCTCTCTGCACGTGTTTCGCCACGTGTCTCGGCACGTGTGTCACAGGTGCTTCGGCACGTGTTTCCGCACGTGGACGCGGGTGCGCCCGGACCGGGCCGCGCGTGTCCCACGCACAGGGACACGGGTGCGCCCCGGACCGGGGCCGCCGCGGAACGGCCGCCGGCCGGGGCCGGTACGGGGCGGCGGTCCGGGAAGAAGCCGCCCCGCGCTGGATGGGGCCCGTCAGGCGCGGGCGGCCTGCCGGAAGCGGGTCGTGCGGTGGACCGGGTCGGTGTCGATCGCGGGGATCACGTGCTCGCCGATCAGCTTGATGGTGGTCATCGTGTCCTCGTACGAGATCCCGATCGGCAACCCGAAGGACAGCTGGTCGGCGCCGGCCCGCTCCCACCGCCTGCACTGCGCGAGCACCTCGTCCGGGTCGCCGCAGATCATCAGCTCCTCCTGGATGAGGAGTTCGATGATCTCGGCGGAGTACTCGGGCAGCAGTTCCGGCCACTCGGGGATGCCCTCGGGCCGGGGGAAGGTGTCGTGGTAGCGGAAGAGCAGCGACTGGAGGTAGTTGAGGCCGCCCCCGACGGCGATCTCGACGGCCTTGTCGTGGGTCTCGGCGCAGATCGCGGTCGAGGTCACCATCACGTTGTCGTTGACGAAGTCGCCGACGGCCTTCGCCTCCTTGATCGCGGTCTTGTACGAGTCCACGACCCACTCCATGTCGGAGACCTTCTGCACGCTGAAGCCGAGGACCCCGAGCCCCATCCGGCCCGCCATGGCGTACGAGGTCGGGGACCCGGCCGCGTACCACATGGCGGGATGGGACGGGCCGTACGGCTTGGGCAGGACCTTGCGCGGCGGGAGCGACCAGTGCTTGCCCTGGAAGCCGACGTACTCGTCCTGGAGCCACATCTTGGGGAACTCGGCGATGGTCTCCTCCCAGATCTCCTTGGTGTGGTTCATGTCGGTGATGCCCGGCATGAACCCGAGGATCTCGTGGGAGCCCGCGCCGCGCCCGGACCCGAACTCGAAGCGTCCGCCGGAGAGGTGGTCGAGCATGGCGACCTTCTCGGCGACCTTGACGGGGTGGTTGACGGGGGCGAGCGGGTTGAAGATGCCGGAGCCGAGGTGGATGCGCTCGGTGGCGTGGGCGAGGTACCCGAGGTAGACGTCGTTCGCGGAGAGGTGGGAGTACTCCTCCAGGAAGTGGTGCTCGGAGGCCCAGGCGTACTTGAACCCGGACCGGTCGGCCTGGATGACGTACTCGGTCTCCTCCATGAGCGCCTTGTGCTCGGCTTCGGGATCGGTCTCGGCGCGCTTGCCGACGTATCCCTGTACGAAGATCCCGAATTCCAAGGAAGTTCACCGTCCTCGTGAGTTTCTGACGTTCCGTCAGATTGTGCGCTGCGCCAGGCCCTGTCAATACCTGACGAGGCGTCACAGGTTTGCCTCGGGGCTCAGAAGAGCCTCACGCCCGCCAGCCAGCCGCCGTCGATGACGAACGGCTGGCCGGTGATGTACGAGGAGTCCTCGCCGGTCAGGAACAGCGCCAGGGCCGCCACCTCCTCCGGCCGCCCGATCCGCCCCAGCGGCACGAGATGGCGGTACAGCTCGGCCGTCGCCGCCGGGTCCACGCCCTCCGGATTGCTCATGGGCGTGTCGATGGCCCCCGGGCAGACCGCGTTGACCCGTATGCCCTTGCCCGCGAGCTCCACGGCCGCGACCCGGGTGAGGCCGACCACGGCGTGCTTGCTCGCCGCGTAGGCGCCGACCCCGGCCATCCCGGTCACGCCCGTGTACGAGGCGGTGTTGACGATCGTGCCGCCGCCGGCCGCCTCGATCTCCGGCGCCACGGCCTTGATGCCCAGGAAGCAGCCCGTCTGGTTGACCTGGACGACCGCCTGGAACTCGTCGAGCGGCGTCGACACCAGCTCGTTGAAGCGCAGGATGCCGGCGTTGTTGACCAGGCCGTCGATCCGGCCGAAGCGCTCCTTGGCGACGGCGACGGCGGCGGCCCAGTCCTGCTCCCGGGTCACGTCGAGGTGGACGTGGACCGCCCGCCCCTCCCCCAGCTCCTCGGCCAGCTCCTTGGCCAACGCCTCGCCGGGGGCGTCGAGCACGTCCCCGAGGACCAGCCGCGCCCCCTCGGCGGCGAAGAGCCGCGCCTCCTGCTCGCCCTGCCCGCGCGCCGCGCCCGTGATGAGGACGACCCGCCCGTCCAGCTTTCCCACGCCCGTACTCCTCGCCTCTAGAGGTGGGGTGCGACCTCGGCCGCGAACGCGGCCATCTGGTCGGTGAGTTCGGTACGGCTCCGGGAGCGGAACCGCACCTGGATCTGGTGCACGCCCATCTCCGCGTAGGCGCGCAGGGAGCTCGCGAGGGCCTCGGGCTTGCCGGCGAGCGTGCGCCGCCCGACGTCCCAGCCGGGCTCGCCGACGTACAGCGCCTCGGTGAGGGCGCCGACGGTGAAGGGGCCCTCGATCCCGGCCTCCTCCCGCAGCCGCCGCAGTCGCGCGATCTGCTCCGGGAGCCGGTCGCGCGGGTCGCCCTGCGGCAGCCAGCCGTCGCCCCTGAGCGCCGCCCGGCGCACGGCCGCCGGGGACGAACCGCCCACCCAGACCGGGACCCGGGCCTGCGCGGGCCGGGGCCGCTGCCCGAGGTCCCGGAAGGAGAACCGGGGACCCTCGTGCTCGGGGTACTCCTCGGGCCCGAGCGCCGCCCGCAGCGCGTCGATCGTCTCGTCGAGCACCGCGCCACGCCCGGCGAAGTCGGCTCCGACCGCCTCGAACTCCTCCCGCACGTGCCCGGCCCCCACCCCGAGCACCAGCCGCCCGCCGGAGAGGTGGTCGAGCGTCGCGTACGCCTTGGCCGTGACCAGCGGATGGCGCAGCCCCACGACGGCGACGTGGGAGAGCAGCCGGACCCGCACCGTCGCGGCGGCCAGGTAGGAGAGCGTGGCCACCGGGTCGTACCAGACGGTGCTCATCGCCCCGGCCAGGCGACGCGGGACGGCGACGTGGTCGCAGCAGGCGACGTAGTCGAAGCCGTGGGCGTCGGCGGCCCGGGCGACGGCGACGAGGTCGGCGGGGCCGGCCGCGGCCTCCCAGGACTCGGCGTAGAGGGTGCTCTGGGACTGGACGGGCAGCTGGATCCCGTAGACGAGCATGGGGGCACTCCCTTGTCCGACGAGACGGCGTATCTGACGCCTCGTCAGTTACGACGGCGGAGGGCCATGCTCGTCGCTGACACGCCATCGGACAAGGGGTACGACCGCGAGCGGGCGGCCGGACGCGGAGGCCCGGCCCCTTCTGTGGTCAGCGCTCGATCGGCTCCTGCCACCCCCAGCGCACCGAATTCCTGCACAGCGCCCGGAACGGTCGGGGGCTGACCGTGCTCCATGACGACGTCGACTACCGCACCATCGCCCGCCACGCCCCCGACCTGAGCGAGCACAGCGTCCGCGACGTCGTGCCGTAGGGAGGACGCGGAGCCGCTCCCGAGGCGGCGTCGACCGCCCCGTCGCCGACCGCGCCGCAGCCGACCGCGCGTCGCCGGCCGCCGTCAGCCCTCAGGGCCGCCAGAGGCCGTCCTCCGTCAGGCCGAGCAGCTCGATCGCGTTGCCGCGCACGATCCGCTCGACGACGTCCGGCGCCAGGTGGCCCATCTGGGCCTCGCCGACCTCGCGGGACTTGGGCCAGGTGGAGTCCGAGTGCGGGTAGTCCGTCTCGTAGAGCACGTTGCCCACCCCGATCGCGTCGAGGTTGCGCAGCCCGAAGGCGTCGTCGAAGAAACACCCGTAGACGTGCTCGGCGAAGAGCTCGGACGGCGGGCGCAGCACCTTTTCGGCCACACCTCCCCAGCCGCGGTTCTCCTCCCAGACGACGTCGGCGCGTTCCAGGATGTACGGGATCCAGCCGATCTGCCCCTCGGCGTACATGATCCGCAGGCCGGGGAAGCGCTCGAACTTGCCGCTCATCAGCCAGTCGACCATCGAGAAGCAGCAGTTGGCGAAGGTGATGGTGGAGCCGACGGCGGGCGGGGCGTCGGCGGAGGTGGACGGCATGCGGCTGGACGAGCCGATGTGCATGGCGATCACGGTGCCGGTCTCGTCACAGGCCCGCAGGAACGGGTCCCAGTGGTCGGTGTGGACCGACGGCAGCCCGAGGTGCGGCGGGATCTCGGAGAAGGCGACGGCCCGCACGCCCCGGGCCGCGTTGCGACGGACCTCGGCGGCGGCGAGCTCGGGGTCCCAGAGCGGGACGAGGGTGAGGGGGATGAGCCGGCCCCGCGCCTCGGGGCCGCACCACTCCTCGACCATCCAGTCGTTGTAGGCCCGGACGCCGAGCAGACCGAGTTCACGATCGGCGGCTTCGATGAAGGTCTGTCCACAGAACCGGGGGAAGGTGGGGAAGCAGAGCGCCGACTGGACGTGGTTGACGTCCATGTCGGCGAGCCGCTCGGGCACCGAGTAGGAGCCGGGCCGCATCTGCTCGTAGGTGATGACCTCCAGGCGGATCTCGTCGCGGTCGTAGCCGACGGCGGTGTCGAGCCGGGTGAGGGGCCGGTGCAGGTCCTCGTAGACCCACCAGTCGCCGATGGGGCCTTCGTCCCCCTTGGCACCCATCACGGGGGCGAACTTTCCGCCCAGAAAGGTCATTTCCTTCAGCGGCGCGCGGACGATCCGGGGTCCGGTGTCGCGGTAACGGGACGGGAGCCGGTCCTGCCAGACGTGCGGGGGCTCCACGGTGTGGTCGTCCACCGAGATGATCTTCGGGAAGCTCTCCATGCCGTTCACCGTAGCGCCGATCTGACGATCCGTCAGCAAACGGGTGTCCGGGGCCCGCGCGGGGACCCCTGCGGGGCCTCTGTCACAGCCTGGGAACGACTGACCCGATGCTGACGCGCGCCCTCCGGACAAGGCAGACTGTCTTGGGCGAAACCAGCGGTACGGGCAGGGGGAGCTAATGGACCGTGAGAACGGGCCGCGAGTTCCGGAGCAGCGGACTCCGGCGACGGGTTCCGACGGAACCGGAACCGGAACCGGAACCGGGCACGGCACCGGGCCGGCCGACGACCCGCGCTCCGGCACACCCGCGCGGGGCGCCTCCCGGCGCGAGGCGGGGAGGGAGCCCAGGTCCGGGTCCAGGTCCGGGGTCGGGTCCGAGTCCGGATCCAGGTCCGGGTCCGGGTCCGTGACGCAGGCCGCCGCCTCCACCGGCACCGCCGCCTCCACCGCTTCCGGCACCGGCACCGGCGCTTCCCGCACCGGCAGCGGCACCGGCTCCGGTTCCGTTTCCGGTTCCGGTTCCGGTTCGAGCGCCTCCGCCTCCGGTTCCCCTTCCGCATCCCTCGCCGAGTCCGGCCCCGGACCCCATCCCGTACCCGAGCCGCTGCGGTTCCGCGTGCTCGGGCCCGTGCGCGCCGCCCGGGGCGACCAGGCGCTGCCCACCGGTTCGCCGCAGCAGCGCGCCCTGCTCGCCGCGCTGCTGCTGCGCGACGGCCGGACCGCCACCGCCGCTGAGCTGATCGACGCCATCTGGGGCGAGGAACCGCCCTCCCAGGCGCTCGCCGCCGTCCGTACGTACGCCTCCCGGCTGCGCAAGGTCCTCGACCCCGGCGTCCTGGTCAGCGATTCCGGCGGCTACGCCCTGCGCACCAGCCGCGCGGGCCTCGCCCTCGACCTCACCACCGCCCACGAGCTCGCCGCCGAGGCGGAGAAGCTGCGCGCCGCGGGGCGGCGCGGCGACGCCCGCGACCGCCTGAACGAGGCCCTCGCCCTGTGGGACGGGGAAGCCCTGGCCTCCGTACCCGGGCCGTACGCCGAGAACCAGCGCACCCGCCTGGAGGAATGGCGCCTCCAGCTCCTGGAGACCCGGCTCGACCTCGACCTGGAGGTCGGCGCCCACGCCGAGGCCGTCTCCGAGCTGACCGCGCTGACGGCGGCGCACCCGTTGCGCGAGCGGCTGCGGGAGCTGCTGATGCTGGCGCTCTACCGCAGCGGCCGGCAGGCGGAGGCGCTCGCCGTCTATGCCGACACCCGCCGGCTGCTCGCCGACGAGCTCGGCGTCGACCCGACCCCCGAGCTGTCCCGGCTCCAGCAGCGCATCCTCCAGGCCGACGCCGAGCTCGCCCGCCCCGTCGAGGAGCAGGCCCCGGCCGCCGCGCCGGTGGCCCGGCCCGCCCAGCTGCCCGCCACCGTGCCGGACTTCACGGGCCGCACCGCCTTCGTACGGGAGCTGGGCGACCGGCTCGCCACCGCCGAGGGGTCGGTGATGGCGGTGTCCGCGCTCGCCGGCATCGGGGGCGTCGGCAAGACCACCCTCGCCGTGCACGTCGCCCACGAGGCCCGGCCGCACTTCCCGGACGGGCAGCTGTACGTCGACCTCCAGGGCGCGGGCTCCCGGGCGGCCGCTCCCGAGACCGTGCTCGGCGCCTTCCTGCGCGCGCTGGGCACGCCCGACTCGGCGATCCCGGACTCCCTCGACGAGCGGGCCGCGCTCTACCGCTCCACCCTCGACGGCCGCCGGGTCCTGGTGCTGCTCGACAACGCCCGCGACGCCGCCCAGATCCGCCCGCTGCTGCCCGGCACGGCGGGCTGCGCGGCCCTGGTGACCAGCCGCATCCGGATGGTCGACCTGGCGGGGGCGCACCTCGTGGACCTGGACGTGATGTCGCCCGAGGAAGCGCTCCAGCTGTTCACCCGGATCGTCGGCGAGGAGCGGGTGCGGGCGGAGCGGGAGGCGGCGCTCGACGTGGTGGCGGCGTGCGGGTTCCTGCCGCTGGCGATCCGTATCGCCGCGTCGCGGCTGGCGGCGCGCCGCACGTGGACGGTGTCGGTGCTCGCCGCCAAGCTGGCCGACGAGCGGCGGCGCCTGGACGAGCTCCAGGCCGGGGACCTCGCCGTCAAGGCGACCTTCGAACTCGGCTACGGCCAGCTGGAACCGGCCCAGGCCCGCGCCTTCCGCCTGCTCGGCCTCGCCGACGGCCCGGACATCTCCCTCGCGGCGGCGGCCGCGGTCCTCGACCTGCCGGAGTGGGAGACCGAGGACCTCCTGGAGGCGCTGGTCGACACCTCGCTCCTGGAGTCCGCGGCGCCCGGCCGCTACCGCTACCACGATCTGGTCCGCCTCTACGCGCGTGCGTGCGCGGAACGCGACGAACAGCCCCCGGTGGAGCGGGAGCTGGCGCTCTCCCGGCTCCTCGACTTCTACCTGTCGACGGCGAGCCGGGTCTACGCCATCGAGCGCCCCGGCGACCGCCTGGTCGACCACCTGGAGCCCACCCACTACGAGGGCCTCACCTTCACCGACCGCCACGCGGCCCAGGACTGGCTCTACGCGGAGGCCAACTGCCTCCTCGCCTGCGTCCGCCAGTCCGCGGGCGACCCGAACACCCTGCGCCGCGCGGTGGACCTGCTGTGGGCGGCGCTGGACCTCGCGGAGTCCGGCGCGAACTCCAAGGAGTACGAGGCGGTCGCGGCGGGCCTCCGGGAGGCGGCGCGGGGGGCGGGGGACGTGCGGGCGGAGTGCCGGGCGTCCATCACGCTGGCGTACGTGCACCACGTCTCGGGCCGGTTCGACCAGGCCGACGGGGAGGCCAGAGAGGCGATGCGCCTCGCGAACGGCGTCGACGACCGGCTGCCACACTGCTGGGCCGCCAACACCCTTGGCGTGATGGCGGTCTACCGCAATCGGTACGAGGAGGGCGAGGACTTCCTCAACGAGGCCATCGAGGCCTTCCGGGACTGCCAGGACGGTCCCGGTGAGGCCAGCGCGCTGTGCAACCTCTCCCGCATCCACCTCCTCACCGGACGGACCGCCAGTGCGGTGTCCCTGGCCCGTCGGGGCGCCGACATGTACGACCGCATGGGACATGCCCTCAAGGGCGCCAACGGCCGGTACGCGATGGGAGTGGCCCTCACCCAGAGCGGTCAGCTCGTCGAGGCCTCCGCGAGCCTGAACGAAGCGCTCGACGTCTTCCGGGACAGCCGTCAGCGCCTCTGGGAGGGGATGACACTGTTCCGTATCGCGGAGGTGGACGTCGCCGCGCACCGGTACGCCCAGGCAGCGGCCAACGCCGAGATGGCGCTCACGGTCCTGCGGGACATCGGCGGCGAGTGGCGCCGGGGGAACGTCCTGACGGTGCTGGGACGCGCGCTGACCGGCATCGGCCAGGTGGGCCGGGCTCAGGTGTGCTGGCGGGAAGCCCTGGAGATCTACGAGGGACTCGGCTCCCCGGAAGCCGGGGAAGTCCGCGACCTGTTGCGGCCGATCGCCGCCGCCTGACGTTCCGACCGCGCGGACTTGGGCGTTCATCATTCGTTTATCGCCTCACGCCATGCTCATCTCATCGATCCGTCGCGTCGGGGGGCAGACGGGTCGCCGGTGAGGCCGTCGCTCCGACGCACTAGGGTGAACGGCCCTGCACAGGGACCCGTCCGGCGGTCCACGGGGGAGCAGCCGGGCGGGTCTCGACGACCTATCTGACAGCGTCACAACGGGAGATTGCGATGAGCGACGAGTCGACCATCAAGCCGACGAACATCCACGTCACGGGCGAGCCGGCGCTGGCCGACGTCGAGGCGAAGAACATCCACGTCACGGACGAGCCGGTCACGGACGCGATCGCCGAGAAGATCGGCATCAAGAACATCCACGTCACCGGTGAGCCGCTGGCCGACGACAGCGGGACGGCCGCCCCGCTGGGCAACATCCACGTCACCACCGAGCCGGCCAAGTAGACCGCACCGCACGGGGAGGTTCCGGCGACGCCATCGGGGGAGTCGCCGGGGCCGGGCGGGGCCGTACGGGACGCGGGGCTCGGGGGACGCCCGAGGGATCCGGGGGGAGCCCCTGGGGCAGGGCCCGCGCGTACCGGACAGGCCCGCTGAGGAGGGGCCGGGCATGAGCCGCCCGGCCCCTCCGGCGTGCACCGCCACGAGAACGCCCGAGGGCCTGGACCGGAATCCGGTCCAGGCCCTCTTCGCGTCCCCGCGACCACGGGGCGAGGCGGCGGACGACCGTGATGCCCAGCGACGCCGGCTGCGCCCGGCCCTCACCCCCAGCCCCCGCGAGCGCTACAGTGCGCACCGTGGACATACCCGATTGGCTCGTCTGGGTCGCCCTCGGTCTCTTCGTCCTGCAGGCCCTCGGCCTCGTCCCCGTCACCCGACGGATGCGCGGGCCCGATCCCGCCGTGCGCGCCAAGGCGCGGCTCGATCTGCTGGAGACCGTCGGCTCGCTGCTGATGTTCGGTGGCCTCATGCTGAGCCTGGGCGTGGCGGAATCCTTCTTCTGGATCATCCCCGTCGGCTTCGCGCTCTCGGTCGGCGTCCATGCCGTGAAGGGCGTCCGCCTGATCCGCGCCCGCCGCTCACGTGTGCCGCAGGAGGGGTCCTAGTCCTCCTTGTCCTGCGGGTACCACCGCAGTTCGACCGTGTTGCCGTCCGGGTCCTTCACGTAGACCGACTGGGCCGAGCCGCGCGCGCCCCAGCGGGGGACCGGGCCCTCCAGGACGTCGAAGGTGCCGGAGTCGATGACGTCCTGCCAGTCCAGGGGGTCCACGACCAGGCAGATGTGGTCCACGTTGGACTCGCCGCGCGGGCGGGAGAAGAGGTCGATGACCGTGCTCTCGTCGATGCGTACGGAGGGGAAGGGCACCTTGCCGGCCCGCCACTCCTCCACCCGCTCGGGCGCGAGGCCCAGGGGGCCCGTGTAGAACTCCAGGGCCCGGTCGACGTCGGTCACGTTGAGGACGAGGTGGTCGAAGGCTTTGACGCGCATGAGGGCAGTGCCTTTCCGGGGGGCGGCGACGGGAGTCGGCGATACGTTGCGGTTCGGTTCGGTCCGCTTCAGGTGATCACGTCCACCGGACGATGATCAAGAGGTCGGCACCCGCCCGCCCTTCCACCTCCTCCGACCCGTCGGATCGCGCCATGACGACCTGACGTATTCGGCCAGCCGTCCTCGCAGCCGCGTTCGGCGTGGGTGATGATCGATCACGTCCGGCTCGGCAGGCGGTGGGGACCGCCCGTCGGGCGGGGCGGTGCACGCCACGCGCGCGCAGGGGGGAGGGCCCGGACCGGCGACACCGGTCCGGGCCCTTGGCGCGTGGCTTTGTGGTCGGCCTCGCTCGCCGCGGTGATCACGCTGTCACTGGGCGAGGCTGGTGGACCGACGGCCGCCGGAGCTCACAGGCTCCTGATCAGCACGTGCGGCGGGCACAGCTGTCTCATGTCGTCCTCGTCCGAGGTGAACACCGTGACCAGCCCCCGCTGCCGCCCGGCGATCACGGCGAGCGCCGCGTCGATCGCGTACTTGTGGCCGTGCAGGCCGGCCCGCTTCAGGAGCGTGATCGCGGCGCGCGCGACCTCCTCCGTGACGGGTTCGACGCTGACCCGCGACAGGAACCACTGCCATGCGGCATAGGGGACCTTTGCGTGGTACGCCTCGATCAGCGTCATGGAACTGGTCACCACACGGATGCCGCTGTTGTGGGCTTCCTTCAGGCGAGCCCGCATCGCGGGGTTGCCGAGGACCGACTTGGACAGGCCTTCGCTGTCCAGGACGTAGCAGAGTTCGGTCATGCCGCGTCGGCCTGCCGTTCCGCCGAAGCCGAAGCCGAGCCCGAAGCCGACGCCGGAGCCGAACTCGACGCCGAACCCGGAGCCGAGGCCTCGGCCGCTGCCCGCTGCCGCTCCTCACGCTCCGCGTGCCAGCGAAGGATCTCGCGCCGCTCCGCTTCGGCCGCCGCCAGCTCCTCCTCGCCGACGGGTCCGAACTCCTCCTCCATCCACTCCACCAGCTCCCCCAGCCGGTCCTGCTCCCGCTGCCGCTGTACGGCCCGCGTGACATACGCGCTGAAGCCGCCGGGGCCCACCTGGCGGCGGATCTCCTCGGCCAGTTCCTCCGGCAGGGTCACGGTGTACTTCTTGGTTGCCATACCGCCTACCATACCACCACACGAGTGACCCAGGTCACACGTCAGAACCGCGCAGCGCCCCCTTCACCACCTTCCCGCTCGCGTTCCTCGGCAGCTGCGCCACGAACTCCACCTCCCTCGGGACCTTGTAGTTCGCCATCTCCCGGCGCGACCACGCGATCAGGTCGTCGGCCGTGAGCCGCGCGCCGGGGCGGCGGACGGCGAAGGCCTTGCCGACCTCGCCGAGGCGGGGGTCGGGGATGCCGATCACGGCGACGTCGGCGATGTCGGGGTGGAGGCCGAGGAGCTGTTCGATCTCGGCGGGGTACGCGTTGAAGCCGCCGACGATGAACATGTCCTTGATCCGGTCGGTGATCCGCAGGTTGCCCGCCTCGTCGAGGACGCCCACGTCGCCGGTGTGCAGCCAGCCGTCCTCGTCGATCGCCTCCGCCGTCGCCGCCTCGTCCTCGAAGTAGCCGCGCATCACGTGGAAGCCCCGCACCAGGACCTCGCCCGAGGGGGACAGGCGCACCTCGGTGCCGGGGATCGCGCGGCCGGACGTCGTCGCGATCACCTCGGCCGGGTCGCCCCGGCGGCACATGGTCACGATGCCGCTCGCCTCGGAGAGGCCGTACGCCGTGAGGACCGTGCCCACGCCGAGTTCTCCGCGCAGGCGCTCGACGAGCCGGAGCGGGACGACGGCGGCGCCGGTGACGACGAGGCGGAGGGTGGACAGGTCGTGGGCGGCGCGGGACGGGTGGTCGAGGAGCGACTGGTGCAGGGTGGGCGGGCCCGGCAGCACGGAGATCCGTTCGGCGGCGATGTGGGCGAGGACGGTGTCGACGCTGAAGACGGGCTGCGGGACCATCACCGCGCCCTTGATCAGGCAGGCGATGATCCCCGCCTTGTAGCCGAAGGTGTGGAAGAAGGGGTTCACGATCAGATAGCGGTCGCCCTCGCGCAGGCCCGCGAGCTCGCTCCACACCGCGTAGCAGCGCAGGGTCTGTTCATGGCTGATGACCGCGCCCTTGGGGCGGCCCGTCGTGCCGGAGGTGTAGATGATGTCCGAGGGGTCCTCCGGCGCCACGGAGGCGGCCCGGGCCCACACCTCTTCCGGCCCGACTTCGTTCCCCTCCGAGAGGAACGATTTCCAGGTCGTGTAGCCCTCGTCGTCCGGAGCCGTGTCGCCGAACACCACCACCCGCTCCAGATCGGGGAGTTCCACGCCCGCGCGGCGCAGCGACGCCACGTACGAGGTGCCCAGGAAGGTGCCGGTGACGAAGAGCAGCCGGGCTCGGGAGCGGGCCAGGACGTCCGCCGCCTCCGCGCCCTTGAAGCGGGTGTTCAGGGGCACGAGGACCGCGCCCGCCGTGACCGCGCCGAGCGCGGAGACGATCCAGTCGAGGGTGTTGGGCGCCCAGACCGCGACCCGGTCCCCCGCGCGCAGTCCGCCGGCCAGGCAGGCGGCCGCCGCCCGTTCGACCCGGGCGCCGAGCTCCGCGTACGAGAGGCGGGTGCGGCCCTCGACGACCGCCTCGCGCTCCCCGTACCGCTTCGCGGCCCAGCGCACCAACTCCGGTATCGAGCCCCACTCCATGCGCCCACCCCCTCCGTAGCTGACTATCCGTCAGATTAGCGGTAACCTGACGGACTGTCAGCAGCCCGCCACAGCCGCCAGCGATCGGGGAGGTCGCCGTGCTCAAGGACGCCACGGCCATCGTCGGGATCGGCCAGACACCCTTCGCCAAGCACCTCCCGGAGACCGAGAAGACCCTCGCCTGCCGGGCGGTCCTCGCCGCCCTCGACGACGCCGGCATCGCCCCCTCCGAGGTCGACGCCTTCGCCTCGTACACGATGGAGGAGACCGACGAGGTCGAGGTCGCCAAGGCCATCGGCGCCGGCGACGTCACCTTCTTCTCCAAGGTCGGCTACGGCGGCGGCGGTTCCTGCGCCACCGTCGGCCACCTCGCCGCCGCCATCGCCACCGGGCAGGCCACCGTCGGCGTCGCCTGGCGCTCCCGCAAACGGGGCTCCGGCCCCCGCCCCTGGAAGAACACCACCGTCCAGCTCCCGACACCCGGCCAGTGGACCCGCCCCTTCGGGCTCCTGCGCCCCGCCGACGAGATCGGCATGCTCGCCCGCCGCTACATGCACGAGTACGGCGCCACCCGCGACCACTTCTTCAACGTCGCCCTCGCCTGCCGCAACCGGGCCAACCAGAACCCGGCCGCGATCATGTACGCACGCCCGCTGACCCGCGAGATGTACATGACCTCCCGCTGGATCAGCGAACCCCTCTGCCTCTTCGACAACTGCCTCGAGACGGACGGCGCCCTCGCCTGCGTCGTCGTCTCCGCCGAACGGGCCCGCGACTGCCGCCACAGGCCCGTCTACGTCCACGCCGCCGCCCAGGGCCTGCCCGCCCAGCACCACGGCATGGTCAACTACTGGAACGACGACCCGCTCTCCGGCCCCGCCTGGACCGCCGCCCGCCACCTGTGGAAGCAGGCCGACTTCGGCCCCGCCGACGTGGACGTGGCCCAGATCTACGACGCCTTCACCCCGCTCGTCCCGCTCTCCCTGGAGGGCTACGGCTTCTGCGCCCGCGGCGAGGGAGCCGCCTTCACCGAGGGCGGCGCCCTGGAGATCGGCGGCCGGCTGCCCCTCAACACCGCCGGCGGCGGCCTCTCCGAGGCGTACGTCCACGGCTTCAACCTCATCAACGAAGGCGTCAGACAACTCCGCGGCAGCTCCACCGCCCAGGTCCCCGACGCCGCCACCTGCCTCGTCACCGCCGGCGAGGGCGTCCCCACGTCCGCGATCCTGCTGAGGAGTTGACCCGTCATGCGAGGTGACCCGTCATGCTGACCCCCGTCGCCGACGAGGACGGCGCGCCCTTCTGGGAGTACGCCGCCCGGGGCGAGCTGCGTGTCCAGGCGTGCACGGGCTGCGGGGAGCTCCGCTTCCCGCCCCGCCCCTGCTGCCCCCACTGCCAGTCCTTCGACAGCGAGTGGCGCCCGATGTCCGGCCGCGGCCGCATCTGGTCCTTCGTCGTCCCCCACCCCCCGCTGCTGCCCGACTACGCCGCCCAGGCCCCCTACAACGCGGTCCTCGTCGCGCTCGCCGACGCCCCCCGCATCCGCCTCGCCGGCAACGTCGTCAGCACCCCGGGCGCCCCCCTGAACTCCGTCGACCCGGCCCGCCTGCGCATCGGGGCCGCCGTGCGGGTCGCCTTCGCCGAGATCGACGGCGTCACCGTGCCCCGCTGGCTCCTGGAGCGCGGATGACGGTCACGGTCGAGCGGGACGAGGAGACCGGGGTCGCCGTCGTCACCCTCGACCGGGCCGAGAGGCACAACGCGATCACCCTCGCGATGGCCCGCCGACTGGCCGAGGTCTGGCGCGGGTTCCGGTACGACGACACCGTCCGGGCGATCGTCGTCACCGGCGCCGGCGGGCGAGCCTTCTCCACCGGCGTCGACCGCTCGGCCGAGGTCCCCCAGCCCGCCTCCCCGTACACGATCGACGACCCGCTCCTCACGATCGGCCCCAAGGCCAACGACCTGTGGAAACCGGTGATCGCGGCCGTCGAGGGCATGGCCTGCGGCGGCGCGTTCTACCTCCTCGGCGAGGCCGAGTTCCTGATCGCCGGCGAGGGCGCCGAGTTCTTCGACCCGCACACCACCTACGGGATGGTGAGCGCCTTCGAGACCATCCAGATGGCCCAGCGGATGCCGTTCGGGGAGGTGGCGCGCATGGCGCTGACGGGGACGGCCGAGCGGATATCGGCCCGGCGGGCGTACGAGACGGGCCTGGTCAGCGAGCTGACACCGCCCGGCGGGGCGCTGGCCGCGGCGCGCGGGGCGGCGGCCGAGATCGCCGCCTGTCCGACGGAGGCCGTGCAGGGGACCGTACGGGCCCTGTGGTCGGTCAAGGAGGCCGCCCGCGCCCAGGCCCTCGCCCACGCGCCGCACCTGGTGACGCTCGGGAACCTGCCGCCCGAGCGGCAGGCGGAGCTGTTCGCGGGAAGGCGGCGCGGGCGGGGGAAGGGGTTCAGGAGGCGGTAGCCGAGGCGGTGGGGCTCGGGGTGGGCGGCGCGAGCTCGCGCACGCCGTACACGTGGCAGTCCTTCACCTGGCCGACGGCCTTCGGCTTTCGCATCCGGACGTCGAAGGACTTCGACGCGTTGCCGTCGACGGACACCACCGTCTCGGCCCGGTCCACCGCCGAGCCGCCCGTGCCCTTGAACTCCAGGACCACCGTGAACGTCTTCGCGTCCGGGCTCCGCGACGTGATCTTCAGCGTCGCCGTGGTGTCGGCCTTCCGGGCCGGCCTGCCCTTGCGCTTCTTCTGCGCGGGCTCGACGCAGTCGACGACGAAGACCTCGACGTCCGAGGTGGGTGAGGCGGTCGGGGACGAGGTCGGCGAGGGCGTGTACGTGGAGTCGCTGCCGTAGTCCCCGCTGTCATGGTCGTAGTCGTCGTTCTTCTTCTTGGAGCTGGAGCAGCCTCCACCACTGCTGCTGCTCTTGCTCTTGCCCGACTTGCCGCTGCCGCCCTTGCCGGTCACGCTCGTCTGGAAGCCGGTCAGGGCGAGGACCACCACCGTGAGCGTCGCCGCGAGCTTCAGCCTGGTGCGGACCATGACCCGCCCCCCTCTCTCGTTTCGTCGTGCGCGCGTCACCCTAGCTCCGCCCGGCCGCCGCGTGGCGGGGGCCCCTCACCCGGCGTAGCGTCGGGAGCGAGAGCCGGACCCGAAGGAGGCCGATCGATGATCCGTAACGTCGTCGGGTCGGTCCTGGCGCTCGTCGGAGCGGCGGCCGCCGTCTGGAGCCCCTTCCGTGCCTGGTACGACGGCCGTCACGGGCGCGACTATCCGATCGACGAGCTGTTCACCGGCATCACCGACGCCAAGGCCGAGATCATCGGCTCGATCTTCCTGCCGTTCGCCTTCGCCGCCCTGCTCACCCTGCTCGGGATCGTGCTGCGCTCCCGCCTGCTCGTCGCCGGCGCCGGCGTCCTCGTGCTCGGCTTCACCATCCTGTGGATGGTGCGGGTCGGCCAGGCCGACGGCGGCCTCGCCGTCGGCTCCGACGGACGGGGCCTCGGCGACGGCGTCGCGAACGCGCTGGGCGGCGGGGTGCTGCTGCTCGTCGGCGCGCTCGTGATGTCGGGGCGACGACGGCACGTCACCCGCCTGGACGAGTCCCGGGGCGCCGATCTGCACCCGGACGAGTACGAGCGATACGGGCACGAGCGATACGGGCAGGAGGGATACGGGCACGGGGGCCGGGACTCCGGCGGGCGGGACGCCGACGGGCGGGACGCCCGCGGCCGGGAGTCCGCGCCGCCCCCGACCGCACCGCCGCCGTCCTCGGACGTGCCCTGGGACCCGGGCCGCGACGAGACACCGCCGCCGCCCGAGCACCGGGCCTGAACGCGGGCCCCGGGCGTGGCCCCGGAGCACCGCGCCTGACCGCGCTCGCCCCGTCCTCACCACCGGTGGCGGCTACGCCCCCCGGTTCGTCGCCGTGCCCTTCACCGCGTCCAGCGCGTACACGCAGCGGTCCTTGCTGCACGCGTACACGACGCCGTTGCGCGCCACCGGCGAACCGGTGATCTCGCCGCCGGTCGCGAGCTTCCAGCGGAGCTGACCGCCGCTCGCGTCCAGGGTGTAGAGCACGTGGTCGGCCGAGCCGAAGTGCACCCGGCCGTCGGCGACGACGGGGCTGCCGATCAGCTCGCCGCCCGCCGCGAACCGCCACTTCGGGGTGCCGGTGACCGCGTCGAGGGTGTAGAGCGCGCTGCCGCTGCCGACGTGGACGTTGCCCGCGGCGACGAGCACCGGCTCGACGGACTGCCGGGGCTCGGTGGCGATCCGCCAGCGGTCCTTGCCGGTGGTCGCGTCGAGCGCGTACACCGTGCCCAGGTGGTCGGCGAGGTAGACCCCGCCGCCGGTGACCGCCGGTCCCGGGGCGAAGGCGGGCGGCGACAGGAACACGGCCGGCGCCTCGAAGTGCCAGCGGACGTGCCCGCTCGCGATGTCCACGGACAGCACCCGGGTGCCGGCCGCCACGTACACGCAGCCGTCCTCGGCCGCGGCCACCCGCACCGGCACATGGGCGCAGGAGGCGGCGTCGCCGATCGGGTACGACCAGCGCTCCACGCCGGTACGGGCGTCGAGGGCCTGGAGCCGGGCGTCGCGCCACACGTACACCGTGTCGCCGTGCAGGGCGGGCCCGCCCTCGGGGGTCTCGAAGTCGGTCTGGGCGCCGGTGATCTCCCACAGCTTGGCCCCGTTGGCCGCCTCCCAGGCCTGCACGCCACCGCCGCGGGTCCCGGTGACGACGGTGCCGCGGTCCACCTGAAGGGAGTACACCCAGGCGTCCGTGTGCAGCCGCCAGCGCTCGCTGCCGTCGAGGGCGTCGAGCGCGTAGAGGGTGGGCCCGTCGGAGGCGTGGATACGGCCGCCGGCCACCGCCATCGACCAGGCCACGTCCCGGGTCTTGAACTGGCGCCGGCCGCTGGCCGTGTCCAGGGCGTGCACCTCGAAGGAGGTGACGTAGAGCAGGTCGCCCTCGACGACGGGGGTGCCCCACACGTCGTTCGACATGCGGAAACGCCAGGGCCGCCAGTGGCCGGGGCCCTCCGGGGCCGGGGCCTGGGCCGGGCGCGCCTCGGGGGCGCGGCCCTGGCCGGGCAGCGGGCGGGAGCCGGGCGGCGGGCCGGGCTCGGCGCCGTGCGGGCCGCCGCCGGGCGGGCGGATCCAGCCGGTGGCGGTGCCGGCCGCGGCGCCCGGGGCCAGACCGACGGCGGCGCGGGTGTCGGCGACCCGGGGGCCGGGGCCGATCGGCACGGCGGCGCCGGCGAGCCGTACGGGACCGGCGTCCGGCACCGCCTCGGCGACGGACACCGGGCCGGCGGAGGCCGGGGAGGGCTGGGGCTCGGCTGCGGGACCGGCGTGCCGGCCGCCGCCGCGCGGGTCTCCCCAGTCGGCGGGCTCGCGCGGCGGGCGCGGCGGCATCGGCGGGGCGGCCGGCGGCGGCGGAGTGGGCCGCCCGCCGCGCCGGGCCTCGATCATGGCGGTGGCGCGCTGCGGCAGCCAGGCCGCGGCCGTACCGCTGTCGTCCTCGCCGGAGCCGAAGAGGTGCGGGGCGAGCTGGGCCTGGAGGTCGGCCGGCGTGGGGCGCTTGGCGACGTCCATCTGCATGCAGGACTCGATCAGCGGACGCAGCTCGTCGGGCAGCCCTTCGAGGTCGGGGCCCTCCCGGAGCAGCATGAAGACGGTCTCGACCGGGTTGGCACCGTGGTACGGGGCGTGGCCGGTGGCGGCGAAGACCAGCATGGAGCCGAGCGAGAACACATCGCTGGCGCCGGTGACGCTGCGCGAGTCGCGCGCCTGCTCGGGGGACATGTAGGCCGGGGTGCCGACGGCGACATTGGTCATGGTCAGGCGCGTGTTGGAGACGCCGGACGCGATGCCGAAGTCGATCACCCGGGGGCCGTCCTCGACGACGAGGACGTTGGAGGGCTTGAGGTCGCGGTGGACGAGGCCGGCGCCGTGGATGGACTGCAGGGCCTCGGCGACGCCGGCCGCGAGCCAGCGCACCGCCTGGGCCGGGAGCGGCCCGCACTCGTTCACTATCTCTTCGAGGGACGGCGCGGGGACGTACGCGGTGGCGAGCCACGGCACGGCGGCGCGCGGGTCGGCGTCGACGACGGCCGCCGTGTAGAAGCCGGAGACCGCGCGGGCGGCCTCCACCTCACGGGTGAAGCGGACACGGAACAGCTGGTCCTCGGCGAGCTCCGTCCGCACGGTCTTGATCGCCACGCGCCGCCCGGACGCCGAGCGCGCGAGATAGACGAGCCCCATTCCGCCCGCACCGAGCCGGCCCAGCACCTCGAAGGGCCCGATCCTTCTCGGGTCGTGCTGCGTCAGCTGCTCCACTTGCCTGCCACCTCCCCGTAGGGCCATGAGGGTACGGCCCCGTGGACCCTGATTGTTCCTGTCCGGGGCGGTGGTTGCGAACCCGGGGGCGGATCGGGGTGTCACAGGTCATATCGGAAGGGGCGGCTCACAGCTCGGCGGTGGGATGCGGGGGCTCGGGCCGCTCGCCCGGCCCACGGTCGGTCTCCCGGCGCTCGGCCCTCTCCCCCGGCCGGCGGTCGGTGTCCCGGGGCCCGGCCCGCCCGCCCGGCCCGCGGTCGGCGTCCGCCCGCCCGTCCGGCCCGCGGTCCCGTTCCGTGGCCTCGGCGGGCCCGGCCGAGGCGCGGCCGGTCTCCGTGGCCTCGGCGGGCTCGCCCGGCTCGCGGGGTTCGGCGAGGACCGCGAAGCGGGCGCCCTGGTTGTCGTGGAGGACGGCGATGCGGCCGTGCGGGGTGTCGAAGGGGTCGGTGGCGACCCGGCCGCCGAGGCGGACGGCGGTGGCGCAGGCCTCGTCGCAGTCGCGGACCGCGAAGTAGACGAGGATGTGGCCCGGCATCTCGGCGGGGAAGTCGTCGGAGATCACGGCCCGGCCGCCGAAGGCGGTGTCGTCGCCGGGGCGGGAGCCGGGCGGGGACCAGACGCGGTAGTCGAAGTCGCTGCCGCGTCCCTCGGCCGCCGGGTCGACCTGGCGGCCGAGCCAGCCGAAGACGGAGGCGTAGAAGGTGTCGACCGCCTCGGGCTCCCGGGTGTAGACCTCCATCCAGCAGAAGGCGCCCGGCTCGTTCGTGAGCTCGAAGCCGTCGTCGTCACCGGACTGGCGCAGCCCGAAGACGGCGCCGCCGGGGTCGGCGGCCAGGGCCAGGACGCCGAAGGGGCCGACGGGGTAGGGGTCCATGACCATCCGGCCGCCGGCGCCCTTGACGCGGGCGGCGACGGTGCCGGCGTCGTCGGTCGCGAGGTAGACGGTCCAGGTGGTCGGCATCCGGCCGTCGCGCTTGGGCAGCAGCCCGGCGACGCGGCGGCCCCTGAGGAGGGCCTCGTCGCGGTCGGGGTCGAAGCTCCAGCCGAAGAGCTCGCCGTAGAAGCGCTTGCCCGCCTCGAGGTCGGGAAGCTGTGCGTCCACCCAGCACGGGGTGCCCTGTGTGCGTACGGCCATGCCTCCAGAATGGGGTCGGGGCGGCCGGACCGCACCCTTCAAAATCGAACATATACGCCTTTAGGGGGGCGGGAGCCCTTGTGCCGCCTGGGTTGTCCACCGAAGTTGTCCACAGGCTGTTAATAAGCCCATCGGGGATGGAGCCCCCAAGAAGGCCCTGCAGGGGGTCCCCGAGCAGGTCCCGGATAAGGCCCCGGAGAAGGTCCCGGAGGGGGGTGCACCCCATTTGCAGTCGGCCGAATCGCGCGCCGATCACCCCTCGGTAAGCTGACGGCATGACAGGACAAGTACGCACCGTCGACGGCCGCGTGGCTGGACGACGCGGCCAGGCGACGCGGCAGAAGCTGCTCGACTGCCTCGGCGAGATGCTCAGCTCCTCGCCCTACCGGGACGTCAAGGTCATCGACGTGGCCCGGAAGGCGGGTACTTCACCCGCGACGTTCTACCAGTACTTCCCTGACGTCGAGGGCGCCGTCCTCGAGATCGCGGAGGAAATGGCCAAGGAGGGCACCGGGTTGACCGATCTGGTCTCCGGGCGCTCCTGGGTCGGCAAGGCCGGCTGGCAGACCTCCGAGGAACTGGTCGAGGGATTCCTGGACTTCTGGCGCAGGCACGACGCGATCCTGAGGGTGGTGGACCTCGGGGCGGCGGAGGGCGACAAGCGCTTCTACAAGATCCGCATGAAGATCCTGAACTCGGTCACCAACTCCCTGACGGACGCGGTGAAGGAGCTCCAGTCGAAGGGCAAGGTCGACAAGGACGTCAGCCCCGCCGCGATGGCGGGCTCGCTGGTGGCGATGCTGGCGGCGGTCGCCGGCCACCAGAAGGGCTTCCAGGCCTGGGGCGTCAAGCAGGCCGAACTCAAGCCGAATCTCGCCCTGTTGGTGCACCTCGGAATCACGGGGAAGAAGCCGACGAAGTAGCCCCCGCCGAGCGCCCCGCTCCTTCACCCGTCCTGTCACGCCGACGGCGGTCCCGTGTCCCGTACGGGAGACCGCCGTCGGCGTTCTTTTGTCCCGGCGCCGCTCACTGCGGACCGACCCTGGTGAGCCTGAAGAGCCGGATCTCCCGCTCGACCCGTTCCTGGTACGCGGCGTACGGCGGCCAGAAGGCGAGCGCGGTGCGCCAGGCCTCGGCCCGTTCCCGTCCGGTGAGCGGCCGGGCCCGTACGGGGAAGCTCTCGCCGCGCCAGCTGACCTCGGCGTCCGGGTGGGCGAGCAGGTTGGCGGTCCAGGCCGGGTGCCCCGGACGGCCGAAGTTGGAGCCGACGAGCAGCCAGGTCCCGTCGGGCTCCGGCACGCAGGCGAGCGGCGTCACGCGCGGCTGCCCGGTCCTGGCGCCCCGGGCGGTGAGGACCAGCCCCGGCAGCATGCGGGCGCTCGGCAGCACCCTGCCCCGGGTGAGCCGGTGGACGGCCCGGTCCAGGGCGGGGACGACATGCGGGGCGACCTTGGCGAAGGCGCGGGTGGCGGAGACCTTCTGGATCAGACGCAGAACCGGTCCGACGGGCATCTAGGCCACCTCCCCGGGGACCGGGCGGCCGCCGAGCCCCGCGACCGGTCCGCCGCCGAGCCCCGCGACCGGTCCGCCGCCGAGGAGCCCAGCGGCAGGGGTGCCGCCGGGGAGCCCCGCGACCGGCTCGCCGAGGATTCCCTCCACCGGGTCGTCGTCGAAGAGTCCGGCCCGTGCGGCGGCGTGGGCGCGCAGGCGCGGGGCGGGGCCGAAGAGGAGTTCGTCGGCGGCGGCGCGCTTGAAGTAGAGGTGGGCGTCGTGCTCCCAGGTGATGCCGAGGCCGCCGTGCAGCTGGACGGTCTCGGCCGCGGCGGCGCGCTGTGCCTCCAGGGCCTGGGCGAGGGCGAGCGCGGCGGAGGTGCGGTCCTGATCGTGGGCCGCGTACAGGGTGAGGGAGCGGGCGGACTCGATCTGCACGTGGAGGTCGGCGAGGCGGTGCTTGACCGCCTGGAAGGAGCCGATGGGGCGGCCGAACTGTTCGCGGGCGAGGACGTGTCCGACGGTGCGGTCGAGCGCCCCGCGAGCGGCGCCGACCGCCTCGGCGGCCAGCATCACCGCCGCGTCGCGTCCGGACGCGGAAAGGGCGGCGAGGGCGTCGACCGGTTCCTCGCCGAGCAATTCGGCGCGTACGTCGCGGAGTTGCACGGTCGCCTGGGAGCGGGTGAGGTCGAGGGTGGTCTCCCGACGCCGTACGAGACCGGGCACGCCCGCCCCGCCTTCCGCCTCCGTCCGCACCAGGAAGAGCAGGGTGCGGCTGCGCGGGAAGCCGCCGGCGTGGGCGGCGACGAGGAGCAGTCCGGCGCTGTGGCCGTCGAGGACGTGCTCGGCCTGCCCGTAGAGCGACCAGTGCTCGCCGCCGGGCGCCCGGGTGGCCTGGACGCCGCCGGAGCGTCCGCCGCCGGCCCAGGGGGTGGCGGTGTTGTCGCCGGTGAGGCCGAGGGCGAGCGGGAGGGAGCCGCCGGGGAGGGCGAGGGCGCAGGCCAGGGTTCCGTCGGTGATGCGGGGCAGGAGTGCGGCGCGCTGCCGGGCGGTGCCGAGGGCGGCGATCAGCGGGGCGGCGAGGACGGCGGTGGCGAGCAGCGGGGAGGGGGCGAGGACCCGGCCGGTCTCCTCGCAGGCGAGGGCGAGTTCGACGGGGCCGCAGCCGACTCCTCCGTACTCCTCGGGCAGGGCCAGGCCGGGCAGTCCGAGGGTGCCGGCCAGGGTGGCCCAGAGCGCGGTGTCGTATCCCTCGGGGGTGGCGACGGCGGCGCGGAGGGCGGCCGGTCCGGCGCGCTGGGCGAGGAGTTGGCGCAGGGTGCGGCGGATCTCCTGCTGTTCTTCGGTGACGGTGGCGGCGGCGGTGGCGGCGGCGGTACGCATGAGGTCTCCGGTCTCCCCTCCGAATCTGACGGACCGTCATGCTAGGCGCGTGCGGCGCGGAAGCACAGTTCGGCGGGCCTTCCGGTCGAAGTGATCTGATGTACCGTCAGATTCATGTCCACCAACTCGCGGGACCGCCGATCACCCTCGCGCCGGCGTCGCGTCGCCGTCGTCGGCGTCTCCCTCTCCGACTGCGGCCGGGTCGACGAGGCCACCTCCTACGCCCTGCACGCCCAGGCCGCCCGCCGCGCCCTCGCGGACAGCGGCCTCGACCGCTCGGCCGTCGACGGCCTCGCCTCGGCGGGCCTCGGCACCCTGGCGCCGGTCGAGGTGGCCGAGTACCTGGGGCTGCGGCCCCGCTGGGTGGACTCCACCACCGTCGGCGGCGCCACCTGGGAGGTCATGGCCGCGCACGCCGCCGACGCGATCGCCGCCGGCCGCGCGAACGCCGTCCTGCTCGTCTACGGCTCCACCGCCCGCGCCGACATCCGGGCCGGGCGGCGCACCGGCAACCTCTCCTTCGGGGCGCGTGGCCCGCTGCAGTTCGAGGTCCCGTACGGCCACAGCCTGATCGCCAAGTACGCGATGGCGGCCCGCCGTCACATGCACGAGTACGGCACGACCCTGGAACAGCTCGCCGAGGTGGCGGTCCAGGCGCGGGCCCACGCGGCGCGCAACCCGGAGGCGATGTTCCGGGACCCGATCACCGTCGACGACGTGCTCGGCGGCCCGATGATCGCCGACCCGTTCACCAGGCTGCACTGCTGCATCCGCAGCGACGGGGGCTGCGCGGTGCTGCTGGCGGCCGAGGAGTACGTCCCCGGCACCGCGAAGGCGCCGGTGTGGGTGCTCGGCACGGGCGAGTACGTCTCGCACACCACGATGTCGGGGTGGGAGGACTTCACGGTCTCCCCGGCGTCGGTCAGCGGCCGGCTCGCCTTCGAGCGGGCGGGGGTCCGGCCCGAGGACATCGATCTCGCGGAGATCTACGACGCCTTCACGTACATGACGCTCGTGACCCTGGAGGACCTCGGCTTCTGCGCCAAGGGCGAGGGCGGCGCGTTCTTCGCGGACGAGGACCGGCTGCCGGTGAACACGGACGGCGGCGGACTCTCGGCCTGCCACCCGGGCATGCGGGGCCTGTTCCTCCTGGTCGAGGCGGTGCGGCAGCTGCGCGGCGAGGCACCGGGACTCCAGGTGAGGCGGCCGGACGGCTCGCTGCCGGAGCTGGCGGTGGCCTCGGGGACGGGGGGCTGGTTCTGCTCCTCGGGCACGGTGGTCCTCGGCCGGGGCTGAGGCGCGTCCCCTCCCCGCGCCCCCGCCAGTGCACGTGCCGTACGAGAAGCGCGAGCCCAAAGAGACGTACGAGACGTACGAGACGTACGAGAAGCGCGAGCCCAAAGAGACGTACGAGCCCAACAAGACGTACGAGACGTACGAGAAGCGCGAGGCATGAGGAGACGCACGAGGCGCCACCGACCGGTGCCTGAACGGGTTCGAATCCCGCTACCGGGCCGGTCGGGCCGCTGTTACGATCACGGTTCCAGACAGGCCGTGCGGAACGGGAAGCGCCGGAGGGGGTCGCGCGGAGCACGCGCGGACGATGGCCCCCGTTCCCCGCCTGATCAGGCTCATGAGGGGAATCACCGTGCACCAGCACGCACGCGCCCGCGCGCGCAGAACGCTCGCGGCCGCCACCACGCTCGCCGTCGCGGCGGGCCTCGCCACCGCGCTCACCACCACCCCGGCCCTCGCCACGGACGCCCCGGCGGCCCCGGAGGAGGTCGTGATCCCGAACCCGGGGCGCGAGCAGCCCCGGTACGACGGCCTCAAGCACGCCGGTACCACCGGCTACGCCCACAGCCTGGAAGGCAGCGGCACGGTCTGGACGGACTACGCGACCGGAAACCGCACCCCGATCGACGCGGGTCAGGTCGCCGGCCACTCCGGCCACGCCGCCACCCTCGGCGCCGGCACGCTCGACCAGCCGCGCACCGTCACCATCGAGGCGCTGGGGTCGGGCGCGAAGAAGACCGTCACCCTGCCCCCCGGCCAGATGTGGTCGAAGACCTACAACGCCGACACGGCCCTCGCCTACACCAAGGACGCCGACGGGCGGCTCGCTTCGCTCACCCTCTACCAGGCGGCCGAGGACGGCTCGACCACCAGCCGGGCGGTCACCGGACTGCCCGAGCACCACGACTGGCTCCTCCCGGTGAGCCAGGATCTGCGCGGCGCGGTCCTGCGCGTGCTGCCCGGAACCACGGGCGGGCACGACTACTACCTGCTGGACTACGCCTCCGCCACGCTGCAGCGCATCACGGCCACCTCGGTCCTCAGTGCCAAGTTCGCCCTGGGCGACCGCCAGATCGTGATCTCCCGCGGCGCTGCCATGCCCCTGCTGTCGGTGCCCCGCGACAACCCGGCGGCAACGCCCGTCGAGACCGTGCTTCCGCCCGCTCTCAGCGATGAAGGACCCGGCCTCTCCGTCGCCGTGGTCGGCGACACCGTCGTCTACCAGCGCAGCCGGCGCGACGGCGGCCCGTACAACGGCTGGGCCCGCACCATCCCCCTCGGCGGCACCACGGTCACCGAGCTCCTGCCGCACGCGGAGTACGGCAGCCTCACCACCGCGCCCGACGGCAGCGTCCTCGTCGTCGGCGGCACCGGAGCCCTCGACTGGGCGGTGCACCGGCTCTCCCCCGCCGACGGCGTGGCCGGCCGGCCGGCCGTGAGCCGCCTGCACGAGGTCCCGCGCGTCCCCCGGACCGTCGAGCACCTGGCCCTGGGCGGTGGCCGGCTGAGCTTCCTGAGCCCCACGGGCAGCTTCGACATCAGCGAGCTCGTCGACATCGACACCGACATCGACGGCACGCCCGCGTGGACCGCGCCGAAGAGCCGCGACCGCTTCGGCGACAACGAGAACCCGTCGGGCCTGGTCGCGCTCGGCGACGGCGACTCCGCGACCACCTCGCGCGACACGGTCGTGGCCCCGACCACCGGCCCGTACACCCGGGACGTCTACGGCCTGCCGTACGGCTCCACCGTCGTGGACGGCGCCGGACGCCACGTCATCGCGAAGCACGGCGACACCACGTACGTCGGCGACCTCGACGGCACCGGCGAGGCACCGCTCACCTTCACGAAGACCGCCACCGCCGTGTGGGACGGCAAGCTCTGGAAGAACGCCGGGACCACGGGCGACCAGGTCAACTCCTACGACCTGAAGACGAAGGCGACGTCACCGGCGCTCGACCTCGGCGCGGACTGCCGGCCCACCGAGCTCCAGGCCGTCGGCCGCTGGCTCTACTGGGCGTGCGGCGCCGCCAAGGCGGGCGTCTACGACCTCACCCTGAAGAAGAGCGTGGGCGTCCCGGCCGGCGAGGCCCTGCTCGGCGACGGCTTCGTCGTCCGGCACGAGGGCGACAAGCTGCGGCTCACCGAGGCCGCCACCGGCGCGACCCGCGACTTCGCGGACCTGCCGGCCTCGGCCGCCGGCTCCGGCCGGGGAACGACCTGGACCGTGGACCGGTTCGGCGGCGACGTGGCCTACCTCGACGCGGCGCAGGACTTCCGGCTCAGGCGGGCGGGAGTGGCGCGCCAGCCGTGGACCCGGCTGGACTCCACCGTCCGGGGCGTGAGCATGCACTCCGTCAGCGCGACGAGCGGCATCGAGCCGGTCGGCGGCTGGGGCCCGGCGTGGCGCTTCTCCCGGCCCGTCGGGGCCTGGAAGGTGGACGTCAGGAAGGGCGACGGCGAGCTCGTCCGTACGTTCACGGGCACGCGCGGCACCGGCTCCGCCGTCCGCGTCGACTGGGACGGCAGGGACACCCGGGGCCGCGGCATCGAGTCCGGGCAGTACCGCTGGGAGCTGCGCGCCGCACCGCTGGACGGCGTCGGGTCCACCCACACCTCATGGGGCTCCCTCGACATCACGGGCAGCTCCCTGACCACCGTCCCCGGCACGTACACGCCGGTGCCCCCCACCCGCATCATGAACACGATCGCGGGCCTCGGCGTCCCGAAGGCGAAGATCGGCCCGCGGGGCACGGCCGTCCTGAAGGTGGCCGGCCGGGCCGGCGTGCCCACCAGCGGCGTCACCGCCGTCGTCCTCAACGTCACGGCCACCAACCCGACGACGGCGAGCTACGTGTCCGTCTACCCGCACGCCACGCGCCGCACCGCCACCTCGAACCTCAACGTCACCGCCGGGCAGTCCGTCGCCAACCTGGTGACCGTGCCCGTCGTCGACGGCTGGGTCGAGTTCTACAACCACTCCGGCTCCGTCGACCTGCTCGCCGACATCGCCGGCTACTACACCGAGGGCACCTCCGGCGCGACGTACCAGCCGGTCACGCCGAAGCGGATCCTCAGCACCGTCGGCGGCATCGGCGCCCCCAAGGCGAAGGTCGGCCCGAAGGGGACCGTCACCCTGACGATCGACGAGCCGGGGGTCAGCGCGGTCGCGATGAACGTGACGGCGACCAACCCGACGGCGACGAGCTACGTCTCCGTCTACCCGTACGGCACGGCCCGCCCGCCCGTCTCCAACCTCAACTTCACCGCCGGGAAGAGCGTCCCGAACCTGGTGATCGTCCCCGTCGAGGACGGCAAGGTCACCCTCTACAACCACGCCGGCACCGTCGACCTCCTCGCCGACGTCACCGGTTACTTCAAGCACGGGGCCGGTTCCGTCTTCACCGGCATGCAGCCCATGCGGGTCATGAACACCATCGCGGGCGTCGGCGTGTCCCCCGGGAAGGTGGGCGCGGGGCGGACCGTCGACCTGTGGGTGGGCACCAAGTACTCGGCCGTCGTCCTCAACGTCACCGCCACCAACCCGACGGCGACGAGCTACGTCTCCGTCTACCCGTACGGCACGGCCCGCCCGCCGGTCTCCAACCTCAACTTCACCGCCGGGCAGTCCGTCCCCAACCTGGTGATCGTCCCCGTCAGGGACGGCAAGGTCACCTTCTACAACCACGCCGGCAGCGTCGACCTGCTCGCCGACGTCGCCGGCTACTACACCGGCTGATCACCCGACCCGGCGCCGGTACCGCGCCACCCGGCCGCGGCGCCTCATGATGGACGCCATGGACGACGAACGGCGTTTTCAGGAGGCCCTGCGGTCCGTACGGGTCTGGGACACCGAACTGCCCGGCTTCGACCCGGCGGACGTGCCGGAGGAGCCGGTCGCGCTCTTCCACGCGTGGTTCGCCGACGCGGTGGCGGCCGGGGTCGTGGAGCCGAGCACGATGGCGGTGGCGACGGCGGACGCGGAGGGGCGGCCGGACGTGCGGACGGTGATCCTGCACGACGTGGACGCCCGCGGCTGGCACTTCGGCTCGCACGCGGGCAGCGCGAAGGGCCGCCAGCTCGCCGCCCGCCCCGAGGCGGCACTGCACTTCTACTGGGCCGGGCAGGGCCGCCAGGTGCGGGTGCGGGGCCGGGTGGTCACCGCGCCGCCCGAGGAGGCGTACGCGGACCTGCACGCCCGGACCACCGGCGCCCTCGCCTCGGCACTGGTGAGCCGGCAGAGCGAGGTGCTCGGCTCCCTCGACGAGCTGGAGCGGGCCAGCGCGGCGGCCTGGGAACGGGCCCGGCAGGACCCGGAGGCGCCCGCGCCGAGCTGGACGCTGTACGTGGTCGAGCCGGCGGAGGTCGAGTTCTTCCAGGGCGACCAGGACCGCCGGCACGTCCGCCTGCGCTACCGGCGGGCGCCGCAGGGCGACGGCTGGATCCGCGAGCTGCTCTGGCCGTAGGGGTACGGGGATCCGGCCGGCTCAGCAGGGAGACGGCCGGATCCGCGCGCTGCCCCGGCCATAGGCGTACGGGGGCGGGCAAGGGGGCCAACCGGGCGGCGGCTGGGGCCGCGAACCGCTCTGGCCGTCGTACGGAGATCCGGCGGCCGCCGCAGGGCGACCGCCGGATTCGCGGGCTGCTCTGCCCGTAGCGTACGAGGGCGGGCGAAGGGCCCGCGGGCGGCGGGCCCCTCGGCGTCTCCCGCTCCCCGGCCCGCCGGCCGCCAGCCCCTGGCCGTCCGCCCTACACCGCCGCCAGCGCCAGCGTCGGTGACTGCCGCGAGGCCCGTACCGCCGGGTACAGGCCCGCCACCGTGCCGATCGCCAGGGTCGCGGCGAAGCCGCCCGCCGCCGCCCAGGGCGGGACCACCCAGGGCAGGCCGCCGGTGGCCGCGTACACCGCCGTCGCCGCCGCGCCCAGGGCCACGCCCGCGAGGCCGCCGAGGCCCGAGAGCATCAGGGACTCCGTCACGAACTGCAGGCGGATCTGCCCCCGGGTCGCGCCCAGCGAGCGGCGCAGGCCGATCTCGTGGCGGCGTTCCAGGACCGAGATGATCATGGTGTTGGCCACGCCGACGCCGCCGACGAGCAGCGCGATCCCGCCGAGGCCGAGGAGGAGGGTGGAGAACGCGCCCTCCGTCGCCGCCTTCGCCTTCAGCGCCGAGGACGGATCGCCGACGGCCACGTTCTGCGGGTTCCGCGGATCGATCGTCGGGGCGAGCAGCCGCTGGACCTCCCGTACGGACGCGTCCGTGGACCGCTCGTACACCGCCGTCGGGTGCCCGTCGAAGCCCAGCAGCCGCTGGGCGCCCTCCCAGCCCACCAGGGCGGAGCGCTCGATCTCCGGGGCGAGCGGCAGCGGGTCGAGGATGCCGACGACGGTGAAGTACCGGTCGTCGATCCAGACCTGGCGGCCGGGCCGGTCGACGCCGAGCCGTTCGGCGGCGACATGTCCGAGGACCACGGACGGATAGCGGCCGTTGGCGGCGTTCAGCCAGGTGCCGGACGCCATCGTGCCGCGCAGCACCCCGAGCAGCCCCTCCGTGGCCGCCTTCACCGCGAGGCCGCCCGTCTCTCCCTCCGGGATCTTCTCGGAGCGCCGCACCGAACGTTCGAGGTCGCCCGTCCCGCCGGCCTCCTCCACGCCCCGGATGCGGCCGACCATGCCGACCGCGTCCTTGGGCAGCTTGACCTGCTGCCCGCTGAACATCCCCTCGCCCGGCTTCGCGACCAGCATGTTCGTGCCGAGCGCGTCGAGCTGCCGCAGCAACTGCGCCTGGCTGGAGGCCGAGATGCCGACCACCGCGATCATCGTCGCGATGCCGATGGCGATGCCGAGCGCGGACAGCACCACGCGGACGGGCCTGCTGCGCAGCCCGGCGGAGCCGACGTGCAGGACGTCCCGGGGGCCGAGCCGGGCGGCCTTCAACGCGCGCGTACGGGCGCGGGTTCCGGACATCACACCGCGACCTTTCCGCGGGCCGTGTCCGCCACCACCCGGCCGTCCCTGATCCGGACCTGGCGGGGCAGCCGTCCGGCGATCTCGGTGTCGTGGGTGATGACGGCGATCGTCGCGCCCTCCTCGTTCAGGGTGTGCAGCAGTTCCATGACGGCCTCGCCGGACGCCGAGTCCAGTGCGCCCGTCGGCTCGTCGGCGAGGAGCAGATCGGGCTGTCCCACGACCGCGCGGGCGATCGCGACGCGCTGTTTCTGGCCGCCGGACAGTTCGTGCGGCCGGTGGTGGACGCGGTCGGCGAGGCCGACCCGGGCCAGCGCGTCGGCGGCGAGGCGCCGGCGGCGGGCCCGGGGCAGCCCGGAGTAGAGCAGTCCCTCGGCGACGTTCTCCAGCGCGCCGACGCCGGGCACGAGGTGGAAGGCCTGGAAGACGAACCCGATGTGGCGGGCGCGCAGGGCGGACAGCCGCCGGTCGGTGAGCGTGGCGACGTCGTGCCCGGCGATGGCGACGGTGCCGGAGGTCGGCCGGTCCAGGGTGCCGACGATGTGCAGCAGGGTCGACTTGCCGGATCCCGAGGGTCCGACGATGCCGAGCAACTCCCCTTCGCCGATGGCCAGATTGACGCCGTCGAGGGCGCGGACCCCGCCCGCGTACTCCTTCACGACGCCTGCGAGCTCCACGACGTTCTTCACGGAGCGCGTGAGGGGCGCGGTGCCGGGCGTGGGCATGGGCGGGGTCCCGGGCGTGGTCACGGATGCGGTCCCGGGCGGGGGCATGGGCGGGGTCCCGGGCGTGGTCACGGGCGTGGTCCCGGGCGGGGGCATGGGCGGGGTCTCGGGCGTGGTCATACGGACGGCACCCCGACCTTCATGCCCTCGCGCAGACCCTCGCCGCTGACCTCGACCCGTCCCTGGGCGAACATGCCGAGCTCGACCCGCACGTCCCTGGTCCCGCCGTGCTCGACGACCTGGACGCCGAAGCCGCCGCCGGGCAGGGCGAGCAGGGCGTTGACGGGGACCGAGAGGACGTTCCGGCGCGTCTCGCCGGTGAGGTCGACGGTGACGGGCGACTGGTCGACGCCCCTGGCCTTCTCCGGGTCGTCGAAGGAGACCGTGATGTCGATCTTCGGGGTCTTGTCCTGCGGGTCGTCGCCGGCCGTCGCGGTCTTCCCGGCGGCCGACACCTTCCCCGGCAGCCGGGTGCCGTCGGGCAGCGTGACCGTGACCCGGGTGCCGACCTTCGCCGAACCGGCCTCCGAGGCCGTCACCTGGAAGCTCACGACCCGCTCGGAGCCGGTCACGGTCAGGACCGGGGAGCCCGCCGTGACCCGGTCGCCGGGCGCGAGGCGGCTGTCGCCCGAGGCGGCCGCCTCCTTGACCCGTACCGCGCTGCCCGCGAAGGCGATCCGGTCCGGTCCGAGGGTGCCGGTCTGCTTCAGGCCGTGGGCCTTCTGCCAGCGCTTGACGGCGGCGGCCGTCTTCGCCGTGTACTCCTCGTCGACGTCGAAGCCGGTGTATCCGAGGGCGGCCAGGTTCTCCTCCAACTGCCGTACGTCCCTGCCCTTGTCGCCCGTCTTGAGGGTCCGGTACATGGGCTCGTCCCCGTACATCAGCCGCACCGGCTCGCCGTCGACCTCGTAGAGCCGCTCGTCCCGCTCGACGACCGAGCCGGGCGGGGCGAGCCAGGTCAGGGTGCCGCCCGCGCCGCCCGCGTTGATCTTCCGTTCGCCGAGGTGGCCGAGGGTGCCGTCCTGCTGGGTGCTGTCGCTGAGGTCGCCCCGGGTGACGGGGGCGGTGGCCGGAGGCAGCCCGCGGGAGCCGGCGGACGGGGCCGGGGGGCCGTCGGGGGTCGCGGTGAGGGCGGTGACGGCGGCCCCGCCGCCCGCCACGGCGACGATCGCCACGAGGGCGAGGAGCAGCCGGCGCCGGGGCATGGGCCGCTCCCGGCCACGGTCCGGGTCCGGGTCCGGGGCCCCCTCGGGCTCCCGGTCCGGGTCCCTGTCGCTGTCCCTTTCCTTCCGCTCCGGAACGAAGGTGTTCATCGGCCCACGCCCTCGCAGGCCTTGGCGGCCTTGTCGAACTTCTCCTTCTCGGCGCCCTTGGGTATGGGCATGGCCTGCTGCCCCCCGCCTTCGAACTTCGGGTCCGGCATGTTGAAGCCGTTCTCACGCATGCAGCGCGCGTACGCCAGCGCCTTGTCCTTGTCGGCCTGCGTCAGCTCCTGGCCGAAGCCGCTGCCGCCGGCCTTGCTCTGGCACGCCTTGAAGGCCTTCTCCATCTTCTCCTTGGACATGCCGTCGCCGCTGATGGTGAGGCCGGTGCCGTTCTCGCCCGGCTTGGGCTCGGGCACGTCGAGGCCCTGCTCGCGCAGGCACTTGCGGTGCTCGAAGGCCTGGTCCGCCTTCTTGCCCTCCTCGCTGCCCCCGGACGGACCGGCGGCGGACGAGCCGGTGCCGGAGTCCGAGCAGGCGGTGGCGAGGAGGGAGAGGGCGGCGGCCAGGGAAGCGGCGGCGGCCGCGCGGGTGATCCGTCGAGTCGTCATGGCGTGGAGCGTGCCGCGAAGGGATGTTTCGCTTCTCTCAGCGGTTTCGTTTACACCGGCGAAAGGTCGCTTTCGGATACACAGGGGCCATGCGCGTACTGGTGGTGGAGGACGAGGCCTTCCTCGCGGAGCTGATCGCCGAGGGGCTGCGCCGCGCCGCGCTGGCCGTGGACGTGGCAACCGACGGCCCGGAGGCGCTGCGAAAGCTGCGGTTCGGCGCGTACGACGTGCTCGTCCTGGACCGGGACCTGCCCGGGGTGCACGGCGACGACGTGTGCCGGCACGTGGTCGAGCAGCGGCTGATGACCCGGGTCCTGATGCTGACGGCGGCCGGCACGGTGCGGGACCGGGTGGAGGGCCTCGGGCTCGGCGCGGACGACTACCTGGCCAAACCCTTCGCGTACGACGAACTGCTCGCCCGGGTCCTGGCCCTCGGACGGCGCGCCCGGCCCGCCCTGCCGCCGGTCCTGGAACGGGCCGGGATCGTCCTGGACACCGCCCGCCGCCAGGCCAGCCGCGACGGACGCCATCTGCACCTCTCACGCAAGGAGTTCGGCGTCCTGGAGGCGCTGCTGCGGGCCGAGGGCGCGGTCGTCAGCGGCGAGGACCTGATCGAGCAGGTCTGGGAGGAGCACACCAGCTACCGCACCAACGCGGTCCGGGTGACGCTGAGCAAGCTGCGCGCGAAGCTGGGCGAGCCACCGGTGGTGGAGACGGTCCCGGGCGCCGGCTACCGGATCGCGTCGTGAGCCGCCGATGGTCCGGCTTCCTTCCGCTCGGAGAGGAACGAACCACAAGCCGCCGACGGTCCCGCTTCCTTCCGCTCCGAGGGGAACGAACCACGAGCCGCCGATGGTCCCGCTTCCTTCCGCACGGAGAGGAACGAACCACGAGCCGCCGACGGTCCCGCTTCCTTCCGCACGGAGAGGAACGAACCACCAGCCGCCGACGGTCCCGCTTCCTTCCGCACGGAGAGGAACGAGCCCCGACCCGCCGACGGTCCCGCTTCCTTCCGCTCCGAGGGGAACGAACCCGTCTGACCGCGCTCTACGGAGGTCTGCTGGTGCTCGCCGGCGTCCTGCTCACCGGTGTCGTCTACACGCTGGTGAAGGAGGGGCTCTCCTCCTCCATCAGCATGGCCGTCACCACCGCCGTGCCGGCGCAGCGGCTGGAGGGCCTGCCGAGCGCGGACCCCACCCTGCCGACGGATGTCGCCAGCGCCGTGCCCGCCAGCCCCGGCCCCCTGCCCCCGGGCGCCGTGCCGCGCGAGGCGCTAGCGATCACCCGGACCGTGAGCGACGCGGCCGAGTCCGCCGCCCTGGAGCGGCTGCTCACCGTCTCGGTGACCGTCCTCGCGGTGTACGCGCTGCTGTCCGTGCTCGTCGCCTGGTGGGTCGCGGGCCGGGTGCTGCGCCCGGTCGCCGTGATCACCGACACGGCACGCCGCCTGTCCGGCGAGAACCTTCACGAGCGGATCGCCCTCGCCGGCCCGCCCGGGGAACTGAAGCGGCTCGCGGACACCTTCGACGACATGCTGGGGCGGATGGAGCGGCTGGTCGCCGCCCAGCAGCGGTTCGCGGCGAACGCGGCGCACGAGCTGCGCACCCCGGTGGCCGTGCAGCGGGCGGCGGCGGAGATCGGCCTCGCGGGCGAGCCGTCCCCCGAGCGCGTGGCGCGGATCCGGTCGAAGCTGATCGAGGTCGCCGACTCCAGCGAGCGGATCATCGAGGGGCTGCTGCTCCTCGCGGCCTCCGAGCAGGGGCTGAAGGAGCGGCGCCGGGTGGCGGTGGACGAGCTGGCCCGGCAGGCGGCGGCAGCGCTGGCGGGCGAGGCGGAACGGCGCGGGGTGAGGCTGGTCGTACGGGCCGGGCAGCTGTCCGTCGACGGGGACCCGGTGCTGCTCGACCGGCTGCTGCACAACCTGCTCGCGAACGGTGTGCGGCACAACGTGCCGGACGGCCGGGCGGAGATTCGTGTCGGAGCGGAAGGAATCGAGGTGACCAATACGGGTCCCGTGGTGCCGCCCGGCACGGTCCCGCTGCTCTTCGAGCCGTTCCGCCGCCTGAACGAGCGCACCCACGGCCCCGGGGAGGGTGCGGGCCTCGGTCTGTCGATCGTCGACGCGATCGCCCGCGCCCACGGGGCGGCGGTGACGGCGAGGGCCCGGCCCGAGGCGGAGGGCGGCGGCCTGACCGTCCGGGTCACGTTCCCGGAGGCGGCCGCTTCCCGGCTGAGGTGACGACGCGCCGCGCCCCGGACCCTTCGAGGGTCCGGGGCGCGGCGGTCGTCCGTGCTGCGGTGCGGGTCAGGCGGTGGCGGGCAGCGTCACCTTCTGCTCGGCCGAGGCGGTCTCCCGCTCGTCCACCGGCGAGCCGGACGCCGACTCGTACGCGGCGACGTCCAGGATCTTCTCGCGGGCCGAGACGATCACCGGGACCAGGGCCTGGCCGGCGACGTTGGTGGCCGTGCGCATCATGTCGAGGATCGGGTCGATCGCCATGAGCAGGCCGACGCCCTCCAGCGGGAGGCCGAGCGTGGACAGGGTCAGGGTGAGCATGACCGTCGCGCCGGTGAGACCGGCGGTGGCCGCCGAGCCGATGACCGAGACGAAGGCGATGAGCAGGTACTCCTTGATGCCCAGCTGCACGTCGAAGATCTGCGCGATGAAGATCGCGGCGAGCGCCGGGTAGATCGCGGCGCAGCCGTCCATCTTCGTGGTGGCGCCGAAGGGCACGGAAAAGGCGGCGTACTCCTTCGGGACGCCGAGGCGCTCGGTGACCCGCTGGGTGACCGGCATGGTGCCGACCGAGGAGCGGGAGACGAAGGCGAGCTGGATGGCCGGCCAGGCGCCCTTGTAGAACTGGATCGGGTTGAGCTTGGCCACGGTCGCGAGGAGCAGCGGGTAGACGCCGAAGAGGACCAGGGCGCAGCCGATGTAGACGTCGGCGGTGAAGGTGGCGTACTTGCCGAGCAGGTCCCAGCCGTAGTTGACGATGGCCTTGCCGATGAGGCCGGCGGTGCCGATGGGGGCCAGGCGGATGACCCACCACAGGGCCTTCTGCAGCAGCTCCAGGACCGACTCGGACAGGGAGAGGATCGGCTGGGCCCTGTCGCCGAGCTTGAGGGCGGCGATGCCGGCGACGGCGGCCATGAAGACGATCTGGAGGACGTTCAGCTCGGTGAACGGGGTGATGACGTCCGTCGGGACGATGCCGGTGAGGAAGTCGATCCAGCTGCCCTTGTTCTCGGGGAGCTTGCCGTCCTTGGGCGTCAGGCCGGTGCCGGAGCCCGGGTTGGTGAGCAGGCCGATGGCGAGGCCGATGGCGACCGCGATCAGCGAGGTGATCATGAACCAGACGAGGGTCTGGGCGGCGAGCCGGGCCGCGTTGTTGACCTTGCGGAGGTTGGTGATCGAGACCAGGATCGCGAAGAAGACGAGCGGGGCGACGGCCAGCTTGAGGAGCTGGACGAAGATGCCGCCGACCTGGGCCAGGGTCTCCTGGAGCCAGCCGATGTCCTGGCTGCGGGCGAGCCAGCCGAGCAGGACGCCGACGACGAGGCCGGCGACGATCTGGGCCCAGAACGGGATCCTGGGTATGCGGGACGGGGACTTCGTCACGGGCGCGGGGGCGGGCGCGGACGCGGACACAGACACACTCCACGGGTGCGTATCGGGAAATACGGGACGGGGGTGCGGCACACTCGCGCGAAAAGCGCGGGCCGCTGCATGATGCCGGGTCAGAGCGCGCGGCAACAGACCGCGGACATACAGCGGCACAGATCGACATGCAGGCGCGCCACGAGCGGGGTGCTCGCGGCATCGAGGAGGCGCACTGCTGTCTTCACGCCGAACACGTTAACACTTGAACTTTGAGAACCTCAAAGCCCTTCTTTGAGGCGATCTCGCGGATCGAGGCGCGCCGGGACCTCCGAAACGCAGAACACCCCAGGCGGGAGCCTTCGAAGCTCCTGCCCGGGGTGCCGGGATTGTGATGAAACTTACGCGTTGCTTACACGCGCGCCGGGGGCGCTCAGACGGCGTCCTCGGCCGAGCGGTTCGCCTCCAGGCGGCCCTTGGCCCGGTCGACCTTCTCGACGATCCGCCCGCTCAGCTCGTCGCGCTCCTTGCGCAGCAGCACGAAGCTGAGCGGCGCGGAGACGACGACGGAGAGCAGGAGCACCCACAGCAGGTTGGAGTCGCCGAGGCCGCGCGGCAGCACGCCGAGGTAGACCAGGCCCCAGAGGGCCAGGAAGCTGCCGGCGAAGATGCCGAGGCGCAGCAGGCTGTAGCGAAGCATGTGAGTCCCTCCCGTACAGGACAAGCGTCACTCCAGTGAAGCACGCTCTCCGGCGGACGCGGTCGCCGACCCTTGAGCCGACGGCCAGGTAATGGATACTCTCGCCCTATGACCCTTACGTTCGAGCTGGATCCGGCGGTCGACACCGCTCTGCGCGACGGCGTCCTCGCCCTCTGGGCGGACGTCTCCAACGCGGGCGGCGCCGTCGGGTTCGTCCCTCCCGTGACACCGGAGGAGATCCGGCCCGCCCTGCTGCGGCACCTGGTCGGCATGGCGGAGGGCACCACCCGGCTGCTCGTCGGCCGGGACACCGACGACCCTGCCGGCCGGGTGGCCGCCACCGCCTTCTTCACGTACAACAGCCACCCCCTGATGACGCACTGGGTGTGGCTGTACACGGTGATGGTGCACCCCAGGCACCAGGGCAAGGGGTACGGACTCGACCTGATGGCGGCCGTCGAGGAGGCGGCCCGTGGCGCCGAGGGCTTCGAGCACATCGAGGCGATCCGGCTCACCTGCCGCGGCGGCACCGGCGTCGACGCCTTCTACGCGCGGGCCGGCTACAAGGAGGTCGGACGCGTCCCGGGCGCCATCCGGGTGGCCCCGGGCGACGACCGCGACGACATCATCATGCTGCTTCCGCTCCGATAGGAACGAAATCCGGCGCCGGCACCGGCACCGGGACCCGCGCCACGACCGACGCCCGGACCGACGCCACGACCGACGGCCGGCAGCGGCCTCAAACCCGCATCGGCTGCGGCGACTCGCGGCGCTCCGGGTCCGGACCCGGGTACTCGCGGATCACCTCGTAGCGCGTGTTGCGCTCCACCGGCCGGAAACCGGCGTCCCGGATCAGCTCCAGGAGGTCGTCCCGGGTCAGCTTGTTCGGGGTGCCGTAGTTGTCGGCGTCGTGCGTGATCTTGTACTCGACGACCGAGCCGTCCATGTCGTCCGCGCCGTGCTGGAGCGCCAGCTGCGCGGTCTGCACGCCGTGCATCACCCAGAACACCTTGACGTGCGGGACGTTGTCGAAGAGCAGCCTTGATACGGCGAAGGTCTTCAGCGCCTCGGCGCCGGTCGCCATCTGGGTCCGCGCCTGGAGGGTGTTGCGGACCTTGCCGTCCTGCATGTCCACGAAGTCGTGCTGGTAGCGCAGCGGGATGAAGACCTGGAAGCCGCCGGTCTCGTCCTGGAGCTCACGCAGCCGCAGCACGTGGTCCACGCGGTGGCGCGGCTCCTCGATGTGGCCGTACAGCATCGTGCACGGGGTCTTCAGACCCTTCTCGTGCGCGAGGCGGTGGATCCGGGACCAGTCCTCCCAGTGGGTGCGGTGGTCCACGATGTGCTGCCGGACCTCCCAGTCGAAGATCTCGGCGCCGCCGCCGGTCAGCGACTCCAGACCGGCCTCGATCAGCTCGTCGAGGATCTCGGAGGCCGACAGGCCCGAGATGGTCTCGAAGTGGTGGATCTCGGTGGCGGTGAAGGCCTTCAGCGAGACGTTCGGCAGCGCCTTCTTCAGCTCGGAGAGCGAGCGCGGGTAGTAGCGCCAGGGCAGGTTGGGGTGGAGCCCGTTGACGATGTGCAGCTCGGTGAGGTTCTCGTTCTCCATCGCCTTCGCGAGGCGCACGGCCTCCTCGATGCGCATGGTGTACGCGTCCTTCTCGCCCGGCTTGCGCTGGAAGGAGCAGTAGGCGCAGGAGGCGGTGCAGACGTTGGTCATGTTCAGATGCCGGTTGACATTGAAGTGGACCACGTCGCCGTTCTTGCGGGTCCTGACCTCGTGGGCCAGTCCGCCGAGCCAGGCGAGGTCGTCGGAGTCGTAGAGGGCGATGCCGTCCTCGCGGCTCAGCCGCTCCCCGGCCAGCACCTTCTGCTCCAGCTCGCGCTTGAGCCCAGCGTCCATCTCCGGCCGCCTTCCGTATCTCTCCGTCGATCCCCGTGAACCAGGCCCCACCACCGTACTCGCTCGGGATCAGGCCTCTTCCGGCAGATCCCCGACGCGGTTCTCCCACTTGGTGGACAGCACGATCGTGGTGCGGGTCCGGGAGACGCCCTTGGTGCCGCTGAGCCGGCGGATGGTCTTCTCCAGGCCGTCCACGTCGGTGGCGCGGACCTTGAGCATGTACGAGTCGTCGCCGGCGATGAACCAGCAGTCCTCGATCTCGGCCAGGTCCTTCAGCCGGCGGGCCACGTCCTCGTGGTCGGCGGCGTCGGACAGGGAGATGCCGATGAGGGCGGTGACGCCGAGGCCCAGCGAGGCGGCGTCGACGGTGGCGCGGTAGCCGGTGATGACCCCGGCCGCCTCCAGACGGTTGATGCGGTCGGTGACGGAGGGGCCGGAGAGCCCGACGAGCCGGCCGAGCTCGGCGTACGAGGCGCGGCCGTTCTCGCGCAGGGCCTGGATGAGCTGCCTGTCCACGGCGTCCATAGGTATGAAGCCTTCCATTGTCCAGCGATACCGCGAGTTTAGGTATAGAATCTAAGGTACACAGGGTGCGACACCCTGTGAATCCTTCATTCAGATCAGAGACGATCTTCAGGAGTGGTGTTCACCGTGTACACGATCGAGATGGCCTACGCCCGCATGCGCGAGCTGCAGGAGATGGCCGACCGCTCGCGTGCCCACCAGCCGTCCGCCGCCTGGCGGCGCGCCGCGAAGAAGCGCGCCGCCAAGAAGCGCTAACCAGCCGAGGGCAGCGCTCCACCGAGCTCTCCCTCCCACCGGCGGTACAGCCCGTGCGGCACCCCAGCCGCGTCGAGCACCCGCCCGGCGACGAAGTCCACCAGATCCTGGATGTGCGTCGCCCCCGCGTAGAACGCCGGAGAGGCGGGCAGCACCACGGCGCCCGCCTCGTCCAGCGCCACCATGTGCCGAAGCGTCTGCCCGTTGAGCGGGGTCTCCCGTACGGCGACGACCAGCGGCCGCCGCTCCTTCAGCATCACGCTCGCGGCCCGCTGCAACAGGTCCTTCGACAGACCGAGCGCGACCCCCGCCACGGCGGCCGTCGAGGCCGGCACGATCAGCATCCCCTTCACCGGGTACGAGCCCGAGGACGGCCCGGCGGCCAGGTCCCCGGCCGCCCAGTAGCGCACGTCGGCCAGCCGCTCCGGATCCACCGCGAAGGTGTCCGGCTTTCCGTCGGCGCCCCGCGCCAGCCAGGTCGCCAGGTCCTCGCGCCAGTGCGCGTCCCGGAAGGCGACCCCCGTCTCGTCGAGCAGCGTCAGCCGCGAGGCCCGCGACACGACGAGGTCGACGCTCTCCCCCGCGTCGAGCAGCCCCCGCAGCACGGAAGCGGCGTACGGGGTCCCGGACGCCCCGGACACCCCGACCACCCAGGGACGACGCTGCTGCTTCTCTACCGGCTCCACGCCGACGAGCCTATCCGGCGGGGCGCACCGGGCACTGAGTAAGGTGCCCCAGGCGTTGACCGGACAGCGCACACGACGCCTGAGGGGGCCGGAGATGAGCGGGAACGGGATCGAGCGGTGGAGCCGGGCCGACCGGGCGAAGGCCGCGGCGAAACTCATGGCCGGCTGGATCGCCCTGCTGTGGGCGCTCGAGGCCGTCGACCTGGCGACCGGGCACGCCCTCGACCCGTACGGCGTCACCCCGCGCGAATCCGCGGAGCTGGCCCACATCGTGCCGTCGGCCTTCCTCCACTTCGGCTTCGGCCATGTCGCCGCCAACAGCGTCCCGCTGCTGGTGCTCGGCTTCCTCGCCGCCCTCGGCGGCATACGGCGCTTCCTCGCCGTCGTCGCCCTGATCGTGGTCGCCGGCGGCCTCGGTGTCTGGCTGTTCTCGCCCTCCGGCACGGTCACGGCCGGCGCCTCGGGCCTCGTCTTCGGCCTCTTCGGCTACCTGGTCGCCCGCGCCCTCGTGGAACGCCGGCCGCTGGAGGCCGTGGTGGGCCTGCTCGTCGCCGCGGTCTGGGGCGGCACCATGCTGACGGGTCTCGCCCCCGCCCAGGGCGTCAGCTGGCAGGGACACCTCTTCGGGCTGCTCGCCGGCGTGGCAGCGGCCTTCGCCCTGCGCCGCCGCCACGCCCGGGCCGCCGCGCTCACACCGTGAGGCGCGCGCTCACCCCGTACACCGTGCTCAGCCCGCCGTACGTCCCGCGCTCACCCCATGGCACCGCGCCCACCCCGTAAAGCGCCCTCACCCGGCGGGCCAACCGCCTCACACCGTCAGGCCACGCACCAAGAGATCCAGCAGCGCGCACACGAACAGCGCGATGCCGATGAAGCCGTTCACCGTGAAGAACGCCCGGTTCAGCCGCGACAGGTCGCCCGGCCGCACGATCGCGTGCTCGTAGCAGAAGGCCGCCGCCACGATCAGCAGGCCCACCCAGAAGAACGCGCCCGCGCCGGTCAGCAGCGCGTACCAGACGAGCAGGCCCGTCGTGATCACATGACAGACCCGCGCACCCCACACGGCCGCCGGCACGCCGAACCGCGCCGGCACCGAACCGACCCCGGTCTCCCGGTCGCTGTCGACGTCCTGGCACGCGTAGATGAGGTCGAAGCCGCCGATCCACACGCCGACCGCGAGCCCGAGCACGACCGCGTCCCACGACCAGGCCCCCGACACCGCGAGCCAGCCGCCCACCGGCCCCATCGCCTGGGCGAGGCCCAGGATGGCCTGCGGGAAGTTCGTGAACCGCTTGCCGTACGGATAGACCACCATCGGCACCACCGCGACCGGCGCGAGCGCCAGGCACAGCGGATTGAGCAGCGCCGCCGCCCCGAGGAACACCACCAGCGCGACCAGCGCCCCGACCCAGGCGTGCCGCACCGACATCGCCCCGGTGACCAGCTCGCGCTGCGCCGTCCGGGGATTGCGGGCGTCGATCTCCCGGTCGATGATCCGGTTGACCGCCATCGCGAAGGTCCGCAGCCCCACCATGCACACGGTGACCAGCAGCAGCGTCCACCAGTGGACGCTGCGGTCCTCCTCGTACATGGCGGTGAGCGCGGCGATGTAGGCGAAGGGCAGCGCGAAGACCGAGTGCTCGATCATGACGAGGCGCAGGAAGGCCCTCGTACGCCCCGGCTGAGGGATCGCTTCGGATGCGGAACTCACTGACAACCTCCGAGGACGCCCCGGCCTTCAGCTCGGGGCAGGGCTACCTCCCGCTTGCGGGATGGAATCAGACTCGTGCGGTGCGGGGCACCGAAGGGGGAACAGCCGTCAAGGCGACTCGTCGTCCGACGCACCGACCGAGCGGTCGCCATCCAAGCGGAACACGATCTCCGAGTTGAGGGACCGGCGGCCGAGCTTCGCCTGGGCAACCAGCCAGGCGTGGAGGTCGGCGGGGAGCCTGAGCGTGATACGCACTTCATCAGTCACGCTCCGCATGCTAGTGGTAGCGTGGTGTCATGATGACACCAGGGGCGGGGAACGGCACCGGGCACGCCCGCTACACCTACCGACTGCGTGTCTCGTCGACCGCCCACTCCGCGCTTCGGGCCGAATGGGACCGCTGCCGGTGGATCTGGAACGAATGCGTCACCCGCTCCAAGAGGGCTCACCGCGACGGGGAGAAGTGCGGCCCCGCCGGGCTGGACAAGATGCTGACCGAGGCCCGGGCCATCACACCGTGGCTGGCTGAAGGCAGTTCGGTGCCGCAACAGCAGCTCATCCGCGACTTCGCCAAGTCCCGCGCGAAGGCCCTGAAGGACATTAAGGACCGCCTGCCGCAACGGCAGCGGGCCGGTATGCCAAAGCCCAAGAAGAAGCGGGAGGCCGACCCCACCCTCAACTACACGCGGCGCGGCTTCCGGCTCAAGGGCGGGCGGCTGCACCTCGCGGGCGGCATCGTCCTGACCGTGGTGTGGTCGCGGGAACTGCCCGCCGATCCGTCCAGCGTGCGCGTGTACCGGAACGGTCTCGGCCACTGGTACGCCTCGTTCGTCGTTCCGGTGGGCGTCCAGCCACTGCCCTCCACCGGCGCGGCGATCGGCGTGGACTGGGGAGTGCGCACGACCGCGACCACGACCAGTGACGCCCATGACCTCCCCCACGCCGAGCACGGCAGGAAGGCCCAGGCCAAGCTGACCCGGTACGACCGGATGATGGCTCGCCGTAAACCCGCCAGGGGTCAGTCGGCTTCGAAGGGCTATCGCGAGGCGAGAAAGCTGCGGGCGAGAACGCACGAGAAGATCGCCCGGCAGCGCGAGGACACGGCCCGCAAGTGGGCCAAGCGCATCGTGACCGATCACGATGTCATCGCCGTGGAGGACTTCCGCCCTAAGTTCCTCGCCAAGTCCACCATGGCCCGCAAGGCCGCCGACGCGGCGATCGGCGCGACCAAGAAAGCTCTGCTGGAGATGGGTCGCAAGCACGGGCGGGACGTCCGTCTGGTGCACCCCGCGCACACCACCATGGACTGCGCGTCGTGCGGAGCGAGAACCAAGCACGCACTTCCTCTTTCGGAACGTATCTACACCTGCACCGCCTGCGGAGCCGTATCCCCCAGGGACAAGAACTCCGCCCGCGTGATGCTCGTCCGGGCTGGTCTGAACCCGGCTGGTGTCGAGGGCACAAGACCTCCGGGAGCGCCGCTCCCGGAGGCAGCCTGAGCCAGGAATCCCCTCCCCTCCGGAGAGGGAAGCAGTCAAAGGCCGTACTCCTTCCAGCGGCGGTCCACGAGCGCCGCCGTCGCCGGGTCGGACTCGACCATGTCGGGCCAGCCGCCGTCGCGGGTGTAGCCCTCCTCGGGGAGCTTCCTCGTCGCGTCGATGCCCATCTTGCCGCCCCAGAACTGCTGGTAGGAGGCGTGGTCGAGGTGGTCGACCGGGCCCTCGGTGATCAGCACGTCACGGGAGTAGTCGACGTTGCCGAGGGCCCGCCAGGACACCTCGTGGTAGTCGTGCACGTCGCAGTCGGCGTCGACGACCACGATCAGCTTCTCCAGCGAGAGCATGTGCGCGCCCCAGATGGCGTTCATGACCTTCTGGGCGTGCTTGGGGTACTTCTTGTCGATCGAGACGATGATGCAGTTGTGGAAGCCGCCGGACTCCGGCAGGTGGTAGTCCACGATGTCCGGCACGATGATCTTCAGCAGCGGCAGGAAGAAGCGCTCCGTGGCCCGGCCCAGCGGCCCGTCCTCGGTCGGCGGGCGGCCGACCACGATCGACTGGAGCAGGGGCCGCCTGCGCATCGTCACGCAGTCGATCGTCAGCGCGGGGAAGGGCTCCTGCGGGGTGTAGAAGCCGGTGTGGTCGCCGAAGGGGCCCTCCGGCAGCATCTCGCCCGGCTCCAGCCAGCCCTCCAGGACGACCTCGGCGTCCGCCGGGACCTGGAGCGGCACGGTCTTGCAGTCGACCATCTCGACCCGCTTGCCCTGCAGGAAGCCCGCGAACAGGTACTCGTCGATGTCCTCCGGCAGCGGCGCCGTCGAGGCGTACGTGACGGCCGGGGGCGCGCCGAAGGCGATGGCGACCGGCAGCTTCTCGCCGCGCCGGGCGGCCACCTGGTAGTGGTTGCGGCTGTCCTTGTGGATCTGCCAGTGCATGCCGATGGTGCGCTTGTCGTGGCGCTGGAGGCGGTAGAGCCCGAGGTTGCGGATGCCGTTCTCGGGGTGCTTGGTGTGGGTGAGACCCAGGTTGAAGAAGGAGCCGCCGTCCTTCGGCCAGGTGAAGAGCGCCGGCAGCGCGTCCAGGTCGACGTCGTCGCCGGTGAGGACGACCTCCTGCACCGGGGCGTCCTTCACCATCTTCGGCGGGACGTGCACCATCGAGCCGAGCTTGCCGAAGGCCTCGCGGACGCCGATGAAGCCCTTGGGGAGCTCGGGCTTCAGCAGACCGGCGACCTTCTCGCTGATCTCGTCGTAGGACTTCAGGCCGAGGGCCTTGAGCAGGCGCCGGTCGGTGCCGAAGACGTTCATCGCCAGGGGCATCGAGGAGCCCTTGACGTTCTCGAAGAGGAGCGCCGGGCCTCCCGCCTTGTTCACCCGGTCGACGATCTCCCCGACCTCCAGGTACGGATCGACTTCGGCCTTGATGCGCTTGAGGTCGCCTTCGCGCTCCAGTGCCCTGAGCAGCGAGCGGAGATCGTCGTAAGCCATAGGGGCAAGTATCGGTCACCCGATAACCTGGAAGCCTCACCGGGGCCGCGTCGAACGGCCCGCCATCGCACTCAGGGGGCCGTCCCACATGCTCAGGGCACTGATGTTCATCCTGCCGCTGGCGCTGGTCATCTACTCGCTGATCGACTGCCTCAACACCCCCGAGGACGAGGTCAAGCACCTGCCGAAGGTCGTCTGGGTCATCATCATCCTGCTGTTCTGGATCGTCGGACCGATCGTCTGGTTCGCCGCCGGCAAGATGCGCAAGGCCCCGGCCGGGGGCCGCACGCCCAGCGAGTGGCACCGCAACCACCGCCACGAGTGGGTCGCCCCCGACGACAACCCCGAGTTCCTGAAGTCGCTCCGTGACGAGAACAAGAAGGACGAGTCGCTCCTGAAGGACTGGGAGGCGGACCTGCGCCGCCGCGAGGAGGAGCTGAAGAAGCGCGAGCAGGACGGCGACAAGGACCAGTGATGGAGCTGCGGCTCCTGGTCACCTTCGAGAAGGTCGCCACGGTCCTGTCCTTCACCCGGGCCGCCGCCGAGCTCGCGTACGCCCAGTCCAGCGTCACCGGCCAGATCCGCACCCTGGAGTCCTCGCTCGGCACCGAGCTCTTCGAACGCCTCGGCTCCCGCATCCGCCTCACCGAGGCCGGTGAGCGGCTGCTGCCGTACGCCCGCCAGATCATCGCCCTGACCGAGGAGGCCAGGGCCGCGGTGGCGGCGGGCGGCGAGGTGGCCGGGACGATCGCCGTGGGCACCATGGAGTCGCTGACCTCCTACCGGCTGCCGCCGCTGCTCGAACTCTTCCACCACCGCTATCCCGGGGTGCGGCTCGCGCTGCGCCCGACGCTGGGCGACGCGACCCGGCAGGCGCTGCGCCAGGGGACGTACGACCTGGGGTTCCTGATGGAGCCGGAGACCGAGCACGAGGGCCTGGAGAGCGAGGTCCTGACCGAGGAGCCGCTGGTCCTGGTCGCCGGGCCGCGCCATCCGCTGGCCGGGCGGACCGGGCTGACCGCCGGTGACCTGGCCGCGGGCGGTCTGGTGGGCACGGAGCCGGGCTGCGCCTACCGGGACCTGTTCGAGACGGAGCTCGCCGCCCATCGGCCGTCCTTCACGGAGTACGGCACGATCGAGGCGAGCAAGCGGGGGGTGGCCGCCGGGCTCGGGATCGCGCTGCTGCCCCGGATCGCCGTCCGCGAGGAGCTGGCGTCCGGGGCGCTGGTGGCGCTGGACTGGGAGCCGCCGTTCACCCTCTTCACGCAGATCGCGTGGCGGCGGGGGAAGCGGCTGCCGGAGCATGTGCGGCTGTTCGTGGAGCAGGCGCGGCGGCTCGTGCAGGAGTCGCCTTTCCCAGAGTCACCTTGAGGCTGGCGAGCACGATCAGCGGGACGCCGAGCGCCTGGACGAGACCGATGTGGTGCCCGTAGACCAGCCAGTCGACGAGCATGGCGACGGCGGGATAGGTGAAGGCGAGGACGGCGATCTTCGCCATGGGCAGCTTCTGGTACGCCGCGTACATCAGGACGTACATCACGCCGGTGTGGAGGAGCCCGAGCCCGGCGAGCCAGCCCCAGCCGGCGCCCAGGCCGGCCACCTCGCCGAAGTCGGCGAAGGGCAGCAGCAGCGGGATGCCGGTGGTGACCTGCACGAGGGCGACCAGATGCGGGCGGACGCCGGTGATCCGCTTGGTGACCAGGGTGGACAGGGCGTAGAGGACGGCGGCGGCGAGCGCGTAGCCGAGCCCGGCGAGGGAGGCGGTGTCGCCGGGGCGCACTCCGGAGACGAGGACGAGCCCGGCGAAGGCGACCACCAGCCACCCCACCTTCGCCGCGGCGATCCGCTCCCTGAGCACCAGCGCCCCGAAGAGCACCAGGAAGAACGGCTGGGTGTGGTAGACGACGGTGGCCAGCGAGATGGAGGTGGCCTCGTACGCCTCGAAGAGGAACACCCAGTTGAAGACGATCAGCGCGCCGCCGAGCGCGGCGAGGCCGAACTTCTTCGGGGTCAGGCCGTGCCCGGTGAAGAAGCCGCGGGCCAGGCTGTAGGCGCCGAGCGCGAGCGCCCCGAAGAGGCAGCGGAAGAACACCACCACGAACGGTGACGCGCCGGACTCTACGACGAAGACGCCGAGGGTGCCGGACAGCACCATGGCGAGGGTCAGTTCGAGGGTTCCCCTGGTCTCGTTTCTCATGCCGACGACGCTACGGAGGCGGGCGGGGGGCGGTCCACGGGCCAGTGGGGCGCCTTGCCGATGGGGGGATCGGGCGGGCCGATGGGGCGGGCACGCCGGCCGGAATACCCCTTGGGGCCGGGGCGGTTGGCACCGGGGAAGCACCCACCGGACGGAGCAGATGACATGACCCTCGACGCCCCGCGCGCCCCGCACGGACCGGACTTCTCGGGCCGTTCCTTCCTCTTCGTCCTCGGCAGCTCCCGCCCGGACGGCAACTCCGAGATCCTGGCCCGCACGGCCGCCGCCGGGCTCCCGGCCGGCGTGCCGCAGCGCTGGGTGGACCTGAACCGCCTTGACCTGCCCGACTTCCAGGACGGCCGGCACGAGGCCGACGGTGCGCCGGCCGGCGCGACCGAGCGGATGCTGCTCGACGCGACGGTGGAGGCCACGGACGTGGTCATCGTCTCGCCGCTGTACTGGTACAGCCTGTCCGCCCAGGCCAAGCGCTATCTGGACTACTGGTCGGGCTGGCTGAACGTGCCGGGCTCCGACTTCAAGCGGCGGATGGCGGGCGGCACGCTGTGGGGCGTGACCGCCCTGGCCCATGAGGAGCACGTCGTCGCGGACGGCCTGGTGACCTCCCTGAGCAATTCGGCGGCGTATCTGCGGATGCGCTTCGGCGGCGTCCTGACGGGCACCGGCTCCCGCCCGGGCCGGGTGCGGGCGGACACGGCGGCGATGGCCCGCGCCGAGCGCTTCTTCCACCAGGAGGCCCCGCTCGCCCGCTTCCCGTACGAGGAGGTCGCCGTCGGCGTGTGAGTGCGCCGACGGCCTGCGCCCGACCGGTCGGTGGCCGGTCAGGAAGGGGGCGCGGGATGGCAGGCGCACCCGCACACCAGATGACGGACGCCCTGTACGCCGGTGTCCTGCGGCACGTGGTCCCGGCAGCGGTCGTGCCGGCCGACGATGCAGCGCGGCGACCGGAACTCCGGCTCGGGCGCGGCCGTCAGAGCGTGGGCCAGCAGGGACACGCTCACCGCGTCGGCGATCTCGGGCGTCACCCACCACGCGTCCCCCGCGCGGTCGCGGTGGGGCCCGTCATGCCCGACGGCGAGCACACAGACCGAGCCCGCGCACACCGCCCGCATCACCTCCACGACGGCGACCACGGGCCGCCGGGCCCCGCAGCGGCTCATCGGGCGGCCCCGGCGTGGATGTTCCGGCGGTCGACATCCACCCCGACCGTCGCGAGCCACAACGCCCGCCGCCGCCTGCGCTGCTCCGCTCGCGCGGAGGCGGCTGCCAGGTAGGGGCGCTCCAACGGCGAACGGGCGCCGTCGAGGAGCAGCGCCTGCTCCCGGGCGTAGGGGGACCGCGGGGCGGGGACGCGGGGGCGGGGCGTGGGGTTCGGTGCCGCCATGGGGCGAGGCCGAGCGACCGGTCGGGGCCGGTGCCTGCCGGTCGGTGGGAGGGTCAGAATGAGCAGCCACATCAGTAGGTGCGCGATAGGGTTCCGCACGTCATCAACTCCGTTGTAGTTGGTGGCCATGCCCCGGGAGGTCTAGCCACCTCGCCGGGGTCTGTGCTGTTCCGAAAAACGTAGACCGCCATGTAGTCCTCTGTATACAAGTACAGAGGGATCCACTCGATCGTGTCAGTGTGCATCGCTCTACGTTGGACACATGAGCGAAACGTCCTCACCGAGTGCGCCCCTGGACCCGCAGAGCGCCACCCCGCTCTACATCCAGCTGGCCGAGATCATCAGCAAGCAGATCGCCTCGGGCGCCCTCGCCCCCGACCGCCCGATCCCGTCCGAGAACCGCCTTGCCGAGGAGTACGGCGTGGCCCGCCTCACGGCCCGGCGCGCCACGCAGGAGCTCCGGGACCGTGGGCTCGTGATCACCGTTCGCGGCAAGGGCTCGTACGTCACGCCCCTCAACGCCGGGAAGGAATAGCTCCCGGTCAGTCCCCGGGACGCATCGAGCGGCGAATGCCGCTGATCACGTTCTGGGCGTCCGCTCCGAACACCGCCGACTCCTTGAGCATGCGCCAGACCCTCAGGTACGTGGCCACGGAATCACCGTCATCGAGCCACAGCTCGGCATGCCAGTCCTCGGCGATCACCAGCCGCTCGTCGAGGACCCAGAAACCGTTCGCGGCGGGAACCTTGAGAGACGCACCGAGCGGTACGATCCCCAGCTGCACGGTGTCCATGCCGATGACTCCGGTGAGCCGATCCAGCTGGCTGACCAGCACGGACGGCGGACATACCCGGGCGTACAACGCGGCCTCCCACACGAGCGCATGGAAGTGCCGACCACTCTCGTACAGCCAGTTCTGCCGCTTCATACGCGCTCGCACCGCCTCGTCGGTGTCTCGCGCGGTGCCCTGAAGGTCGGCGTACCGCAGGAAGACGTGCCGCGCGTAGTCGGCGGTCTGGAGCATGCCCGGGATGACGGCCTCTTCCCACACGTGGATGGTGTGTGCCTGGGCGACAGCCGCGTTCCAGCCGTCCTGCACGGGACGGTGACCGGCGGCGAGCTGGCGCCGCCAGGATCGGATGTGGGACTCGAACCCACGGAGCCTGGCGTCGAGTTCTTCGAAGACCTCGGGCCTGCCGACGGCGCCCGCCCACGCGCGGAGATCGTCGCTGGTCGCCGTCTGCCGTCCGCCCTCCAGCTTGTACACCTTCGAGTGCGGCCAACCGAGCCGCTCGGCAAGCTGCGTACCAGTGAGCCGGCCATTGGGCGCGGCGAAGCGCAGCTCCCGTAGACGCGCGCCCAAAACCTCCCGTGCCTGCTGGTAGTCCGTGCTCACTGGTGACGGTCACTGGCCTTTCGCGCGGAGTCGGGTGGCGAACTCGTCGTACGGCACGGACGCGTGCACCGCGGCGTCGCGGACCTGGCAGTACCTCAGCACCTCGGCGGGCTCCGTGATGACCTCGACGTCGTGGAACACGTCCTCGTCGTCGAAGCGGAGAACGGCCACCAGGCGGCTGTCGAAGATCCAGAAGTCCCCCTCGGGCAGGTGTGCGCGCTCGGCCTCCTCGCGCCACAGGTTCCGCACGTCCTCGCCTGTGGCGGCGTTGCACCGTGCGTAGCTGAGGAGGAACAGCTGTCCCGTGGTCGGCGGATCGTCGACCACGCGTACGCGGCCTACGTACTTGCCCGACTCGGTCTGCCGACGGATGTTCGTGCACCACTCGCTGTCGATGTCCATAGGCGCGGTCCCCGTCCTCAAGAACTCTGCGAACCCCGGGTCCTCGCGATCGGACGCGTAGCCGCGGCGGGTCTCCAAGTGCCATGCGGAGTGCTCGAAGTGGTGGAACAGCTGACCGAACTCGTCCAGAGTGATGATCTTGGGTACGCGCTCCATCGCTTTGGGGCCGTGGTTGACGAGGAGTTCACGCGGTACGGTGACGGCTGCGTCACCGGGGCCGAAGTGCTGCAGCTGGGCGAGGTCATCGGGGTCGGTCACCGGCGTCCCCTGGACGATGATCTCCCCCGAGCCCAGGTCCTCGTGGAGGGCAGGGCATCCACCGTTCTTGCTGTCCGTTCCGTTGAACCGCAGTCGTCGCGCCATGTCGTCTCCTTCGGTGTCGGCGTGGCACCCACAGCATTCACCGCACCGGCAGCACTGATCCACAGTCTGCCCACCCTCCTGTGAGACCACAGGAGAACATCCGGCCAGAGCACGCGAACATCCGAGAACATCACCTGGCCCGCGCCGACGCGCCCTCCCTACGTTGCTCGTCATGGCCGATGCACGTCTTCACCGAGGAACCGCCCTGAACGGAGGACCCGCGATGGGCGAGATGCCGAAGCGGTGCGCCTACTGTCACCTGCCGATCCACGGCGCCTCCCTGCCGATCGGCGACGATGCCGGGAGCGGCGCCCACATCCCCGCGTACTGGCACGCGGACCCGGCGGAGTGCGGCCCCAAGGCGTCGTCCACGGCGCCGCTCGACACGCTGCGGAGCCCTCTGGAGCTCCACATCACGAGGGCCCTGCGCCCACGCTCGTCCTGATCTTCCCGTCCGTGGACAGGGCTCCGCACCCCCGGTCTTTTCCTCAGGCGTGATCCCGGCCCCCCGCCGGGGAACAGTCCCCCCATGGACGACTCCCACGCCCGCCACCTGCTCCGCATCGCCCTCGACGAGGCGCGGGCCGGGCTCGCCGAAGGCGGGATTCCGATCGGCGCCGCGTTGTACGGGGCCGACGGGGGCCTGCTCGGGCGGGGGCGCAACCGGCGGGTGCAGGGCGGGGACCCGTCGGCGCACGCGGAGACGGAGGCGTTCCGGGCGGCCGGGCGGCAGCGCTCGTACCGGGGGACGACGATGGTGACGACCCTGTCCCCGTGCTGGTACTGCTCGGGCCTGGTGCGCCAGTTCGGCATCTCGCGGGTGGTGGTCGGCGAGGCCCGCACCTTCCGCGGCGGGCACGACTGGCTGGCCGCGCACGGGGTCGAGGTGCTGGTGCTCGACGATCCGGAGTGCGCCGCGCTGATGCGGGACTTCGTACGGGAACACCCGGCGCTGTGGAACGAGGACATCGGCGATGACTGAGGCGAGCCTTCCGACGATCGACCTGCGCCGGGACCCGGGCGGACAGCTGCCCGCCGTCGACCGCGCCCTGCGGCAGGCCGGCTTCCTGCTGGTCACCGGGCACGGGGTCTCCCCCGCACTGCGGGCCGAGATCCGCAAGAGCGCCCGGTCCTTCTTCCTCCTGCCCGCCGCCGTGAAGGAGCGGTACGCCGTGAAGGTCGGCGGGCGCGGCTGGCTCGGTCCCGGGGCGGAGGCCAACGGCTACGCGGAGGGCACCGCCACCCCGCCCGACCTGAAGGAGTCCCTGTCCTTCGCGGCGGAGGAGCCCACCGGGGATGCGGCCGTGGACGCCGAGTGGTTCCTGCCGAACACCTGGCCCGCCGAGGTGCCGGAGCTGCGCCCGCTCGTCGAGGAGTACCTGGGCCTGATGCGGACGCTGTCGGACCGGGTCCTGGATGTGCTGGGCCGGGCGCTCGGCGAGGAGGCGGACTTCTTCACCCGGCACACCGGGCACCCCACCTTCGGCTTCAACATCAACTGGTACCCGGGCCGGGAGCGGGTCGGCGACCCGGCGCCGGGCCAGTTCCGCATCGGCCCGCACACCGACTTCGGCACCGTCACGATCCTCGACCGGCAGGCGGGCAGGGGCGGCCTCCAGGTCCACACGGACGCGCACGGCTGGCAGGACGCCCCGTACGACCCGGAGTCCTTCACCGTCAACATCGGCGACCTGATGGCCGGCTGGACCGGCGGCCGCTGGCGCTCGGGCCGCCACCGGGTCCTGCCGCCCCCGGCCGACGCGCCCGCCGAGGAGCTGATGTCGCTGGTCTACTTCTACGAGTGCGACCCCGGGACCACGGTCGACGGCGTCGAGTCCCACGCCTATCTGCGGGAGCGGCTCGCCGCGATCACCGCCGGGTAGCCGCCCGACTTGCCACTGCCTTCCCAAAAGCCTGGCCGAAGCCCAACTCCCCGTCGATAATCCGTTCTTGAGGATGTGACGGGGCACGTCTGGTGGGATGCGGGGGGTAGCGGGTGGAAAGAGTCCTGTACGGCCGCGAGGCGGTGCTCCACCGCACGGGGCTCGCCGCGCGACTGATCGGGCTCGGCGGCGAGGGCCTGGCCCGCGTGCCGTACGAGCACGGCGACGACCCGCCGGTCGTCGTCTTCACCGGCGGGCGCGGGCTCGGCAAGACCGCCCTGCTCAAGCAGCTCCGCAACACCTACAAGGGCGCCACCCCGCTCGCGCTGCTCGACTGCGCGCACATCGAGCCGCCCGCCGACCACGGGCCCGGCTGGACCGAGGTCACCGGCGCCCTCTCCGAACTCGCCGTGCAGCTGTCGCCACGGGTGACCGGCGCGAAGCCCGTGCAGTTCCCGCGGCTCTCGCTCGGTCTGGTCGCCGTCGCCTCCATCGGCTGGACCCAGGAGGACGACGAGCGGGCCCAGCGCGACCTCCAGCGGCTCGGCCCGGTGCTGTCCACCGTCGACGCCACCAAGGGCGCCGCCACCAACTGGGTCACCAAGGTGCTGAGCAAGCTCGCCGCCTCCTTCGCGGAGACCACCGCGCCGCTCGCCGGGCTGCTCGCCGAGGCCACCGTCGAGACCGTCCTCGAAGAGGTCTTCGGCCGGGTCCAGCAGCGCTCCGAGGGCTTCTACGGCAGCTACCGCAACGCCGGCGGCCGCGGCAAGGCCGGACTCCAGCAGCTCGCCGTCGACTTCGAGCAGGGCGGCCGGCGCCGCCAGGAGGCCGAGGACTTCCTCGTCGGCGCGCTCCTGGAGGACCTCGGCCAGGCCTACAAGGGCATCACCCGGGTCGGCACCCGCCGCGGCCGGCCCGTCCTGCTCCTGGACAACGCCCACGGCGAGCTGGGCCGCCGCCTCGTCGAACCGATCCTGCGCGCCCGCCACGACGGCCGGCGCGACAAGGTCGTGGTCCTCGCCACCTCCCGCGTCCGCGAACACGAGGGCCTGCGCCACGCCCACCGGCTGCGGCTGCCCGAGACCGCCCACCGGGCGCCCGCCCCGCGCGGCGCGGACGTCACCTCCGGCATCCTCGCCGTCGAGCTCACCCCGCTCTCCCCCGCCCAGACCCAGGCCGCCTTCGACCGCCTCGACCCCTCCGGCCGCACCCCCGCCGATCTCGCCCGCGGCGTCCACCGGCTCACCGGCGGCCGCCCGCTCGGCGTGATGCTCCTCGCGCAGGCCGCCGCCGAGGCCCCGCGCCCCGCCCGGCCCACCCTCACCCCCGGTGCCCTGCTCGACCTGACCGTGGAGCTCCGCGAGGACTCCCGGCCCGTGCCCGTCGCCCCCGCCCTGCTCGGCACCCTGCTCCCGCAGCCCCGCCTGGAGCCCTTCACCGTCCTGGCCGCCGCCCACGACGAGGAGTCGGCCCGGCTGCTCGCCCGCACCCGCCTGCACACCGAGTCCCGCGACGGCGACATGGCCCTGCTCGTCCGCGACGAGCTGCGCGCCGAGGACTGGCCCGAGGGCCCCGAGCACTTCGTCGCCGACCCGCTGCTGCGCGCCCTGCTGCTGCACCGGCTGCGCTTCGGGGACGCCGACCACCCGCGCCACGCCGCCTGGCGCGCCGTCCACGAGACCCTGCACCGGCACTACGAGCAGACCGCGAACATCCCGTACAGGCTGCACCACGAACTGGCCCTGGGCCGCGTCGAGGACGCCGTGACCCATCTGCGGACCACCTTCCCCGAGCCCGACGTGGTGGGCTGGCTCGGCCGGCTCCGGTTCATCGCCTCCGCCCCCTACCCCCGCGACCCGCACGGCGACGGCGGCCCCGACCCGCGCCGGGCCGTCGCCCTCGGCCGGCACGCGTCCGACCTGCCCGACGGGCTCGACGCCGAGGCGATCGCCCTCCACCTGTCCGTACGGCGCCTGCTGCACGCCGTATGGCTGCTCACCGATCCACTCGCCCTGCCCGACGGCGAGGTGACCGAGAAGCTGGCCCACGAGCTGCGCCAGCTCTCCGGCCGCCACCTGACGGGCAACAGCCCCCTGTGGGACGCGGCCACCCACTGGCCGAGGGACATCCACGCCTGGCGCCGGCCCTCGCTGCCGCCGGGCCGCGACCACGAGGACGGAGTCTGAGCCGATGGCCAACCGGCTGCGCGACAGCATCCACCGCTTGCTCTACACCCCGAGGCGGAAGTTCTTCGCCGCCCTGATCGCCCTCGTCGTGATCGGCGTGCCGCTGGGCTACGGCATCAAGACCTGGACCACACCGGAGGACCGTTCCTGCGCGCCCGGCGTCGAGCGCCCGGCCGGCTCCGCCGAGTGCGTCGGCGTCAACGGCGACGGCTACGCCTTCGGCGTCCCCGAACTCGCCGAGATCGCCGGGCTCATCGGCCGCGAGAACGCCACCCTCAAGGCGGACGAGTACGCCACCGTCGCCGTCCTCCTGCCGCTCACCTCGACCGACCCCGGCATGCGGGTCAAGGTCCTGCACGAGCTGCAGGGCGCCTACGCCCGCCAGTACCGGGCCAACCACGAGTCCAACAGCGAGATGCCCAGGATCCGGCTCGTCCTCGCCAACACCGGCAAGGGCAACGCCCACTGGAAGACCACCGTCGAGCAGCTGAAGACGATGACCGCCGCCCCGCAGCGGCTGCGCGCCGTCACCGGCGTCGCCACCTCCTCCGCGGAGGTGCGGCAGGCCGTCGCCGCCCTCACCGGCGCGGGCATCGCCGTCGTCGGCACCACCATCACCGCCGACGACATCGCCAACGGTCCCGGCCCCGGCCACAACCGCTTCCCCGGCCTCGCCCGCGTCTCCCCCACCAACGGCGACGAGGCCAAGGCCCTCGCGCACTTCGGCGAGGTCGACGCCGCCAAGGCCATCCTCGTCCAGGACACCCGCACCGGCGACCACTACACCGACACCCTCAAGTCGGCCTTCGCCACCTCCCTCAAGGGCGCCCCCTACGAGCCGCAGCTGTTCACCTCGCCGCCCGACCCCACCGAGGAGGGCACCACCGCCAACACGTTCAAGCAGATCACCCACCTCCTCTGCGACACCCGCGCGGAAACGGTCTTCTTCGCCGGCCGCCACACCCAGCTGCGCCAGTTCATCAACGCGCTGGGCGCCCGCGGCTGCGTCGAACGGCACTTCACGGTCCTCACCGGCGACGAGGGCTCCTACCTGGGCGCCGACCGCAAGCTCAACCGCAAGGCCCTCAAGGCCCGGCTGACCGTCCGCTACGCCTCCCTCGCCCACCCCGACGCCTGGCGCCCCGCCCCCGGGCGGCCGGTCCCGGCGACGGGCGGTTCGACGGTCGCGTACGAAACCTTCGTCACCGACATCGCCCGCGCCTCCACGCGGCCGATCGCGCTCGCCGACGGGCAGGCGATCGTCGCGTACGACGCGATGGCGACCGCCGTCCACGCGATCCGCCAGGCCACCCCGGCCGGCGCGGCCCACCCCGAGCTCGCGGACGTCGCCACCCAGTGGCCGCAGGTCAAGGGCTCCCTGCGGGTGCAGGGCGCGAGCGGCTGGATCTGCCTGGACAACTTCGGCAACCCGTACAACAAGGCGGTGCCGATCGTGGAGCTGACCCAGGACGGCAAGCAGCGCTTCGTCGCCCTGGCCTGGCCGGAGGGCGACCCGCCGACGGCGAGCTGCCTGCCGCCGAAGCGGGGCTGAGCGGGCACGTACGGGGCGGGGCCTCTTACACCCGCCGGCCGCCGAAGCAGGGCTGACCGGGCAGGCTCAGGGCGGGGCCTCGTACACCCGCGCTGCCCCTACGGCACCCACTTCGGCCAGGGCGCCTCGTCGCGCGCGTACCGCTCCCGCAGCTCCCGCCGGCGGTCGGCGGACCAGTCGAGCCAGTCCGTCGGCCGCCCGTCCAGCGCGTCCCGCAGCCGTTCCAGGTGCTCGTGCCAGCCCGCCAGCATGTCCAGCCTGGCCTCCCGCGTCCCGCGGAACTCGGCCGTGAAACGCAGCACGGTCGACCCGGCGACGTCCGGGCGGCCCGGTTCCAGGTGGAACCGGATCCGGCCGTGCGGCGGATCGACCGTGTACTCGGCCACGTACTCGGGGTCCCAGGCGGTCACCCGCCCCGAGACGACGGTGTCGCTGTCGAACCAGCGCAGGGTGACCCGCCCGCCCAGGCGCGGCTCCAGCGGGTCGGCGGCGCACAGCCACCGCCGCAGGCCCTCGGGCGTGGCGACGGCGGCCCACACGCGCGCCATCGGGTGCGGCAGCTCGACCACGAACCGCAGCAGGTGCGCGTCGCCGTCGTGGGTCTCGCACCTGCCCCGGGGTATCTCGCTCGTGCCTCCGGCGTGCATACCTCCAGCGTGGCCCGGGGGCCCGCGCCGTGCCAACGCGAGCCGCCGGGAGCGCCCCGCCGCCGGCAGGCCCCCGCCGCCGGGGCTCCCGGCTCACACTCCGGCGTAGGAGTGCTTGCTGCTCACGAAGATGTTCACGCCGTAGTAGTTGAAGAGGAAGCAGCCGAAGGCGATGAGCGCGATGTACGCGGCCTTGCGGCCCTTCCAGCCGGCCGTGGCCCGCGCGTGCAGGTACGCGGCGTAACCGACCCAGGTGATGAAGGACCAGACCTCCTTGGCGTCCCAGCCCCAGTAGCGGCCCCACGCGTCGCCGGCCCAGATCGCGCCCGCGATGATCGTGAAGGTCCACAGCGGGAAGATCGCCGCGTTGACCCGGTAGGCGAACTTGTCGAGGGTGGCGGCGGCGGGCAGCCGCTCCAGGACGGAGCGGGCGAAGGAGCCCGGCTCGCCGCCGGACGCGAGCTTGTTCTCGTACGCGTCCCGGAACAGGTACAGCAGGGTGGCGACGGCGCCCAGGTAGAGGACGGCGCCGCAGAAGATGGCGGTGGAGACGTGGATCCACAGCCAGTACGAGTGCAGGGCGGGGACCAGCTGGTCGCTGTCGGTGTAGAGCCAGGTGGTGGCCACGCCGAGGTCGAGCAGGACGGTCGTCACCAGCGGCAGACCGATCCAGCGGACGTTCTTCTTGAAGAGCAGGAAGCCGAGGTACACGCCGACCGCCACCGTGGAGAAGGTGGTGGAGAACTCGTACATGTTGCCCCAGGGGGCGCGCTGCACGGACAGTGCGCGGGTGACGACGCCGGACGCCTCGACGAGGAAGGCGAGCGCGGTCAGCGAGACGGCGATGCGCCCGTACAGGTCGCCCTTGACGGTGCCGCCGGCCGCGCCGGGGCCGTCCGGGACGTCCCGGGCACCGGCGGCCGAGCGGGTGACGACCTGGGGCTTGTCGAGGACGGCGGTGCCGCCGCCGGCCGTCTTGCCCCGCACGGTCACGGCCGGGGCCGCGGCGGTCGTCGGCTGCGTGAGCGCGGCGGCGGTGCGGCCGACCTTGCTGCGGCTGCCGAGCACCCACTCGGCGATGTGGGCGAAAAAGGCCAGTGTGTAGACGGCCATCGACGAGTAGATGAGCGTGTTGCTCATCTGCGCCAGGCTCTCGTTGGTCGCGGCGGCGAGGATCACTTCTCAGCCCCTTCGGACTCTTCGGCAGGTTCTTCTGCGGGTTCCGGCGCGGTCGGCGCCTCGGTGTGGAGCGTGACCGCGAGCTCGGCCAGCTCCTCGGGCAGCCGGGCGGACTCGCTCCGGCCGAGGCCCGCCATCTCGACGACGGTGACGCCGTCGGCTCCCTTCACGGCCCGCACCCAGATCCGGCGCCGCTGGATGAACAGCGAGGCGGCGAGTCCGGCGATGGCGGCGATCGCGCCCGCGAGGGCGAGTCCGTTGCCGGGCTGCTGGGAGATCTGGAAGCTCGCCCACTCCTTGATCTCCTTCTCGAAGGTGACCGAGCCGGCGCCGTTCGGCAGTGTCATGGTCTCGCCCGGCAGGAGCCGGTTGGCCTTGCCGGTGCCGCCCTCGACGGCGAACTGCTTCATCTTCGAGGTGTCGAGCTGGTACACGTTCTGCGGCAGACCGGAGTCGACGCGCAGGTCGCCGTGGTAGCCGGTGAGCGCCAGGACGGGGAAGTCGAGGGCGGGGAACTGGGAGAACATCGTGCCCTTGCCCGCGCCCGCGAAGGTCGGCACGAAGAACGCCTGGAAGCCCAGCTGCTCCTTCTTGCCGTTCCTGTCGCGGTAGCCGTCCATCACCTTGAGCGCGCCGGTCGAGGTGATGTTGTTGTCGATCGGCAGCAGCGGTACGGGGCCGCTGCTGACCACCTTGCCGCGGCCGTCGCGCACGGTGACGACCGGCGCGTAACCGTGGGCGATCAGATAGACCTTGGAGCCGCCGACCTGGAGCGGCTCGTTGACGCGGATGACGGCCTTCTTGTCCGGGCCGCCGTTCTCGGAGTAGGTGACGGCCGCCTCGAAGGTGCGGGGGGTGCCGCGCTGGGGGCCGTTCTTCTCGTACGTGCCGGTGAAGCTGTCCAGGCTGAAGCTGAACGGGGCCAGCTCGTCGGTGGAGAACTGGGAGCCGGACTTGAAGTCGTCGTACTGGGTGAGCGTGTTGGAGAAGCCGTCGCCCTCGACGATCAGCTTGCCGCCCTCGGACTTGTAGACCTGGCCGACGGCGAAGGCCACGAGGATGACGATCAGCGCGACGTGGAAGAGCAGGTTCCCGGTCTCGCGGAGATAGCCCTTCTCGGCGGCGACGGCGTCACCGGTGACGTGGGCGCGGAAGCGGCGGCCCTTGAGCATCGCGAGCGCCACCTCGCGGACCTGCTCGGGCTCGGTCCTTGTGCGCCAGGTGGTGTACGCGGGCAGCCGGGTGAGCCGCCTCGGGGCGGCCGGCGGGCGGCCGCGGAGCTGGCCGACGAACTGCCAGGTGCGGGGCACGATGCAGCCGATGAGCGAGACGAACAGCAGGATGTAGATCGCGGAGAACCACACCGAGCCGTAGACGTCGAAGAGCTGGAGCTTCTCGTAGATCGGCGTGAGGGTCTCGTGGGCGTCCTTGAACTGCTGCACCTTCAGCTCGTCCGCGCTGGTCTGCGGGATGAGCGAGCCGGGGATCGCGCCGAGGGAGAGCAGGAACAGCAGGATCAGGGCGACCCTCATGGAGGTCAGCTGCCGCCAGAACCAGCGGATCCAGCCGATCGGGCCGAGGGTGGGCCCGCCGATGCCGCTGCCGCCGCCGTCGGGGGTGTCTTCGCGCGGCGCGGTGGACAGCTGCGCGCCGGCCTCGCCGATGTCGTGCGTGTCAGTTTCCGTCTTGCTCATCTCGACAACTCTCAGATCCCCACCGTGAAACCGCTGGACCAGCCCTGCATCGTGGACACCATGCTGTCCCACGCACCTGTGAGGAGCAGAACGCCGGTGAGGATCATCATCCCGCCGCCGATCCGCATCACCCACGCGTAGTGCTTCTTCACCCAGGCGAACGCGCCGAGCGCCTTGCGGAAGGCGACGGCGGTGAGCACGAACGGCAGCCCGAGGCCGAGACAGTACGCGAAGGTGAGCAGCGCGCCGCGGCCGGCGCTGGCCTGCTCGGCGGCGAGCGCCTGCACGGAGGCGAGGGTGGGGCCGATGCACGGGGTCCAGCCGATGCCGAAGAGCGCGCCGAGCACGGGCGCGCCGACCAGGCCGGTGACGGGCTTCCTGTGGAAGCGGAACTCGCGCTGGGTGAACCAGGGCATCAGGCCGAGGAAGAAGACGCCCATGGCGATCATGAGGATGCCGAGGACGGTGGTCAGGACCTCCCGGTGCTCCTGGAGGGTCCAGCCGAAGTAGCCGAACAGGGCGCCGCCGGAGACGAACACGGCGGAGAAGCCGAGCACGAACAGTCCGGCCCCGGCGGCCATCCGGCCGCGCCGGGCCTCGGCGAGGTCGGTGCCGGTGACGCCGGTCACGTAGCTGAGGTAGCCGGGGACCAGGGGCAGGACGCACGGGGAGAAGAAGGAGACGAGTCCTCCGAGCACGGCGATGGGCAGGGCGAGCAGGAGTGCTCCGCTGAAGACCGTCTCGTTCACGTCACTTCTCCGCGAGGAGCGGGTCGATCATGGACTTCAGCTTGGCCTCGTCGAGGGCCATGAGGGAGCGCGCGGCGATCTTGCCGTCCTTGTCGAGGACGATGGTGGAGGGGATGGCCTGGGGCGGCAGGGAGCCCTTGGGGAAGCCCTGAAGGATGATCTTGCCGGCGGGGTCGTAGAGGCTCGGGTACGTGACGCCGTAGTCCGCCTCGAAGTTGATCGCGTCCTGCTTCTTGAAGTCGCGGGTGTTGAGGCCGACGAACTCGACGCCCTTGGCCTTGTACTCCTTGGAGACCTTCGCGAAGTGCGGCGCCTCGGCCCGGCAGGGGCTGCACCAGGAGCCCCAGACGTTGAGGACGACGACCTTGCCCTTGAGGCCGGCAACGTCGAACTGCTTGCCGTCGAGGGTCTCGCCGGCGATCTTCTTCGTGGCGTGGCGTTCGCCCTTGGCGACGGTGGCGATACCGCCCGTGTTGGTCACGAAGTTGGTGTCGCCGCCGCCGCCCGACTTGCCCTTGGAGTCGGAGCTGCAGGCGGTCAGCGCGAGCGCGGCGGCCAGGGTTCCGGCCGTGAGCAGGGCGCGGCGGGGTGCGCGGCTAGGACTCATGTGAAAAGTTTCGCATGGGCGTTTCGCCGATCTTGGGCACCCCCCTACGTGCCCGTAACGCCCCTTGTCAAGATCGGTTAAGCCGACGTGGGGACTCCGGTGCCCGGGCACGGGGGTCAGGCCGGGCGCAGGAAGGCGTTCCAGCCGCCCGCCGGGGACTCGCCGACCCCGAGCGTACGGAGCCTGGCGAGGATCTTCGGGTCCTGGACGTCCAGCCAGTCCACGAACTGGCGGAAGGAGACGAGGCGGACGTCCTTCTTGCCGGCCATGCCCTTGAGGGCCTCCTCGACGGCGTCCATGTAGATGCCGCCGTTCCACTGCTCGAAGTGGTTGCCGATGTAGAAGGGGGCGCGGTTGGACTCGTACGCGCGCCGGAAGCCGGCCAGGTAGGCCTCGGTGGCCTGCTTGCGCCAGCCGGGATAGCGCGAGGGCATGCCCTTGGTCGAGTTCTTCGACTGGTTGGCGAGCATGTTGTAGTCCATCGACAGGACCTCGAAGGAGCGGCCGGGGAAGGGCACGGCCTGCAGCGGCAGGTCCCAGATGCCCTGGCGCTTGACCGGCCAGGTCTGGCGGCCGCCGGGCGAGCTGGCGTCGTAGCGCCAGCCGAGGCGCTTGGCGGTGGGCAGCAGCTTGTCCTGGCCGAGCAGGCAGGGGGTGCGGCCGCCGACGAGCTCCTTGGTGTAGTCGAAGGGCAGCGGGTCGAGGTCGGTCCAGCCGCTGTGCGTCTTCCACTTCGTGACGAAGCCGACGGCCTGGTCGATCTCGTTCTGCCAGTCGGCGGGCGTCCAGTGGGCCACGGAGCCGGAGCCGCCGCAGAAGTGGCCGTTGAAGTGCGTGCCGATCTCGTGGCCGTCGAGCCAGGCCTGGCGGACGTACTTCAGGGTGTCCTTGATGTGGTCGTCGGTGAGGTAGCCGATGTCGGAGGCGCCGACCCGGTTGTTCGGCGGGCGGTAGAGGTGCTTCTTCGACTCCGGCAGGAGATAGATGCCGGAGAGGAAGAAAGTCATCGCCGCGTCGTGGTTCTTGGCGAGTTCGAGGAAGCGCGGGAAGAGACCGTTGCCGACCTCGCCGGCGCCGTCCCAGGAGAAGATCACGAACTGCGGCGGGGTCTGGCCGGGTTCGAGCGGCACGGGGGCGTCGGGCTGGTTCGGCTGCTTGCCGGTGTCGGCGGTGGACCCGTCGCCGATCGGCCGGCCCTCGTCCTGGGTGGGGGTGGCGGGGGCGGTCGGGCGGCCCGTGGCGTCACCGCCCTTGCCGGGTCCGGAAGGTCCCGCCGTGTCCTGGCCGCCACCGTCGCAGGCGGCCAGTCCGAGGGCCGCGGCGGCGCCGACTCCCGCCCCGAGCAGGCTCCTTCGATTGATCCCGCGCATGACATCCCCATTCGCGCTGACACATGACCCGAACGTCATCCAAACCGACAATGAGTGAGATGCGGGGAGGAACACGGAGGTTCCCGGAAATCGCACAGAAATTTCAAGGGGCGGCCGGACGACTCACGATCGTCCGACCGCCCCTGAGGGTCTTCTACTCCCGGTCCGGGCCCGGCGTCTACGCCCCGGACCGGATCCGGCGCCTCCGCCTCGCCGAGCGGGCGCGCCTACGCCCCGAAGGCCTTCGCCCTGCCCTTGACCGGCTTGGCGCCCGCCCGCAGATGCACCGGCACGAGATCCAGGGCCGGCTCGCTGTAGCCGACCGACACGATCCTGTCGCCCTGGTACGTGAACGTGGTCAGCGAGGCCAGCGTGCACTGCCGGCGCCGCGGGTCGTGCCACAGCCGGCGCTTCTCCACGAAGCTGCGCACGATCCAGATCGGCAGCTGGTGGCTCACGCACACCGCCTCGTGGCCGCGGGCCGCGTCCTTCGCCGCGTCCAGCGCGGCCATCATCCGCACCACCTGCTCGATGTACGGCTCGCCCCAGGACGGCCGGAACGGGTTGGTGAGGTGCTTCCAGTTGCCCGGCCTGCGCAGCGCCCCGTCACCGACGCCGAAGGTCTTGCCCTCGAAGACGTTGCCCGCCTCGATGAGCCGCTCGTCGGTGACCAGGTCCAGGCCGTGGGTCTTGGCGATCGGCGCCGCCGTCTCCTGCGCCCGCTCCAGCGGGGAGGCGACGACCCGGGTGATGTCCCGGCCCGCCAGGTGCTCGGCGACCCGGTCGGCCATCTGCCGGCCCAGCTCCGACAGGTGGTAGCCGGAGCGGCGGCCGTAGAGGATGCCGTCCGGGTTGTGCACCTCGCCGTGCCGCATCAGGTGGACGACGGTGATGTCGCCCGCCCCGCCCGCCCCGCTCCCCGTGGCGTTCTCGCTCATGCCGTCGCCTCCGCGGCGGCGCGGGCGGCGGCCGGCAGGGCGGCGGCGATCCGCTCCACGGCCCGCTCGTCGTGCGCGGCCGACACGAACCAGGACTCGAAGGCCGACGGCGGCAGGTAGACGCCGTCCGCCAGCATCGAGTGGAAGAAGGCGTTGAAGCGGAACGCCTCCTGCTTCTTGGCGTCCTCGTAGTCGCGCACCTCGGTGGAGGTGAAGAAGACCGAGAACATGTTGGACGCGGTCTGCAGCCGGTGGGCCACGCCCTCCTTGGCCAGCGCCTCGGTGACCAGGCCCTGGATCTCCTTCGACACGGCGTTCACCCTGTCGTACGCGGCCTCGTCGAGCAGCCGCAGCTGCGCGAGCCCGGCGGCGGTGGCCACCGGGTTCCCGGACAGGGTGCCCGCCTGGTAGACCGGGCCGGCCGGGGCGAGGTGGCCCATCACGTCGGCGCGGCCGCCGAAGGCCGCGGCCGGGAAGCCGCCGCCCATGACCTTGCCGAAGGTCATCAGGTCCGGCTTCACTCCGTCGATGCCGTACCAGCCGGCCCGCGAGGTGCGGAAACCGGTCATCACCTCGTCGGAGATGAAGAGCGCCCCGTTCTTCGCGCAGGCGTCCTTCAGACCCTGGTTGAAGCCCGGCAGCGGCGGGACGACGCCCATGTTGCCCGGCGAGGCCTCGGTGATCACGCAGGCGATCTCGCCCGGGTAGCGGTGGAACGCCTCCTGCACCGCCTGGAGGTCGTTGTACGGCAGCACGATGGTGTCGCCGGCCTGAGCGCCCGTCACGCCGGGCGTGTCCGGAAGCCCGAAGGTCGCCACGCCGGAGCCGGCCGCGGCGAGCAGCGCGTCCACGTGCCCGTGGTAGCAGCCGGCGAACTTGATCACCTTGGCGCGGCCGGTGAAGCCGCGGGCGAGCCGGATCGCCGACATCGTCGCCTCGGTGCCGGAGGAGACCAGACGCACCTGCTCGACCGGCTCGATCCGGGCGACGATCTCCTCGGCGAGCGCGACCTCGCCCTCACCCGGCGTGCCGAAGGAGGTTCCGCGCGCCACGGCCTCCTGCACCGCCGCGGTCACCTCGGGGTGCGCGTGCCCGAGGATCATCGGCCCCCAGGAGCAGACCAGGTCGACGTACTCGCGACCGTCCGCGTCGGTGAGATACGGACCGGTACCGGACACCATGAACCGGGGCGTACCGCCCACGGCCCGGAAGGCTCGCACCGGAGAGTTCACGCCGCCGGGCGTCACAAGGGAGGCGCGGTCGAAAAGCGTCTGTGAGACTGGGGCTTCGTATGAATACGGCACTGTGATCCTGACCTGCGAGTACGACGTCGGGTACGGAGGAGCGGACGAAAGCGGACGGGGAAGACGGGGAAAACGGGAAGGGGTGGGGGCGAGGACGGGGACGGGTGGGGACGGTGTGGGCATCCTGTGGACTACACCAGGGCGTTCGTCCTCCGCGTCTGCGAAACTGGGGCGTCATAGGGATGGCTCACGGAATCCATGGTGTCAGAGGCCACGGCGATCTTGCGGACAGGTGTTTCACCGCACGATCGCGGGGGAGGTCACTGGCACGATGATCGGACCGCGCGGTCGGACGCGCGGACGTGCGGTCTGGAACAGCAGTCGGGTGGAGATATGCATCGCGGTGGCGGACCGGGCGAGGGGACTGACGACCTGGGTCCCGAGCCTGTCCGGCGGGGGAGGCACCGGCGCCGGAGGACGGAAGAACCGAGGGCGAACGAGCCGAGGACGGGCGAACCGAGGACGGGCGGCGAGCCGAAGCCGGCCGACCCCCGGACCGAGCCGCGCGCACCGGAGCCCCGGGTCGCCGACTCCCGTGCCGCTTCCGACGCCCGGCCCGCCGACCCGCGAGCCGCCGACGTCCGGCCCACGGACCCGCGTGCCGCCGACCCGCGGACCGGCGAGACCCGTGCCGGCGAGACCCGTGCCGCTTCCGACGCGCCGGCCGGGGAGCGGCCGGGCCAGGACGAGTCCTCCCGGGTGGCCAGGTCCCGGGCCCGCCGCGCCCGCGCCCGCGAGACCGGCCCCGTCGAAGGCCCGCCGCCGGGCAGCACGAGCGGCTTGAGCGGTCTGAACGGCCTGAGTGGCCTGGGCGGTCTGAGTGGTCTCAGCGGTCTCCACAGCCCGAACGGTCCGAGTGACGGAAGTGCGGAAAGTGCCGGAAGCAGCGGGAGTGGCGGGAGTGGCCGGTTGGGGGTGACGTACAAGTACTTCGGCGCGCCCGACGGCGCGACGGCGGCCCGTGTCCCGATCTCGATGCGCCCCGAGGAGCTCGGCGGCGACGAGCTCGGCATGGGCGGCATGTTCACCAAGATCAAGCCGGAGACCATAGCGGCGATGGTCCTCACCGGCATCCAGGGCATGCCCCTGCACAAGGTCCCCCCGCTGGAACTGGTCGTCCTGCACCCGGACTACGCCGTGGTGAAGCTGCCCATGACCGTGGTCGACCCGCTCCGCGGCATCGGCGAGGAGTCGGTCGGCGCCGCGGCCTTCATCTGGTCCACGGTCCCCGACCGCGGCGGCCCGCAGGACGCCTTCAACGTGTACCAATTGCTGCACGAATGGCAGGACTTCAGCCACCGCCTGCACGAGGCGGGGCACCAGCCGTACTGCCTCGTGTGGCCGTGAGCGACTGCCTCGTGCGGCCGTGAGCGACCACCTCGTGTGGCCGTGAGCGACCACCTCGTGTGGCGGGAGCGCGATTCCCGCCGCCCTCCGCAGGCGTTTCACCGCCCTTCCGGTCCTCATAAGTGATGAAGTGAGGACAAATCGGATGTGATGTGCGGTACGAGGGAAGGACCCCCTGTGGTGAGCAGCAGCACGGTGCGCCCCCTGCAGATCGGCGAGGTCGCGGCACGGACGGAACTGTCCCTGCGCACCATCCGCCAGTACGAGGACAGCGGCCTCGTCGTCCCGTCCGCGGCCTCCGAGGGTGGCTTCCCGCTCTACACGGACGCCGATGTGGCGCGCCTGATGGTGATCCGCCGGATGAAGCCGCTCGGCTTCACGCTCGACGAGACCCGTGACCTCCTCGCCGCCGTGGACCGTCTCGCCGCCGACGTCCCGGACACCCCCGGCGAGCTCGCCCCGGCCGTCCGCGCCTCCCTCGTCGCCCGGGTCCGCGGCTACGAGCGGGCCGCGGCCGAGCGCGTCGCCGAACTGCGCGACCAGCTGGCCCGGGCGGAGGAGTTCGCGAACTCGCTGCGGGCGCGCCTGCCGTAACCCGGGTCCCCGTCGGCGTACGGGCTACGCCTCCCGGCCCTCGTCCTCGAGGGCCGCCGCCAGGTCCTGGAAGAACCGGGCGAAGGCAGCCGGGCTGGGCGGGGTCTCCGGGTTCCAGGGGGCCAACCGCGCGCCCGCCGGCACCGCGTGCGGCGGCACCGCGTTGGTCCGGCTGTCGAAGAGCACCAGGTCCGGGCCGAGCCCGACGGCGTGCTCCCAGTCGGTGGTCAGCCAGCTCGCGCCGGGACCCGGCCCCGGGTCGACGAACCGGACGCCCAACTCCGCGAGCCGGGCCAGCTCCGGCCAGGCGTGCGGGCGCGCCAGGTGCACCTGCTCCGGACCGGCGCCCGACAGCGCGAGGACGCTCACCCCGGTCCGCCCGGCCGCGGCCCGCACCGCCGCCTCCGCGTCACCCAGCCGCCCGGCATTCCCACCGGGCACGCCCGGCACACCGGTCGCACCCAGCGCCCCGGCCAGCGCACCGAAACGGTCGACGATCGCGGCCAGCGGCAGCTCGTTGCCGACGGAGAGCGCGACGAGCGGCACTCCCAGCCGCTCGGCGAGCGCCTCGTCCACCGCGTACGGGCTCTTGCCGTCGTACGTCACGTCCACGATCAGGTCGACGCCGCCCAGGTCCCGTGTCCGCGCCTCGGTGAGGTTCCGCTCCAGCGTCCGGCCGGGCCCCAGATACGGCACGCCCTCCGCCACGAGACCGCTCGCCTTGACCGGGTCGAGCACATCGGCGTCGTGCCCGGAGCCGTAGACCGCGACCGGCCGCACCCCGAGGTCGAGCAGGGCCGCCCCGGCCCGTACGTAGGCCACCACCCGTTCCGGCCGGCGCGCCGCCGTCAGGGCCGTCCCCCGGTCGTCCGTGAACTCCCAGCCGCCGGGACCGGACGTCCCGCCCGTCCCGCCCCTCCCTCGCGAATCGGCCGTACTGCCCGTCCCGTCCGTGCCCTCCGTATCGGCCGTAGTGCCCGTCCCGTCCGTGCCCCTCGCGTCCGTCATGCGGCTGCTCCCTCCCCGGCCGGAAAGCTCCCTCTCCCCGCCCACCTTGAAGCGCCGGACCGACCCGCACAAGAGGGCCTGCCCGCCCTCCGCCGGGCCCCGGGACTCCTCTCCCCGGCACCCCCTGCCGAAAGAGCCCGGGGTGGTGTTGACTGAACGGGTCGGGAGAAAGCAGTAGGAATCGCCGCCCCCGTGCGGTCCCGCGCCCTGGAGTCAGCCATGACCTTGCCCGGCCGGTTCTCGGACCCCCGTGTGCTCACCCTCGTCGGCCTGCTCGCCGTCCCGGCGGCGGTGTGGGCGGCCCTCGGCCTGCGGGCGCGCGCCCGCCGGGGCGGGGCGAAAGGACCACTGGGGCGCGTCTGGCACCCCCAGGAGACGGTCGCCCTCACCCAGGCTGAGGAACGGGCCTTCGGCCAGGTCGTCTCCCGGCTCTCCTTCGGCTCCGGGCGGCTGCGCTGACCGCGCCCACGACACCCGCCCCAGGCTCCCGTTCGGGCTCGGTTTCCGGTTCCGGTTCGGGTTCCGGTTCGGGTTCCGGTTCAGGTTCCGGTTCGGGGGGCGTCCCGCCCGGCGGGGGCCCGCGGCGCGACACCCGGGGGATCGTCGACGCGGCGGAACTCCTCGCCCGCGTCCGCTTCCGCCGCCACGCGCCCGCACCCGAGCTCCGCCCGTATCTGGAGCACTACTGGTTCATCGACTGGGATCTGACCGAGCCGTACGCGTCCCATGTCGTCCCGCATCCCTCCGTGAACGTGGTCTTCGGGCGGGAGGAAGGGTCCGGGGATTCCGGGGAGTCGGGGGGATTCGTGGACTCCGCCGTCGTCTCCGGCATCGGCCTGGACCTCTTCACCAAGAAGCTGACCGGCAGGGGCAGGGTCTGCGGGGCGCAGTTCCGTCCCGGCGGTTTCCGCCCGTTCGCGCCCGCGTGGCCGGTCTCGCACTGGACGGGCCGGACCGCCCCGCTGACCGAGGCGTTCCCGGACGCCGGGCGCGGCGCCGCGTCCGGTGTCCTCGGTCCTGACGAGGACCACGCGCGCGTGGCGGCCCTCGACGCGTTCCTCCTGGCGCACGGGCCCGCGACGGACCCGGCCGCCGACGAGGCGATGGCCCTGGTGGACCTGGTCCGCGGCGACCGCACCGTGCGCCGGGTCTCGGCCCTCGCGCGTGCGGCCGGGCTCTCGGCGCGCTCGCTCCAGCGCCTGTTCGCCTCCCATGTGGGCGTCGGGCCCAAGTGGGTCATCCTCCGCTACCGCATCCACGAGGCCCTGGAACGCGCCGCGTCCGGCTCCGCCGCCGCTCCGCCGGACTGGGCCCTGCTGGCGGCCGAGCTGGGCTACAGCGATCAGGCCCATCTCGTACGGGACTTCACGGCGACGGTCGGGGTGCCGCCGACCGCGTACGCCCGGGCGTTGTCAGACCCCTGACCTAGGGTGCGCTCATGGACACCGACAGGACGACGGGCAGCGCGGCGGTCGACGCGGCGGACAGCGGGACGGGCGGCGGGACGGGCGGCGGGGCGGTCCGGCTGGAGGCGTGGTCCGCGGACGACTTCGGCCTGCTCCAGGCGGTCAACTCGGCGGAGTTGACCGCCCATCTGGGCGGCCCGGAGACCGACGAGCAGCTGCTCGCGCGGCAGCGGCGGTACGAGGCGCTGAGCGCCGACGCCGACCGCCCGGGCAGCATGTTCCGGATCGTGCTGCTGCCGGAGGGCACGGCCGCGGGCAGCATCGGTTTCTGGGAGACCGCCTGGGAGGGGGAGCCGGTGTACGAGACGGGGTGGACGGTCCTGCCCGGCCTCCAGGGCCGGGGCGTGGCGACGGCCGCCACGCGCGCGGTGGTGGAGCGGGCGCGCGCCGAGGGCCGGTTCCGCCATCTGTACGCCTTCCCGTCGACGGACAACGGCGCCTCGAACGCGGTGTGCCGCAAGGCCGGGTTCACGCTCCTCGGGGAGCGGGACTTCGAGTACCCGCCGGGCCGGCCGATGCGCTGCAACGCCTGGCGGCTCGACCTCACGGCGGAAGGGGTCACTGCTCCAGGGGCTTGAGCCTCCGGGTGAAGTGGAAGGCGACGATGTCGAAGCGCTCGCGCAGGTAGAAGCGGTGGGCTCCGGTGCGGTGGGTGCCGGAGTCCAGGTCGAGCGTGTGAGCGCCGGCCGCGCGGGCGTGCGCCTCCAGGTGGGCGATCAGGGCATGGCCGACACCGGTGGAGCGGGCGGTCTCCCGGGTCACCAGATCGTCCACGTACAGCTGCTTCACCGAGCTGGTGTTGATGACGATCCGCCACCCGGCCACTCCGACACAGGCGCCCCCTGCCCCGTCGGCCCCGCCGTCCGCCGCGTCGTCCGGGTCCTCTTCGGTGAACGCCGCGGTGAAGCGCAGGCCCTGCGCGTGTCCGTTCTCGTAGACGTCGCGGAAGAGTTCCGGCGTGAGGTGCGGGCGCAGTTCGCGCAGGACCGGCAGGAGCTCGCTCTCCAGGCGCGGGTCACCGGGCGCCAGGTCGATGATCTTCATAGCGCGACCGTACCGCGCGCTGGGCCGCACTCCCAGGGCGGGCCCGAGGCCGGTGGGCGGCCGGGCCGGGCCGGGGTGAGGCCGGGCCGGGCCGGGGTGAGGCCGGGGTCGGGAATTGCCTGGCCGCCCGGGCGCGCCGGGTGCCATCCTGTCTGCGTGAACGGACCGGAGATCCAGATCAGCTTCGCCCCCGGCCTGCGGCTCTTCGTCTCGGCGGACCGGCGCTCCGGCCGCACGCCCGTGGCCACGGACGGCGCCTCCTCGCTCGGCCACGTGGTCGAGTCGCTGGGCGTGCCGCTGACCGAGGCGGGGCGGCTGCTGGTGGACGGACGCCCGGTGGCCCCCTCGCACATCCCGTCGGCCGGCGAGACGGTCGAGGTGGAGGCCGTCGTGCGCCCCCAGCCGGTCCCGGGCGCGCCGCTGCGCTTCCTGCTCGACGTGCACCTCGGGACGCTGGCCCGCCGGCTGCGGCTGCTCGGCGTCGACGCCGCGTACGAGAGCGAGGACATCGGCGACCCGGCGCTGGCCGCGCTCTCCGCGAAGGAGCGGCGCGTGATGCTCTCCCGGGACCGCGGGCTGCTGCGCCGTCGGGAGCTGTGGGCGGGTGCGTACGTCTACAGCGACCGGCCCGACGAGCAACTGCGGGACGTGCTCGAACGGTTCGCGCCGCCGCTCGCGCCCTGGACCCGCTGCACGGCGTGCAACGGGCGGCTCGCGGACGCCGACAAGGACGCGGTGCGCGAGCAGTTGGAGCAGGGCACGGAGAACACGTACGACGTCTTCGCAAGGTGCACGGACTGCGCCCGCGTGTACTGGCGGGGCGCCCACCACGCCCGCCTGGAGGCGATCGTCACGGACGCGGTGCGCGAGTTCGGCGGCGCGGCCGCCCGCTGAGCGAGGGCGCCCGGCCCGCGGCCCCGACCCGCCGCCCGGACTCTCCGCCCCGCGTCGGCGCCGTGCGTCGGCTCCCTGCCTCGGCGCCGTACGCGCCCGTCGGCTGTCGGCGCAGGCGGTGTGCGGCCTACGGCGCCTCGGCGGTCAGATAGCGCTGCACGGTCGGCGCGAGCCAGGCCTCGATCTCCTCGCGGGACATCTCCACGAGGGGCGGCAGGCGCAGCACATAGCGGGTGAGCGCCATGCCGAGGATCTGGGAGGCAACGAGACCGGCCCGGCGCGGCGCGTCGGCGGGGTCGGGGCAGACGCCGGCCGTGATGGGCCGGAGCTGCTCGGCGAAGACCTCCCGCATGCGTTCGGCCCCTGCCTCGTTGGTGACGCCGACGCGCAGCAGTCCGGTCAGGACCTCGTCGCGCTCCCAGCGGTCGAGGAAGTGGGCGACGAGCGTGGCCCCGGCGTGCCGCGCGGGCAGCCCGCCGAGCTCCGGCAGCTCCAGCTCGAAGGTGGAGGCGGCGGCGAAGAGACCCTCCTTGTTGCCGTAGTAGCGCATGACCATCGAGGGATCGATCCCTGCGTCGCGGGCGATGGCCCGGATGGTGGCGCGCTCGTAGCCGTCGGCGGCGAAACGCTCGCGGGCGGCGTCGAGGATCGCGGACCGGGTGGCGTCGGAGCGGCGTGGAGACGTCATGTCAACAAGTGTAGGCCAACAGGCGTTGACAACGCCAGCGATCCCGTCCTACATTCGCCAACAAGCGTTGACCAACAGCCGTTGGCCACAGGCGTGGGCCCAGGCGCAGACCCTGGGCACAGGACCCCTGGAGACAGCGATGAGCACCACGGGCACCCCGAACGACTCCACCGGCCACACCCCCACCCCCGAGACCGACACCGACGTCCTCGTCATCGGCGCCGGACCCACCGGACTCCTGCTCGCCGGCGACCTCGCCGCCGCCGGCCACCGCGTCACCCTCGTCGAACGCCGCCCCAAAGGCCTCAGCAACCTCACCCGCGCCTTCAGCGTCCACGCCCGCACAATGGAGCTCTTCGACGCCCGCGGCCTCGCCGACGAACTCGTCACCACCGGCAGCCACATCACCACCCTGCGCGTCTTCAGCGGACTCGACCTCGACCTCTCACGGCTGCCCACCCGCTTCCCCTTCCTCCTCACCACCCCCCAGTACGAAGTCGAGCGCCTCCTCGAACGACGCGCCCACGCCACCGGCGTCGACTTCCGCCACGACACCGAACTGCACGGCCTGCGCCAGGACGCCCACACCGTCACCGCCGACGTCACCGGCCCCGACGGCCCGACCACCCTCCGCGCCCGCTACCTCGTCGGCGCCGACGGCGTCCGCAGCGCCGTCCGCGGCGCCCTCGGCCTGCCCTTCCCCGGCGCCTCCGTGATCCGCTCCATGGTCCTCGCCGACGTCCGCCTCACCGAGGAACCCGGCCGCCTCCTCACCGTCACCGCCGCCGGCGACGCCCTCGCCTTCATCGCCCCCTTCGGCGACGGCTGGTACCGGATCATGGGCTGGGACCGCAGGCGCCAGCTCCCCGACAGCGCCCCCGTGGACCTCGAAGAAGTCCGCGACATCACCCGCCGCGCCCTCGGCAGCGACTTCGGCATGCACGACGCCCGCTGGGTCTCCCGCTTCCACAGCGACGAACGCCAGGTCCCCGCCTACCGCTCCGGCCGGGTCTTCCTCGCCGGAGACGCCGCCCACGTCCACTCCCCCGCCGGCGGCCAGGGCATGAACACCGGCCTCCAGGACGCCGCCAACCTCTCCTGGAAGCTCACCGCCGTCCTGCGCGGCGAAGCCCCCGACCCCGAAGCCCTCCTCGACAGCTACCAGACCGAACGGCACCCCATCGGCGCCCTCGCCCTGCGCAGCAGCGGCACCCTCATCCGGCTCGCCATCGCCCACACCCCCCTCCAGCGAGCCGCCCGCACCGCCGCCACCCGCCTCCTCGGCGCCATACGGCCCGCCGTCGACCGCGTCGTCGGCCAGATCAGCGGCATCGGCATCTCCTACGGCTCCGACACCCGCCGCGCCCCCGACCTGGAACTGCGCGAAGGCCGGCTCTACGAACTCCTCCGCCAGGGCGAGTTCGTCCTCATCGGCCCCGAGGGCACCACCCCCACGCTGCCCCACACCGCCCCGGTCGCCCCCCACCGCGCGATCCGGGCCACCTGGGCCGCCCCCACCCGCCGCGACACCCTCCTGGTCCGCCCCGACGGCTACACCGCCCCCCTCCAGGCCCACCGCTGAATCTCCAGCGGCCGCACGGCCCACCCCCGGGCCGTCCGCCGACCCCGCCGCAGTCGGCGACGTCACCGCCCGGAGGCCCGCTCAGAACACGTACGGGTCACCGGTCGCCAACACCAGCACACGATGCCGGTCGTTCCGCGGATTGCCGTCGGCCACCCCGTCCCGCCACACCGTCCGAATGTCCACGGTCAGCTCCTCCGGCCGCCCCGCCGTCCGCAGATCCAACGCCAGCTCACCCACCGCACCGGCCGCCCGCAGCTCACCCGTACGACAGGAGACCACCCGGTCACTGCTCCACAGACACGCCGGAGGCAACACCTGCCCACCCGCCATCGGCTCCGAGAACGCGAGCCGCACCGTCGCCTCGGACACATGCGACGGCCCATGATTCTCACTGACCAGCCACACACCGAGCCGCCCGCCCCACAGCGAGACATGGCCGTGGTGGGCCAGATCCGCCTCCGGCGGCGCCGCGACGGCCGAGACCGTACCGGTCACCAGGGCAGCCGCCAGGGCCGCACCGAACAGCGCCTTGCGCATCACAGTCATGCCCCGAAGATACCCATAACAACCCATATATTCTGACTATCCGTCAGCCGCGTGTCCCCATGCCACCCTGCTCCCATGCTCATCGCCCGCTCCGCCGCCCTCTTCACCCTCGCCGCCCTCCTCGAAATCGGCGGCGCCTGGCTCATCTGGCAAGGCGTACGCGAACACCGCGGCTGGATCTGGATCGGCACCGGCGTCCTCGCCCTCGGCACCTACGGCTTCATCGCCACCCTCCAACCCGACGCCCACTTCGGCCGCATCCTCGCCGCCTACGGCGGAGTCTTCGTCGCCGGCTCCCTCGCCTGGGGCATGATCGCCGACGGCTACCGCCCCGACCGCTGGGACATCACCGGCGCCCTCATCTGCCTCACCGGCATGGCCGTCATCATGTACGCCCCCCGCGGCCACTGACCCCACCCCGCCCTATCCTGACCACGCCACCGCCACCACCGACCCACGCGCCAGGAGCACGCCATGACCGCCGCCGGTACCCCCATCGCCGTCGTCACCGGAGCAAGCAGCGGCATCGGCGCGGCCACCGCCCGACAGCTCGCCGCCGCCGGCTACCGCGTGGTCCTCACCGCCCGCCGCAAAGACCGCATCGAAACCCTCGCCGCCGAGATCAACGAAGCCGGCCACCAGGCCACCGCCTACGCCCTCGACGTCACCGACCGCGCCGCCGTCGACGAATTCGCCACCGCCTTCCGCACCCTCGCCGTCCTCGTCAACAACGCCGGCGGCGCACTCGGCGCCGACCCCGTCGCCACCGGCGACCCCGACGACTGGCGCCGCATGTACGAAGTCAACGTCATCGGCACCCTCAACATCACCCAGGCCCTGCTCCCCGCCCTCACCGCCGGCGGCGACGGCACCATCGTCGTCGTCTCCTCCACCGCCGGCCACGCCACCTACGAAGGCGGCGCCGGCTACGTCGCCGCCAAGAACGGCGCCCGCGTCCTCGCCGAAACCCTCCGCCTGGAAATCGTCGGCACCCCCGTCCGCGTCATCGAGATCGCCCCCGGCATGGTCAAGACCGAGGAATTCGCCACCACCCGCTTCCGCGGCGACGCCGACAAAGCCGCCAAGGTCTACGCCGGCGTCGCCGAACCCCTCACCGCCGACGACGTCGCCGACACCATCACCTGGGCCTGCACCCGCCCCCCACACGTCAACATCGACCTCCTGGTCGTCCGCCCCCGCGCCCAGGCCAGCAACACCAAGGTCCACCGCGAACTCTGACCCATTCGGGTGAACCAGGCCGAACACCCCAACGCGACCCGAACCCCCGACCTACGGTCGACACAACTCCATACAGAAACGGCCCCCGGCCGGGAGGGCAATCCCGACCGAGGGCCTCACCATCAGGAAGGCACCTTCCCATGGCTGAACACGACCCTAGCGCGCCAACGCTCTTCGACCTCGGCGCCCTACCGGCCCCGTCCTCCACCACGTCCTTCATGGACCTGGAGAACCCCGACTACGCGTACATGTTCGGCTTCCTGCAGGCCGACGGACACCTCGCCCAGGGCGCGGGCCGCAAGGGCCAGCTCACCGTGGAGATCAACGCGCGGGACATCCACATCCTCGAGGAGTTCCAGCGCCTGACGCCGTACCACAGCAGCATCACCCAGCGCACCCGGTCAACGAACTTCGCGGCGGTCAGCCACACGGCGACCTGGACGCTGTGCGCCCTGGAAGCACGCACGACACTCAACGAACTCGGGATCCCCTACGGCAAGAAGTCCCGGCGCGTCACCCCGCCCCGCGTGCCGTTCTCACGCCCCGACTATCTCCGTGGCGTGATCGACGCCGACGGCTCAGTGGGCTTCACCAAGGAGGGCCTTCCCTTCGTCAGCCTCACAACCCTCAGCACCGCCATCGCCGTGTACCTCTGCCACTACACCAATCGCACGCTCGGCATCCGAAAGATCCCCGGCCGTAACAAGCGGGATGGCATCTACAACGTGAGCTACATGCAGGAAGCCGGCGTGGCCCTCGCGCAGCACCTCTACACGCCCGGCTCACTCGCCCTCGAACGAAAGAAGGCAGCGGCAACGGAGGTCACCGCCTGGGAACGCCCGATCGGCATGTCAGCGCCTCGCCGACGGCGCACATGGACGCAGCTGGAAGACCGCATCCTCCTGAGCTCGGCCACAATCGAGGAAGCCGCCACCACACTCGACCGGACCTACCAGTCCTGCAGTCTCCGCCGCTGGCGCCTGCTGAAGAAGTAGCCCAGTGACACAAGAGGGCCGACGCTCACGTGTCGGCCCTCTTTCGCGTCGTGCAGGTCTCAGCCCTTCACGTTCACGACCTGCTTCAGCTTGGCAACCACCTCGACCAGGTCCCGCTGCTGCTCCATCACCTGCTCGATCGGCTTGTAGGCGCCAGGGATCTCGTCGAGCACACCGGCATCCTTTCGGCACTCCACGCCCCGGGTCTGCTCCTCCAGGTCCCGGACCGTGAACCGCCGCTTCGCCGCGCTCCGGCTCATCCGGCGGCCAGCGCCGTGCGAAGCCGAATTGAACGCGGCCTGGTTGCCGAGCCCCTTCACGATGTAGGAGCCGGTCCCCATGGAGCCGGGGATGATTCCGAAGTCCCCCGAGCCGGCCCGAATCGCACCCTTGCGCGTGACCAGCAGGTCCATCCCCTCGTACCGCTCCTCCGCCACGTAGTTGTGGTGGCAGGAGATCACCGGGTCGAAGGTCACCTTCGCCTTCCGGAACTCGCGTCGGATGACCTCCTGGAACAGCGCCATCATGATCGCCCGGTTGTACTTCGCGTACTCCTGAGCCCAGAACAGGTCGTTCCGGTAAGCCGCCATCTGCGGGGTGTCCGCGACGAACACCGCGAGATCACGGTCGACCAGACCCTGATTGTGCGGAAGCTTCTGCGCCACGCCGATGTGGTACTCGGCCAGCTCCTTGCCGATGTTCCGGGAGCCGGAGTGCAGCATCAGCCACACCGACCCTTGGCCATCGATGCAAACTTCGCAGTAGTGATTCCCCGATCCGAGCGTTCCCATCTGCTTCTCCGCCCGCTCCCGGCGGAACTTCACCGGATCGGCAACCGAATCGAACCGCGACCACAGGTCACCCCACCCCGCCGTCGGGAACTGGAACAGCCTCCCCGGGTCCACCATCTCCCGGTGCATGCCCCGCCCCACCGGAATCGCCTGCTCGATCTTGGACCGCAGGCGCGACAGGTCCCCCGGCAGGTCGTTCGCCGTCAGCGACGTCTTGACCGCCGACATGCCGCAGCCGATGTCCACGCCGACCGCCGCCGGGCACACCGCGCCCTGCATCGCGATCACCGAGCCGACCGTCGCGCCCTTGCCGTAGTGCACGTCCGGCATGACCGCGAGGCCCTTGATCCACGGCAGGGTCGCCGTGTTCTGGAGCTGTCGCATCGCGCCGTCCTCGACGGACGACGGGTCCGTCCACATCCGGATGGGCACCTTCGCGCCCGGTACCTCCACGTACGACATACCTACCCACTTCCCCCGGAAAGTCTGATAACGCAAAAACCGGAGCCAAAGCCCGTACAGGTGACTGCGGACCGGCATCAACGGCCGTGCGTGCGATACACATTGTGTTCACCGCGCCCCTTGGGGCAGCAAACAGTTTTTCGGGGGATTCCTCCGGGAGAAGGGAGCCTGGGATCGTGCAGCGCAAGGCGTACGCACCCGGTCGATCCGGGTCCGCGGTCCTCTCCGCGGCGGCCCTGGCCCTGGGGCTCGGGATCGGTCTGACGGGCTGCTCCTCCGGCGCGGCCGTGGACACGGAGGCCGTCGACTCGAAGGCGGGCCCGGCGGCGCCCGCGGCTCCTCCCGGGCGCTATCGCACGCTCTTCGAGCCGTGTGGAGCGGTCCCGGCGGCCACGCTGAAGGATCTGCTGCCGGGGGCCGCCACGCTGCCGGAGGCGGAGCGGGCCCGGGTGTACCGGGGTGTGTCGGCAGCGACGTTCGACACGGACCGCCGGGTGGGGTGCAGCTGGAGGGCGGACGGGCCTGACGCCGTCCACCGGCTGACCCTGGATGTCGAGCGGGTCGTCTCGTACGACCCGGTGGTGAGTGATGACGCACGGGCGCAGGAGGTGTACGGGCGTAAGCAGTCCGCTGCGGGCGTGGCGCCGGTGAGTCCGGTGACGACGCCGCCTCCGTCGTCGCCTCCGGCAGGGACCACGGGGACTGCGGGCGCGGCGGGGACTACGGGTCCCGGCGGGTCGAAGGCGCCTTCGTCCTCCGTTCCGTCCACGGCTCCGGGTGCGCCGCCGGTCGGTCACGAGCCTGCTCAGGCTCTGCAGGGGCCGCAGGGGTCTCAGGCGCCTCGGGTGCCTGAGGCGACCGCCTCGACGGCGCCCACCGCCCCCGCCTCGACTCCTGCCACGGGTTTGGAGTCGCGGGTTCTGGAGGGTCTGGGGGATATCGCGTTCCTGGATGACACCCTGGAGAGCATTGGTCCGTCGGGTGGGAAGCGTCTGGTGAGCGTGGTGTTCCGCACATCGAACGTGATCGTGACCGTGCAGTACGAGGAGCAGACGGTGTCTCCGGCGGTGGTGCCCGACAGTAAGGAACTGCAGGAAAAGGCCCGGAATCTGGCTCGTCTGCTGGCCGATCGGTTGGAGGAGTAGGCGTTCGGGTGCGCTTCGTGGGGGCCGTCGGGTGGTGTGGCGGAGCGCGTAACGTGTCGGCGTACCCCCCGGCCGCCCGGCCGTGCGCCGCCCAAGCGACTGAAGGAACCATGCAGCGATCTGCTCCGCGTCTGTCCCGCGTACTCGCCTGTGCCGCCGTCCCGGTGATGCTTGTGGCCGCAGGCTGCTCGTCCGGATCGGATTCCGGTGGCAAGGGGTCCGGTTCGCCGGACTCGTCGTCGTCGGTTTCGGCGGCGCCGAAGCCCACGCAGTCGACGAAGGCGGTGGAGCCGGCGCGGTTCGCGAAGCTTCCGGATGTGTGCAAGTCGATCTCGGTGAAGACGATCGAGACGCTGGTGCCGAAGGCGAAGAACAAGAACGGCACGGCGGCTGCGTCCAGTGATGTGGCGAGTCGTGGCGGTTGCTCGTGGAACGGTCTGGAGGACAAGGGCGTCAAGGGGTCGCAGTATCGCTGGCTCGATGTGTCCTTCTACCGGTACGCGTCGGATGTGACGCTCGGCAGTGGGCAGGAGCGGGCCGCGGAGAACTACGTCAAGGAGCTGGCGAAGGTCCAGGCGACGCCGGGTGCGAAGGGGCTGCGGACGGCGGCGGCTCCGGGTGTCGGTGAGAAGGCGGAGTCGGTGTCGTTCGGGTTGCGCAAGACGGACGCGGATTTCAGGTACGCGTCGGTGGTGGCGCGGACGGGCAATGTCGTGGTGGTGCTGTCGTTCAACGGGGCTGGTTACGCGGGTGAGAAGACGCCGTCCGAGAAGTGGATCGTCGATGGTGCGCTGAAGGCGGCGAAGGAGGCCGTGGCGGCGGTGGCGGCGGCCAATAAGTAGGTCGTCGGCAGGTCGTACGGCTGCGTGGGCGGTCGTCCTGTAGGTGTTTGTGTGTTTTCGTGCGGGGCCCGTCCCTCCCCAGGGGGCCGGGTCTCGTACGCGTGTGCCAGTCTGTGCCCGCGAGATGTCGATCGACGGGAGGGATCGCGGGTGGCCGCGATGCAGCTGACACGCACGCACCGGATACTCATCGGCCTGGTGGTCGCGGGTGCGTTGATCATCGCCGGGATCGGTTTCGCCGGCTCGTACGCTGCGGTGCGCGAGCTTGCCGTCGACAAGGGTTTCGGGGATTTCTCGTATTTCTTCCCCATCGGTATCGATGCGGGCATCTGTGTGTTGCTGGCGCTCGATCTGCTGTTGACGTGGATGCGTATTCCGTTTCCGTTGCTGCGGCAGACGGCGTGGCTGCTGACGGCGGCGACGATCGCGTTCAATGGTGCGGCGGCGTGGCCGGATCCGTTGGGTGTGGGGATGCATGCGGTGATTCCGGTGCTGTTCGTGGTCGCGGTGGAGGCGGCGCGGCATGCGGTGGGGCGGATCGCGGACATCACGGCTGACAAGCACATGGAGGGTGTGCGGCTGACGCGTTGGCTGTTGTCGCCGGTTCCGACGTTTCGGTTGTGGCGTCGGATGAAGTTGTGGGAGCTGCGGTCGTATGAGCAGGTGATCAAGCTGGAGCAGGATCGTCTGATCTATCAGGCGAGGCTTCAGGCGCGTTTTGGCCGGGGGTGGCGGCGTAAGGCGCCGGTGGAGGCTTTGATGCCGTTGCGGCTTGCGAAGTACGGGGTGCCGTTGGCGGAGACGGCTGCGGCGGGTTTGGCGGCGGCGGGTGTGGAGCCGGTGTTGTTGCCGTCGGCTCCGGTGGTGGCGGAGTTGGAGCAGCCGCGGGTGGCTCAGGTGCCGGTGCGGGCGGGTGCGGTGGGTCAGCAGCAGGGTGGTGTGCCGGGGCAGCAGGGTGCGGGGGCGCAGGGTCCGGGGTCGCCGGGTCCGGGTCCGGGTCCGCAGCAGCAGGTGATCGGGGCCGGGCAGGGGGCGGTGGCTCAGGGTGGGCCGTTGCCGGAGGCCGTGCCGGTGAATCACGAGAGTCCGTGGTTCGATGCTCCGCAGGTCTCGCCGGAGGCGTACGAGGGTACGTACAACCCGAGCATCGTGGAGGGTCTGGAGCCGACGCCGGTGGCGGTTCCACATGGTCCGGAGGATGTACCTCCGCCGGGTCCGGAGGAGTTCCAGCCGTATCCGGAGTATGTGGACGAGCCGTTGTCTCCGGAGGAGTTCGCGGAGGCGGCGTACAAGGCGATGTGGGACTACGTGGAGGAGAAGCAGGACTTCCCGAACGCGGAGCAGCTCGACATCTGGCTGAGTGACATGTACAAGATCACGCATCCGCGGAGTGCGTCGATCCTGCGTGAGCTGACGCCGCGGTTGCGGGATCGGATCACGCGGGAGTGGGCGGAGAACCACACGCCCTGAGTTCTTGGCAGACCGCCCTCCTCCGCGTGATGCGGAGGAGGGCGGTGGTGTGTGTCGGTGGTGGAGGGTGGGGTCAGGCGCCGAGGAGCTTGCGGACCCGGTCGGCGCCGACGGCGAGGAGCAGGGTGGGCAGGCGGGGGCCGGTCTCGCGGCTGACCAGGAGCTTGTAGAGCAGGGCGAAGAAGGAGCGCTGCGCCAGCTTCAGCTCGGGGGTCGGCTTGGCCTCGGGGGTGAGGCCGGCCATGACCTTGGGGACGCCGTAGACGAGGGTGGTCAGGCCGTCGAGGGACCAGTGGGTGTCCAGGCCCTCCAGGAGCAGCCGCAGCGACTCGCGGCCCTCGTGGTCGAGGGAGGCGAGCAGCTCGGTGTCCGGCTCGTCGCGGACGATGGTGCGCTGGTCGGCCGGGACCTGGGTGGTGATCCAGTTCTCGGCGCGGTCGAGGCGCGGCCGGACCTCGTCGAGGGAGGTGACCGGGTTCTCCGGGTCGAGCTCGCTGAGGATGCGGAGGGTCTGCTCGTCGTGGCCGGCGGTGATGTCCATGACCGAGGCGAGCGTCCGGTACGGCAGCGGGCGCGGGGTGCGCGGCAGCTCACCGGCGGCGGTGCGGGCGGCGCGGGCGTGGGCGGCGGCGTCGGCGGGGAGGACGGTGCCGTCGGCGACCTTGGCCTCCAGCTTGTCCCACTCGTCGTAGAGCCGCTGGATCTCCTGGTCGAAGGCGATCTTGAACGACTGGTTGGGGCGGCGGCGGGCGTAGAGCCAGCGCAGGATCTGCGGCTCCATGATCTGGAGGGCGTCGGCCGGGGTGGGGACGCCTCCGCGGGAGGAGGACATCTTGGCCATGCCGCTGATGCCGACGAAGGCGTACATGGGGCCGATGGGCTGGACGCCGTCGAAGATGCCGACGATCTGGCCGCCGACCTGGAAGGAGGAGCCGGGTGAGGAGTGGTCGACGCCGGAGGGCTCGAAGATGACGCCTTCGTAGGCCCAGCGCATGGGCCAGTCGACCTTCCACACGAGCTTGCCGCGGTTGAACTCGCTGAGCCTGACGGTCTCGGCGAAGCCGCAGGCGGTGCAGGTGTAGGCGAGCTCGGTGGTGTCGTCGTCGTAGGAGGTGACGGTGGTGAGGTCCTTCTCGCACTGCCCGCAGTAGGGCTTGTACGGGAAGTAGCCGGCGCTGCCGCCGGAGCCGTCGTCCTCGTTGGCGGCGCCGGAGCCTTCCTCGGCTTCGAGCTCGGCCGCGTCGAGGGGCTTCTGGGACTGCTTCTTCGGCGTCTTCTTCGTCCGGTACTGGTCGAGGATGGCGTCGATGTCGGCGCGGTGGCGCATGGCGTGCAGGATCTGCTCGCGGTAGGCGCCCGACGTGTACTGCTCGGTCTGGCTGATGGGGTCGTATTCGACGCCGAGCTCGGCGAGCGACTCGACCATGGCGGCCTTGAAGTGCTCGGCCCAGTTGGGGTGGGGGGAGCCGGCGGGGGCGGGGACGGAGGTCAGGGGCTTGCCGATGTGCTCGGCCCAGGACTCGTCGACGCCTTCGACGCCGGCCGGCACCTTGCGGTAGCGGTCGTAGTCGTCCCAGGAGATGAGGTGGCGGACCTGGTGCCCGCGGCGGCGGATCTCGTCGGCGACCAGGTGCGGGGTCATGACCTCGCGGAGGTTGCCGAGGTGGATGGGGCCGGACGGGGAGAGGCCGGAGGCGACGACGACCGGTTTGCCAGGCGCACGTCGCTCCGACTCGGTGATGACCTCGTCCGCGAAACGTGAGACCCAGTCGGTCTCGGTGCTGCTCTGAGCCACGGTCGGTACGTCCTTCTTCCTTGATTTCCCTCAAAGCCTTACAGCCCTACGTGAGCCATTCTCCCAGACGGACGGAGGCGCTCGGAGGTTGTCCACAGGCTGGGGTCGGTCGCGGTCGGTGGTCGGGGGTTTGTCCACAGGGGGAGAAAACACGTTGCTCTGCCGTGGGACACTTGACAAGCGAAATAGACCACCGGGACACCCGGACTCGACACAACAGGAACGGAAGCTCATGGCCTCGGTCCCTTCCCTCGCTTCGACCGTGCAGCAGCGCCTCGCGGAAGGCCTCTCGGCAGCTCTGCCGGAGGCCGGTTCCGCCGACCCGCTGCTGCGACGAAGCGACCGGGCCGACTTCCAGGCCAACGGCATCCTGGCGCTGGCCAAGCGGCTGGGGGGCAATCCGCGTGAGCTGGCGACGAAGGTCGTCGAGTCGATCCCGGCGAACGACGTCCTGGAGGAGATCGAGGTCTCGGGTCCCGGGTTCCTCAACATCACCGTGTCGGACGCGGCGATCGTCGAGACGCTGGCGGCCCGCGCGGCCGACGAGCGGCTCGGTGTGCCGTTCAACCCGGCGGCGGGGACGACGGTGATCGACTACGCGCAGCCGAACGTGGCGAAGGAGATGCACGTCGGCCATCTGCGGTCGGCGGTGATCGGCGCGGCGATGGTCGAGATCCTGGAGTTCACGGGCGAGAAGGTGGTCCGGCGGCATCACATCGGCGACTGGGGCACCCAGTTCGGCATGCTGATCCAGTATCTGATCGAGCACCCGCACGAGCTGGACCACAAGGTCGAGGGCGCGGACGTGGAGGTCTCCGGCGAGGAGGCCATGTCCAACCTGAACCGCCTGTACAAGGCCTCGCGGGCGCTGTTCGACTCCGATGAGGAGTTCAAGACGCGGGCGCGGGCGCGGGTCGTGCAGCTGCAGGCGGGCGACGAGGAGACGCTGGCGCTGTGGCAGCGGTTCGTCGACGAGTCGAAGATCTACTTCTACTCGGTGTTCGAGAAGCTGGACATGGACATCCGTGACCCGGACATCGTCGGCGAGTCCGGTTACAACGACATGCTCCAGGAGACGTGCCGGCTCCTTGAGGAGTCGGGTGTGGCGGTCCGCTCGGAGGGTGCGCTGTGTGTGTTCTTCGACGACGTGAAGGGCCCGGACGGCAATCCGACGCCGCTGATCGTGCAGAAGTCCGACGGCGGCTTCGGCTACGCGGCGACGGACCTGTCGGCGATCCGTGACCGGGTGCGGAACCTGAAGGCGTCGACGCTGCTGTACGTGGTGGACGCCCGCCAGTCGCTGCACTTCAAGATGGTCTTCGAGACGGCCCGCCGGGCGGGCTGGCTGAACGACGAGGTGAAGGCCGTCCAGCTGGCGTTCGGCACGGTCCTCGGCAAGGACGGCAAGCCGTTCAAGACCCGTGAGGGCGAGACGGTGCGGCTGGTGGACCTGCTGGACGAGGCGATCGAGCGGGCCTCGTCCGTGGTCCGGGAGAAGGCCCAGGACCTGTCCGAGGAGGAGATCGCCGAGCGCGGTGCCCAGGTGGGCATCGGTGCGGTGAAGTACGCGGACCTGTCGACGTCGGCTGCGCGGGACTACAAGTTCGACCTGGACCAGATGGTGTCGCTGAATGGTGACACGTCGGTCTATCTGCAGTACGCGTACGCCCGGATCCAGTCCATCCTGCGCAAGGCGGGCGAGGCGAAGCCCGCGGCGCACCCGGAGCTGGCCCTCGCCGGGTCGGAGCGGGCGCTCGGTCTGCACCTGGACTCGTTCGGCGAGCTGGTCCAGGAGACGGCCGAGGAGTACGCGCCGCACAAGCTGGCCGCGTACCTCTACCAGCTGGCCTCGCACTACACGACGTTCTACTCGGAGTGCCCGGTCCTCAAGGCGGACACCCCGGAGCAGGTCGAGAACCGTCTCTTCCTGTGCGACCTGACGGCCCGGACCCTTCACCAGGGCATGGCCCTGCTGGGCATCCGGACCCCTGAGCGTCTGTGACGGGCAGGGGCGAGCGGTGACGGTGGCGGACGGCCGTGCCTTCGGGCATGGCCGTCCGCCGTTTCACTGGGTGACCCATTCGCCCTTGTCGGGCCAGTAGCCGTAGGTCGGCCGTCCCTCGATCGCGCTGGTACGGAACGGCTCACCGCCGTCGTCGACGCGGACGACCCCCTTGTCCGCGCCGCTGCTCCAGTGGAGCTCCAGGTACCAGGAGGCGGCGTACTCCTCGGTGTGCACGTCGAGGTTGAGCACCTGGGGGTCTCCGGTGGCGACCTTGTACGGGAAGTCCTTCGCGGGCACCACGCGGTCGCCGTCCTGTCCGGCGACCGGTTTCACGTACGGGCGGGGCGCGTCGAGGTCGACGTCGAAGGTCTGCGGGGTGACGCCGCTGCCGCAACCGTCGCCCATGGAGTACGCGGCCCGGTCCAGCGGTGTGCCGCGCTCCACGACCCGTACGTGCAGGGCGGTGAGGACGACCGGTTCCTGGGTGCGGCCGGTCACGGTGAGCTGGAGCTGCATGTGGCCGCCGTCGATCCCGCCGAGCGCACGGGCCCAGCCGCGGGTGTCCTGCGGCGGGGGCGGCGGCGGTACGTGGCGGGGCTCCTGGTCGAGCACGTAGTACTGGCCGCAGGGCGCGGCCCAGTTGTAGGAGCTGACGCCGGCGCTGAGGGGTGCGGGTGAGGCGGGGCTGCCCCCTGGGGTGGCGGTGGGGCGCTCGCCGACGCGTCCGACGAGGTAGGCGGCGGGCACGGCGAGGGCAACGACGGCCGCCACGGCGAGGGCTCCTCGGCGTGCGCGGCGTCCCCGGTGGGGTGTGCCGGAGGGGCCGGCGATCTCCTCGACCACGGGGTCGGCGGCGAGCTCGACGGGCCCGGCCCCGGTCTGCCGGGCCGCGGGCCCGGGCGCCGGCCCAGGCGCCGGCTCAGGCACGGCCTCAGTCCCAGGTGCGGGCCCAGACACGGCCTCAGGCCCAGGCACCGGCCCGGGCGCGGGCCCAGACGCGGCCTCAGGCCTTAGCGCCGGCTCAGGCACCGGCCCAGGCGCCGGTTCGGCCCTCCGCGCCGTCGGTTCCGGGGCCGGCTCGGCCTTGCCCCGCCTGCGGGCCTCGTCGGCGAGGATCCAGGCGCGGTGGAGTTCGACCAGTTCCTCGCGGGAGGCCCCGCACAGTCGCCCGAGCCGCTCCACGGGCGCGAACTCGGTGGGTACGGCGTCGCCGTTGCAGTAGCGGTGCAGCGTGGAGGTGCTGACGTGCAGCCGGCTCGCGAGCGCGCCGTAGCTGAGTCCGGACCGGTCCTTGAGTGCGCGCATCCGCTGCGCGAAGCCGTCCACCGTGTCCGCCGCGTCCATCCGCGTCCCCCCGTCGCCCGTTCCGCATCCCAGGAACGCATTCCAGGGGGCGGTCATCTCCCCAGGTCACGGCGGGTGCCGGCGTTCCAGCGTTCCCTATTGTCCCGTGCCGATTGCGGTGGGTTCACGCCGACCCGCAGGGTGGTGGTCATGCCGAACAGCCGCGTCACCGACGCTCTGGCGGTCGCGGTGCTGATCGCCTGCGCCGCGGTCGTGATCGCTCTGCTGAACCACCGATGACCGAACGATTCCGCTCTCACGGGGGAACCACCATGCGCACACTCGCTCGCCGTCTCGCCCTGCCCGCCGCCGCTCTTTCGGCGGCCCTCGCCCTCACCGCCTGCCAGTCGCAGGACACTCCGGCCGCCGCGCCGAAGGCGCCGGCCCAGCCGTCGACCCGTACGGCCGAGGCCACCACGACGACCCCCTCCAAGGCCCCCACGCCGACCCCCACCACGGCGGACACCGCCCGCCCCACCGCCAGGGCGACCACCCGCCCGACACGCACGCCGAACGCCGGCGACGCCACCCGCGTCCCGTGCACGGCGGCGAACACCAAGATCGTGGCGAGCAAGGTGAGCCGCCCCATCAACCACCTGGTGCTCACCGTCACCAACATCGGCAGCCGCCCCTGCGACGCGCCCCACGCGCCCCTCGTCGGCTTCGACCACAGCCAGGCGCCCATCAGGGTCCTGGAGGACAGCAAGCCGCAGGCCGTGCTCGGCCTGGCGCCCGGCGAGTCGGGCTACGCGTCCGTGATCCTCACCGGCGAGCCGGGCGGGCCGGGCGAGGACACCCACGGGACGACCGTGCGCACGATCCGGGTCAACATCACCCCCGACAGCAGCACGACGGTGACGGCGCCGAGCGGCACGTACGCCGACGACGGCGCCGCCGTGTCGTACTGGCAGCAGACCCTCGAGGACGCCCTCACGTACTGACGCCGGACCCCGGGCCGCCTTGGCACCCGACCGCCCGACCGCCCTGGCACCCGACCGCCCGACCGCCCGACCGCCCCGGGGACGCCCTAACGGCGGATCGGGTGGGAGGTCCGCCCCGAGGCCTCGTCGATCTCGGTGTGGGCCTTCTGGAGCAGCTGCGAGGCGAGGTCCATGAGCGCGCGGGCCCCGGCGATCTCCTCGCCGACCCGCAGCTGCTCGGGGTCGGAGGGGTGACGGTGGGCGTTGCCGTGGGCGCGGAACTCGGTGCCGTCGCCGAGCCGCACCATCGCCGCCGCCCGCGTCCGGTCGCCCTCCTCCTTGAACTCCATCTCGATGTGCCAGCCGACAAGCGTGTTCATGTGCATGAGGACCACCTCCACAGAGGTACCTGTCGGTACCTCTCCAGGGTGCATCCGCGTGCGGGCAGTCCGCTCGCTCAGAGCCCGCGGCCCAGCTTCTGCGCGACCTCCGTCGCCCAGTAGGTGAGGATCATCTGCGCGCCGGCCCGCCGGATGCCGGTGAGGGTCTCGAAGATCGCCTTGTCCCGGTCGATCCAGCCCTTCTCGGCGGCGGCCTCGACCATCGCGTACTCGCCGCTGATCTGGTAGGCGGCGACGGGCACGTCCACCGACTCCGCGACCTTGGCGAGGACGTCCAGGTACGGGCCGGCCGGCTTGACCATCACCATGTCGGCGCCCTCCTCGAGGTCGAGCGCCAGCTCCCGCATCGACTCGCGCACGTTGGCGGGGTCCTGCTGGTAGGTCTTGCGGTCGCCGGTCAGGGAGGAGCCGACGGCCTCGCGGAAGGGCCCGTAGAAGGCGGAGGAGTACTTCGCGGTGTACGCGAGGATCGACACGTCCTCCTTGCCGATGGTGTCGAGGGCGTCGCGGATCACGCCGACCTGGCCGTCCATCATCCCGGAGGGCCCGACGACGTGGACGCCGGCGTCGGCCTGGACCTGGGCCATCTCGGCGTACCGCTCCAGGGTGGCGTCGTTGTCGACGAGCCCGGCGGCGTCGAGGACGCCGCAGTGGCCGTGGTCGGTGTACTCGTCGAGGCACAGGTCCGACATGATCACGAGGTCGTCGCCGACCTCGGCCTTCACGTCCCTGATGGCGACCTGCAGGATGCCGTCCGGGTCGGTGCCCGCCGTGCCGGCCGCGTCCTTCTTCGTGTCCTCGGGCACGCCGAACAGCATGATCCCGGAGACCCCGGCCTCCACGGCCTCCACGGCGGCCTTGCGCAGGGTGTCGCGCGAGTGCTGGACGACGCCGGGCATCGCGGTGATCGGCACGGGCTCGGTCACGCCCTCGCGTACGAAGGCGGGCAGGATGAGATCGGCCGGGTGGAGCCGCGTCTCGGCCACCATGCGGCGCATGGCAGGACTGGTCCGCAGCCGCCGCGGCCGCGCCCCGGGAAAGCTTCCGTACGAGTTCATGTCATCGAGGCTACGCCCGGGCCGTCCATGCACTTGCCGACACCGTGTTGCCGCCCTGCGAGCCACCCCGCGCCGCACCCCCGTGTGGGCCGTCGTCCCGCTGCGGGGTCCCCCCAGGGCGAAGCCCTAGGGGGAGGGACGAATGCCCACAACGAGGGGCGGGACGCGGGCCCCGTGAAGGAACCCGCGCCCCGCGGACAGCGGCAGAGACGACTACGTCGTACGGCGTCTGCGCGCGCCCGGGCGTCGCTCGCTCGGCCGGGTCACCGGGTCGCCCGCCTCCAGCGCCGCCTCGCGCCGCCGCAGGCCGAACTCGGCGAGCGCCTCGGCCAGCTTGTGGACGGACGGTTCCGGCGAGAGGACGTCGACCCGCAGCCCGTGCTCCTCCGCGGTCTTCGCGGTGGCGGGGCCGATGCAGGCGATGACGGTCACGTTGTGCGGCTTGCCGGCGATGCCGACGAGGTTGCGCACGGTGGACGACGAGGTGAAGAGCACCGCGTCGAAGCCGCCGCCCTTGATCGCCTCGCGGGTGTCGGCCGGCGGCGGCGAGGCCCGGACGGTCCGGTAGGCGGTGACGTCGTCGACCTCCCAGCCGAGCTCGATCAGGCCCGCGACCAGGGTCTCGGTGGCGATGTCGGCGCGCGGCAGGAAGACGCGGTCGATCGGGTCGAAGACCGGGTCGTACGGCGGCCAGTCCTCCAGGAGGCCGGCCGCGGACTGCTCGCCGCTGGGCACCAGGTCCGGCTTCACACCGAAGTCGATCAGCGCCTTGGCGGTCTGTTCGCCGACCGCCGCGACCTTGATGCCGGCGAAGGCGCGGGCGTCGAGCCCGTACTCCTCGAACTTCTCCCGGACCGCCTTGACGGCGTTGACCGAGGTGAAGGCGATCCACTCGTAGCGTCCGGTGACGAGGCCCTTGACGGCCCGTTCCATCTGCTGCGGGGTGCGCGGCGGCTCGACGGCGATGGTCGGCACCTCGTGCGGCACGGCGCCGTAGGAGCGCAGCTGGTCGGAGAGCGAGGCGGCCTGTTCCTTGGTGCGCGGCACGAGGACCCGCCAGCCGAAGAGCGGCTTGGACTCGAACCAGGCCAGCTGGTCCCGCTGTGCCGGGGCGCTGCGCTCGCCGACCACGGCTATCGCCGGGCGGTGTCCCTCGGGCGAGGGGAGGACCTTGCCCTGCTTGAAGACCTGGGCGATGGTGCCGAGGGTCGCGGTCCAGGTCCGCTGCCTCGTCGTCGTACCGGCGATGGTGACGGTGAGGGGGGTGTCCGGCTTACGGCCCGCCGCCACCAGTTCACCGGCGGCCGCGGCCACCGCGTCGAGGGAGGTGGAGACGACGACGGTGCCGTCGGAGGCGCCGACCTCGGCCCAGCAGCGGTCGTCGGCGGTGCGGGCGTCGACGAAGCGGACGTCGGTGCCCTGCGCGTCGCGCAGCGGTACACCGGCGTACGCGGGGACGCCGACGGCGGTCGCCACGCCGGGCACGACCTCGAAGGGGATGCCTTCGGCGGCGCAGGCCAGCATCTCCTGGCCGGCGTTGCCGTCGAGGCCGGGGTCGCCGGTCACCGCTCGGACGACCCGCTTGCCGCCGCGCGCGGCCTCCATGACAAGATTGGTCGCATCCCTCAACACGGGGACACCGACGGTTGTTGACGCTTCGTCGACAACCGTCAGCTCAGGCGTGCTCACGCCCGGGCGGGCGTGGCCGCGGACGACTTCGAGCACCTCCGGCTCGGCGATCAGGACGTCCGCGCCGGCCAGGGCGTCGACGGCCCGGAGCGTCAGCAGTCCGGGGTCGCCGGGTCCGGCGCCGAGGAAGGTGACGTGACCGTGGCCGGTGAAGGCGGCGGTCGCGGGGCTGGTGGTCGGGCTGGTGGGGCTCAAAGTGCTCGCTCCCCCATAAGACCGGCCGCACCCTTGGCGAGCATCTCGTCCGCGAGTTCGCGTCCGAGGGCCACCGCCTCGTCGTAGGAGGTGGGTACGGGACCGGTGGTGGACAGCTGCACCAGCGTGGTGCCGTCGGTGGTGCCGACGACGCCGCGAAGGCGCATTTCGGTGACAACCTGCCCGTGACCGGGGCCGTCGGCCAGCAGGTCGGCCAGCGCACCCACGGGTGCGGAGCAGCCGGCCTCCAGGGCGGCGAGCAGGGATCGCTCGGCGGTCACGGCGGCCCGGGTGTACGGGTCGTCGAGCTCGGCGAGCGTGGCGACGAGGTCGGCGCGGGACGCCGCGCACTCGACGGCCAGGGCCCCCTGGCCAGGGGCGGGCAGGACCGTGTCGACCGACAGGTGGTCGACCGACAGGGAGCCGGTGAGCTCCTCGGTTCCGCCGATGCGGTTGAGTCCGGCCGCGGCGAGTACCACCGCGTCCAGTTCTCCGCTGCGTACATAGCCGACGCGGGTGTCGATGTTGCCCCGGATCGGTACGGTCTCGATGGTCAGGCCGTGGCTGCGCGCGTACGCGTTGAGCTGGGCCATGCGGCGCGGGGAGCCGGTGCCGACGCGGGCGCCGGCCGGCAGGGTCGCCAGGGTGACGCCGGGCCGGGCGACGAGGACGTCGCGCGGGTCCTCGCGCTCGGGCATCGCCGCGAGCACCAGGTCGGGGTGCTGGGCGGTCGGCAGGTCCTTGAGGGAGTGCACGGCGAAGTCGACCTCGTCGGCGAGCAGCGCGTCGCGCAGGGCGGCGACGAAGACGCCGGTGCCGCCGATCTGCGCGAGGTGCTCGCGGGAGGTGTCCCCGTACGTCGTGATCTCCACGAGCTCGACGGGCCGGCCGGTCAGCTGCCGGACGGCGTCGGCCACATGTCCGGACTGGGCCATGGCGAGCTTGCTGCGCCTGGTCCCGAGCCTCAGTGCCCTCTCGGTCATACTCGCCCTCGGTTCTTGACGTCGCCGTCGTTCAGGTCGGCCCGGCTGACAGAGGCAACCGTCTCCGGGTCGAGGTCGAAGAGTGTGCGCAGCGCGTCGGCGTACCCGGCGCCGCCGGGCTCGCTGGCGAGCTGCTTGACGCGCACGGTGGGCGCGTGCAGCAGCTTGTCGACCACGCGCCGCACGGTCTGGGTGATCTCGGCGCGCTGCTTGTCGTCGAGTCCGGGCAGCCGGCCTTCGAGGCGGGCGACCTCGCCGGCCACCACGTCGGCGGCCATGGCGCGCAGGGCGACCACGGTCGGCGTGATGTGGGCGGCGCGCTGGGCGGCGCCGAAGGCGGCGACCTCGTCGGCGACGATGGTGCGCACCTGGTCGACGTCGGCGGCCATGGGCGCGTCGGCGGACGCCTCGGCCAGCGACTCGATGTCGACGAGGCGGACGCCCGGCATGCGGTGGGCGGCGGCGTCGATGTCGCGGGGCATGGCGAGGTCGAGCAGGTGGAGCGGGGCGGTGCGGCCGTGCAGGGCGGTCTCGACGGCCTCGCCGGTGAGGACGAGTCCGGTGGCTCCGGTGCAGGAGACGACGACGTCGGCACGTGTCAGTTCGTCGCCGACGGCAACCATCTCGACCGCGCGTGCGGCCACGCCCGTCGAGCCGGGCTCGGTGAGGATCTCGACGAGCCGGTGGGCGCGTTCCATGGTGCGGTTGGCGATGACGATCTCGGCGACGCCGGCCCGGGCGAGGGTGGCGGCGGCGAGCGAGGACATCGAGCCGGCGCCGATGACCAGGGCGCGCTTGCCCTTGGCCCAGGTGTCGACGTCGGCGCCCGCGGCCACCTGCTGGAGGCCGAAGGTGACGAGCGACTGTCCGGCGCGGTCGATGCCGGTCTCGCTGTGGGCGCGCTTGCCGACCCTCAGGGCCTGCTGGAACAGGTCGTTCAGGAGGCGGCCGGCGGTGTGGAGTTCCTGGCCGAGGGCGAGGGCGTCCTTGATCTGGCCGAGGATCTGGCCCTCGCCGACGACCATGGAGTCCAGGCCGCAGGCCACCGAGAAGAGGTGGTGGACGGCCCGGTCCTCGTAGTGCACGTAGAGGTAGGGGGTGAGCTCTTCGAGGCCGACGCCGCTGTGCTGGGCGAGCAGCGTGGACAGCTCGGCGACGCCGGCGTGGAACTTGTCCACGTCGGCGTAGAGCTCGATGCGGTTGCAGGTGGCGAGGACGGCGCCCTCGGCGGCCGGTTCGGCGGCGAGGGTGTCGTGGAGCAGCTTGGTCCGGGCGTCCGGGGAGAGCGCGGCGCGCTCCAGGACGCTGACGGGGGCGCTGCGGTGGCTGAGGCCGACGACGAGGAGGCTCATGCCGGCATCACGGCGGGCATGTCCCCGTCAGGTCCCTTACGGCCGGCGTCCTCCGCGGTACGGGCGGCCGGCGGTACCGCGGCGGTGGTGCCGGGCTCGGCGGTGGGCTCGGCGCCGGCTTCGATGCCGAGTTCCTCGCCGGCCTTGCGCTGCTCGTGGAAGGCGAGGATCTGCAGCTCGATGGAGAGGTCGACCTTCCGCACGTCCACGCCGTCGGGCACGGAGAGCACGGTGGGGGCGAAGTTCAGGATGGAGGTGACGCCGGCGGCCACGAGCCGGTCGCAGACCTGCTGGGCGACGCCGGCGGGGGTGGCGATGACGCCGATGGAGACGCCGTCCTCGCTGATGATCTTCTCGAGGTCGTCGCTGTGCTGGACGGGGATCCCGGCGACCGGCTTGCCGGTCATGGCGGGGTCGGCGTCGATGAGCGCGGCGACGCGGAAGCCGCGGGAGGCGAAGCCGCCGTAGCCTGCGAGGGCGGCACCGAGGTTACCGATGCCGACGATGACCACGGGCCAGTCCTGGGTGAGCCCGAGCTCGCGGGAGATCTGGTAGACGAGGTACTCCACGTCGTAGCCGACGCCGCGCGTCCCGTAGGAGCCGAGGTAGCTGAAGTCCTTGCGCAGCTTCGCGGAGTTGACCCCCGCGGCGGCCGCGAGCTCCTCGGAGGAGACCGTGGGTACGGAGCGCTCCGACAGCGCCGTGAGGGCACGCAGATACAGCGGAAGGCGGGCGACGGTGGCCTCGGGAATTCCTCGGCTACGGGTCGCCGGTCGGTGAGTTCGGCCAGTTGCCACGGTGCTCCTGCGGGATGAGCGGGGCTGTAGGCGGCCGTGTGTCCCAGGACCGCCCCGTCGAATGCAGGCTATGTCTTTGTGAACGCGTGCACAAAGATGGTGTCCGTTTTGTCTGGCCAAAGTGACCGGGGTCACGCGGCCGGTTCGTATCGGTACGGAACTGCGGACGGTGCCGGCGCGTCCAGAAGGCGAAGGGGGCAAAACCGCACACTCTCCTGACGACGCTGCCCCCGAAACCCAACAAAGCGTCCACGATGGTAGCCGTCTTCCGGTCACGCACCCAGTTCGCGCCGGAGCCGCCCGGCGTCCACCCGCCAGAAGGTGTGCTGCTCGCCGTCGACCAGGACCACCGGGATCTGCTCCCAGTAGGCGCGGTGCAGCTCCTCGTCCTGGGTGATGTCCTTCTCCTCCCAGAGTGCCCCCGTCTCCGCGCAGACGGCCTCGATCACCGCCCTGGCGTCGTCGCACAGATGGCACCCCGGCCTGCCGATCAGCGTCACCGTGCGCGGCCCGCTCTTCTTCCTCGTACGTCCGAACATGCCGTCCATTCTGCGCGGCCCGGACGACGGCGGGGCCCCCGCCGTTCCCGGCCGTCCACGACTGTTCACACGACGGCGGCCTGACACGTCCGGAACGACCGAACAGACTGGCTATGCTCAACGACATGGCCGCTCTGGGATGGCTCACCACCCGTAGGCGCTCCGCCACCGCGCGCAGCGTCCTGGCAGGCGAGGCCGCCGCCGAGGCGGCGCGCAAGACCTCGGCCCAGCTGGAGCTGGAGCGCGGTCAGGCCGCGCCCGCCGAGCCCGCGTTCCCCGTCGCCGGCGACGTGGAGGCCGCCGCCTTCTTCGACCTGGACAACACCGTCATGCAGGGCGCCGCGATCTTCCACTTCGGCCGCGGCCTGTACAAGCGGAAGTTCTTCCAGCGCCGCGAGCTGGCCCGCTTCGCCTGGCAGCAGGCCTGGTTCCGGCTCGCCGGCGTCGAGGACCCCGAGCACATGCAGGACGCCCGTGACAGCGCCCTGTCCATCGTCAAGGGCCACCGGGTCTCCGAGCTGATGGCGATCGGCGAGGAGATCTACGACGAGTACATGGCCGACCGCATCTGGCCCGGCACGCGCGCCCTGGCCCAGGCGCACCTGGACGCCGGACAGAAGGTCTGGCTGGTCACCGCCGCCCCCGTCGAGACCGCCACGATCATCGCCCGCCGCCTCGGCCTCACCGGCGCGCTCGGCACGGTCGCCGAGTCCGTGGACGGCGTCTACACCGGCAAGCTGGTCGGCGAGCCCCTGCACGGCCCGGCCAAGGCCGAGGCGGTGCGCGCCCTGGCCGCCGCCGAGGGCCTGGACCTCGCCCGCTGCGCCGCCTACAGCGACTCGCACAACGACATCCCGATGCTGTCGCTGGTCGGGCACCCCTACGCCATCAACCCGGACACCAAGCTGCGCAAGTACGCCAAGGAGCGCGACTGGCGGCTGCGCGACTACCGGACCGGCCGCAAGGCGGCCAAGGTCGGCATCCCGGCCGCCGCGGGCGTGGGCGCCCTCGCGGGCGGCACGGCCGCCGCGCTCGCCCTGCACCGCCGGCGCCGCTGACCCGCTCTTTCCCGGGCGCCACGGGCACCGCGGGGCGCCGCTCCGGGCCCGGCGACTGCCGATACGTTTCGGCCGCGATCGACTGCGACAACCCCGGACCGGCGCCGCTCACCCGCGCGTGGTCGAACATCCCTCCAGCGCACCGTCCCGGGCATTCACCGCTCCCTACCCGCAAGCGGGCCGGATCACTCCCCTGTATCGCACTCGACCACAACCGCGCCCGGCGATGATCACAATCGGAAGCAAACCGATCAACAATCAGTCACCAAGTGGGTCTCGATCCGACCGCAAGCGGTAACGGATACGACTGAATCGATGATTTGAGCAACTGGGTGTAGCGCTGCCTGTACGAAGCGTTATTCTCCTCAGACGCACACCGGAACCCTCACGTCGCCACGACGAGTGAACGGTCCCGCACTGCACGTGATGGAAGCTCTGCCTCTGGGAGTCCCGTGTACCCACACGTCGGGGTTGACGCCTCGGGCCTGGCTACGCTGCGCGCAACGGTCCTCGACCACTTGCGCGGCTTCGTCCCCACCGCGTACGCCGGCCTCGTACCCGCCTTCAGCGGGCCCGCCTTCACAGGGCCGGCACCCGCCGGTCCCTGCTACGCCCTCGCCGAGAGCGGTGCCGCTGTCGGCAGACGCGGCACCCGGGGCGCCACCGGAACCTCGACCGCCGCCCGGCGGCCCACCGCCGACAGCGACAGCGCCCGCATGATGGACCTGGTCGAGCGCGCCCAGGCCGGTGAGGCCGAGGCCTTCGGCCGCCTCTACGACCAGTACAGCGACACCGTCTACCGCTACATCTACTACCGCGTCGGCGGGAAGGCGACGGCCGAGGACCTCACCAGCGAGACCTTCCTGCGCGCCCTGCGCCGGATCTCCACCTTCACCTGGCAGGGCCGCGACTTCGGCGCCTGGCTCGTCACCATCGCCCGCAACCTGGTCGCCGACCACTTCAAGTCGAGCCGCTTCCGCCTCGAGGTCACCACCGGCGAGATGCTCGACGCCAACGAGGTCGAGCGCAGCCCGGAGGACTCCGTCCTCGAGTCCCTCTCCAACGCCGCCCTCCTCGACGCCGTCCGCCGGCTCAACCCACAGCAGCAGGAGTGCGTGACCCTCCGCTTCCTCCAGGGCCTCTCGGTCGCCGAGACCGCGCGGGTCATGGGCAAGAACGAGGGCGCGATCAAGACCCTCCAGTACCGGGCCGTCCGCACCCTGGCCCGCCTCCTCCCGGACGACGCCCGCTGAGCGCAGCGCGCCCCCCACACGCGTCGCGTCGGCCCGTCGCCCCACCGTCCCCACCCGGCCCGGCCCCCCACGCCACCACGACCCCCGCCCAACTCACAGTCGGTGACGCCGCGATGACGCACTGGTCCGATCATCTTTCGCGCGTAACCCAAGTGCCGCGCCGCTCGTTGTGCGGAATGCAGGCTCCCTGTGGTCACGCCATGTCCACGTCCACTCACTCTTTCGTGTGGACGTGCTCAAGGTGTGCAACCCTCCGAAGCCCCCGGGGAGTCGACCGTCATGACGAGAGGAGGTGCCGCCAGTGATCGCGAACGTTTCGGCGCACCGGCGGGCGAACGCCTTCGCCCAGGCCCTGGAGGATCGGACGTCCGAGGGCGCGGCGGCCGAGCAGCCCGAGGCATCGGCCGAACCAGCCGATCACGCAAGGCTGTTGGCCCTGGCGAACGGTCTCGGCGACATGCCGAAGCCGCAGATGGACCCCGAGGTCAAGGTGGTGCAGCGAGCCCAGCTCGTCGCCGCCATGGAAGCGATGCTCGCGGAGGGGAGCGCGGGCGCGGGCCCTACGGTGCCGGAGCAGCGGACCGTGGGCCGGGGAGCCCATCGGGCCTCCCCGCTGAGGAAGTTGCGTCCCCGTTCCCGCTGGACCAAGGGCCTCGCCGCCGGCGGCCTCACCGTCGGTGTGGCCGCGGGAGCGTTCAGCGGAGTGGCCGCCGCCAGCTCCGACGCCCTCCCCGGTGACTCGCTCTACGGGCTGAAGCGCGGCATGGAGGACATCAAGCTCGGGATGGCGGACGACGACGCCGACCGGGGCGGGATCTACCTCGACCAGGCGTCCACCCGCCTGAGCGAGGCCCGCAGACTGATGGAGCGCGGCCGGTCCGGCGACCTCGACCACGAGTCGCTCAGCGAGATCCGCCGCGTCCTCGGCGTCATGAAGCACGACGCCGCCGAGGGCCACCGACTGCTCCGCCTGGCCTACGAGCGGGACGGCGAGATCGGTCCCATGGCCCGGCTCAACTCCTTCGCCCAGGCCCACCGGGCCACCTGGGACGGGCTGCGCGACCGGCTCCCCGTCCAGCTGACGGACGTCGGCAACGAGGTGAGCGACGTCTTCGACGCCATAGACGAAGAGGTCGAGCCGCTGCAGTCCGTGCTCCCGCGCACCCCCGAGCGCGGCTCCATCGGTTCCGGCGACCCGAGCGCGCCGCGAAACACCCCCTCCACCGACCCCCGGCAGCCGCACACCTCGCCCGCCGCCCCCTCCACCGGCGGCGACACCACCCAGCCCCACCCCTCCGGCTCCGGTCCGGGCACGCGCTCCCCGGAGGACGACGGGCTCCTGGGCGGCAGCACGGGCGGACTGCTCGACCCGCCGCGTACGGGCCCGAGCACACCCTCGCCCGAGGACCCCACCCACCGGGTCCCGGACGTGGAGATCCCGCCCCTCCTCCCGGGCCTGCTGCCGGGCCTCGGCATCGACAGCAGCGACGCGCAGTAGGAGCGATACGGGGTGGGGGCGCCGTCCGCCTGGACGACGCCCCCACCCCGTACGCACACCCCGCCCCCGTACGGTCGCGCCCTCCCCGTACGGTCAGAAGAAGACCGACCGGCGCTGCACCAGCAGCTTGTACAGCGCGTGCTGGATCTGCTCCCGCACCTGGTCTGTCAGGTTGAACATCAGCATCGGGTCCTCCGCCGCCTCCAGCGGATAGCCGTCCGTCGGGATCGGCTCGCCGAACTGGATCGTCCACTTCGTCGGCAGCGGCAGCGCGCCCAGCGGCCCCAGCCACGGGAAGGTCGGGGTCAGCGGGAAGTACGGCAGGCCGAGCACCCTCGCCAGCGTCCTCGCGTTGCCGAGCATCGGATAGATCTCCTCCGCGCCCACGATCGAGCACGGCACGATCGGCACCCCGGCCCGCAGCGCCGTCGACACGAAGCCGCCCCGCCCGAAGCGCTGCAGCTTGTACCGCTCGGAGAACGGCTTCCCGATGCCCTTGAAGCCCTCCGGCATCACACCGACGACCTCCCCGGCGCGCAGCAGCCGCTCCGCGTCCTCGGCACAGGCCAGCGTGTGCCCCGCCTTGCGGGCCAGCTCGTTGACCACCGGCAGCATGAAGACCAGGTCGGCGGCGAGCAGCCGCAGATGCCGGCCGGCCGGGTGGTGGTCGTGGACGGCGACCTGCATCATCAGGCCGTCCAGCGGCAGCGTCCCGGAGTGGTTGGCCACCACCAGGGCGCCGCCCTCCTTCGGGATGTTCTCGACGCCCTTCACCTCCACCCGGAAGTACTTCTCGTACAGCGGGCGCAGCAGCGACATCAGGACCTGGTCGGTGAGCTCCTCGTCGTAGCCGAACTCGTCGACCTCGTAGTCACCCGTCACCCGCCGTCGCAGGAAGGCCAGTCCACCGGCCAGCCTCCGCTCCCAGCCGGGCCGCTCCGGGGGCTGGGCGGCCCTCGGCGCCTCCTCGGGCGGCTCGGGCACCTGCTGGGCCGGCAGGGCCCGTACGGCGGCCTCCTGGCCGCGTGCCGGGGGCCTGCGGCGCGCGCGGGACCGGTCGTCGTCGAAGGGAATGACCTTGGCGTCCGCCATCGCGATCTGGGCTCCTACTCGGCTGCTCGGCTGTCCGGCCATGCGTCTCTTCGGCTCTTCGGTTATTCGGCGTCTGCGGGCGGGGAGGAGGACGGCACGGCGCCGAGCCGCCCGGCGACGCGGTCCACGGCCCCCGCGAGGAGCTCCGGGGGCAGCAGGCCCGGCCCCTGGCTCGCGGCGAAGTCCGCGAAGGCCTCCGCGGTCGTGTAGCGGGGCTCGAACCCGAGGGTCTCGCGCATCTGGACGGTGGAGACCACCCGACCGTGCGTCAGCAGCCGGATCTGCTCCGGGGAGAAGTCGGTCACCCCGACCGTACGCAGCGCCTGCCCCACCCAGGTCACCGCCGGCAGCAGTACCGGCACCGTCGGCCGGCCGAGCCGCCGCGCGCACTGGGACAGCAGCAGCACCCCGTCGCCGGCCACGTTGAAGGTGCCGCTGTTCAGGGTGGCCCGGCGCGGCTCGCGCGCCGCGAGCTCCAGGACGTCCATGACGTCGTCCTCGTGGACGAACTGCAGGCGCGGGTCGTAGCCGAAGACGGTCGGCAGGACCGGCAGCGCCAGGTACTCGGCGAGCGGGGAGTCCACCCGCGGCCCGAGGATGTTCGCGAACCGCAGCACGCACACCGCCACGTCCGGCCGGCGGCGGGCGAAGCCCCGTACGTACCCCTCGACCTCGACCGCGTCCTTGGCGAAGCCGCCGCTCGGCAGCGACTTCGCGGGGGTCGTCTCGGTGAACACGGCCGGGTCCCGGGGCGCCGAGCCGTACACGCTGGTGCTGGACTTCACCACCAGCCGTGTGATCCGGGGCGACTTCTGGCAGGCGGCGAGCAGCTGCATCGTCCCGATGACGTTGGTCTCCTTGACCGACGTACGGCCGCCGGAGCCGAGCGGCGTCCCGGTGACGTCCATGTGGACGACCGTGTCGACGTCGTACTGGGCCAGGACCTTCGCGACCGCGGGCCGGCGGATGTCCGCGCGGACGAACTCGGCCGCTCCGAGCGGGTGCGGGGACTCGACCGCGTCCACGGCGATCACCCGCTCGACTTCCGGGTCCCGCTGGACGCGCCGTACGAAACGGGCGCCGAGGTGCCGCGCCGCACCGGTGACGAGCACGACCTTGCCCAAGATCAGCGCCTTCCGTCGGTCTTTCGTGGGTGTTCCGTCGGTGTTCCGTCGACCGCCACCGTAGCGCTTCCGCATTTCGGCGCGATGAAAGCCCGCCAGAACAAAAGCGTGGCCCCCCACCGCGGAACGGTGAAGGGCCACGCCCGACGCGAAACGCCGTCGTTGCAGCGACGCCTACTTCTTGTTGCGACGCTGAACACGGGTGCGCTTGAGCAGCTTGCGGTGCTTCTTCTTGGCCATCCGCTTACGCCGCTTCTTGATAACAGAGCCCACGACTACCCTCGCTCACTTCTCGGAACATCCCCGCGCCAGCGGGGATCGGTGCGGGGCGTCTGGGCCCACACGACCTACGAGGGGCTAGCCTACCGCCCCGAGCGACCCGCTTGTAATCCGAGGGGCGCAATGGGGCGTCCGGGAGGCGTTCGGGACCGTCCGGGCGCCGGGCCGCGCGCTCGCTACGCGGTCGCCACCCCCACGAAGGACTCCCTCAGGTACTCGTGAACCGCCTGTTCCGGCACCCGGAAGGACCTGCCCACCCGGATCGCCGGCAGATGACCGCTGTGCACCAAGCGGTACACGGTCATCTTCGAGACGCGCATCACCGAGGCGACCTCCGCCACGGTCAGAAACTTCACCTCGTTGAGAGGCCTGTCGCCAGCAGCCATGACCCACCTGTACCTTCCGCCGCGACGCCCACCGGCTTCCCCTCCGGTGACTCTTCGTCGCTGAGCGCTCACACCCAGAGTAGGGGCGGGTGGTACGAGTGGGGAAGAGGAGCTGCCATCGGCCATTTACCGTGACAGACACGCTCGATTGAGTACATAGCGAGTGAGTGGACGGTAGTAGTCGGCGCGGACCCCGTCATCAAGCGGAACGGCCACGGACACCTGCCCCTCCGCCTCCCCGACGAACAGCGCGGGATCGTCCGTGTCGGCCAGGCCGATGGCCTCGATACCCAGCTGACCTGCCCCGCAGACCCAGCCGTGGTCCCCCACCACCAGTTCCGGAAGCGGCCCGCCGCTCTCGGCCGCGCTTTCGAGCGCCGCCCTGACCGGCAGCGGCGAATGGGTGTGCGCCCCGGGTTCACGCCCTGCGGCCGGCAGACCCGGTTCTCGCACCAGCGCGACACCCCGTACGTAGTCCAGGAGGTGCGTGCGTACGCCGAACCGGGTCGTTATGTCGACACATCTCCCCTGCGCCGGGGTGAGAACAAGACATCCCGCCGCCGACAAAGCGTCTGCGAGAGCGGCGTAGAAACCGAGCAGCCGGTGCGGATGCCCCGTCCCGAAGAGCACCGGAGCCCGCCGCGCCGCCGCCTCCCCGAGCCGCTCCGCGAACGCCCCGAGCGCCCCGAGCGTCCGCTCCGGGTCGATCACGTCCGGGCCCGAGCGGTGCGCCGGATCCCCCGACACCCCGCACCGGTCCGCCATCAGCCGCAGCAGCTCGGCCTCGTCCCACCCCGACGCCGGGTCCAGACCGAGCGTCACCCGCGGATCCCGCGCGGCGAACAGCCGGTAGCTCCGCAGGCTCACCTCCCGCGACGTCGCCACGGTCCCGGCCAACCCGGCCGCCAACAGATGCGCCCGCAGCGCCCCGGTACTCAGCACCCGACCGATGCTGCCGGACCCCGCCCGGGGCAGGGCGGGAACCGGCCGCACACCGCACAGTTGGCGTAACGGCCCACCACGCCGCACCACGCCTCCGTCCGGGGGCCGCCGCCCGGGGGCTGCCGTCCGGGGCCGCCGCCCGGGGGCTGCCGTCCGGCCTCAGGCCAGCAGCCCGCGCAGCGGGAACACCGCACGGCGCGTCGCCAGCACCGCCTGGTCGAGCCGGTCCGCCGGGTCGTAGCCCTCCGCCCAGTCACGCCACCCGACCGGCCACCGCCCGTCGGTCATCCGCATCGGACCGGGCTGCCGCGTCCGCGCGTACACCTCGTCCCGCCACGAGGACGGGATCACCGACTCCGGATCCACCGGAGCGTGCGCCGCGATCCCCACCAGATGCGTCCACGACCGCGGGACGACGTCCACCACCGCGTACCCGCCACCGCCGAGCGCCACCCACCGGCCGCCCTCCACATGCGCGTGCGCCAGCTCGTGACACGCCTCCTGCACCGCCCGCTGAGCGTCCAGCGACACCGCCAGGTGCGCCAGCGGGTCCTCGAAGTGCGTGTCCGCCCCGTGCTGGGTGACCAGCACCTGCGGCCGGAAATCGGCGAGCAGCTCCGGCACCACCGCGTGGAAGGCCCGCAGCCACCCCGCGTCCCCGGTCCCCGCCGGCAGCGCCACGTTCACCGCCCCGCCCTCACCGGCGCCGGCCGCGCCCGTCTCCTCCGGCCAGCCCGTCTGCGGGAACAGCGTCCGCGGATGCTCGTGCAGCGAGACCGTCAGGACCCGCGGATCGTCCCAGAACGCCGCCTGCACCCCGTCCCCGTGGTGCACGTCCACGTCCACGTACGCGACCCGCTCCGCCCCCAGTTCGAGGAGCCGGGCGATCGCGAGCGCCGCGTCGTTGTAGATGCAGAAACCCGACGCGGCCCCCGGCATCGCGTGGTGCAGCCCGCCCGCGAAGTTCACCGCGTGCGCCGCCTCACCCTGCCACACCGCCTCCGCCGCGCCCACCGACTGACCGGCGATCAGCGCCGAGATCTCGTGCATCCCCGCGAACGCCGGATCGTCCACCGTGCCGAGCCCGTACGCCTGGTCGGCCGCCCGCGGATCCGCCGACGCCGCCCGCACCGCCGCCACGTAGTCCTCACGGTGCACCAGGCGCAGCGTCGACTCGCCGACCGGCTTCGCCGCCACCACGTCCACCGCCCGGTCGAGCCCGTACGCCCGCACCAGACTCATGGTCAGCGCCAGCCGCACCGGGTCCATCGGGTGCTCGGGCCCGAAGTCGTAGCCCGTGACAGCTTCATCCCACATCAACAGTGCGCGGCCGCTCATGCCCGCCACCGTATCGGGCCTTCGGAGAGGCGAACGACGTGGCGTACACCACCGTCACGAGCACCAGCACCATCGGCACCAGCATCGCGCCCCGGTAGCTCCACGCGTCACCGAGCGCCCCCACCAGCGGCGACCCGATCAGGAAACCCACGTAGTTGAAGACGTTCAGGCGCGCGACGGCCGCGTCGCTCGCCCCCGGGCCGTGACGTTCGAAGGCGAGCCGGCCCGCCGCGGCGAAGGTCTGCGGCACGATCACGCTCAGCCCCAGTCCCAGCAGCGTGAACCCGGCCATGCCCACCCACGCCCCCGGCGCCACCGCCACCACCGCGAAGCCCAGCGCGGCGAGCACCGCCCCGCCCCGCACCACCAGGACCGCCCCGAGCCGCCGCACCCCGAAGTCCCCGACGGCCCGCCCGAGCAGCGTCGTCACCATGTACGCGTTGTACGGCACGGTCGCCAGCTCCTCCGAGCCGTGCAGCACGTCCTGGAGGTACTTCGCCGACCAGTTGGAGACCGTGGAGTCCCCGATGTACGCGAACGTCATCACCAGGCACAGCGGCAGCAGCGCCTTGAACGCGACCCCGCCCGAACCCGCCCCGGCCTGCGCCGTGCCCGCCCCCGGCCCCGGCTCGTCCACGTACCAGCGGCCGCCGGCGAACGCGACCGGCAGCAGCACCGCCACGACCGGCAGATACGACACGAACAGCGGCAGGTCCCCGTACGCCCCCACCCAGGCCAGGGAGGCCCCCGCGATCCCGCCGAGGCTGTACGAGGCGTGGAAACCGAGCATGATGCTCCGCCCGTACGCCCGCTGGAGGCTCACGCCCAGCATGTTCATGGACGCGTCCAGGGCGCCGACGGCGAGCCCGAACACGCCGAGCGCGACGGCCGCCGTCCACAGCTCCGTACCGGCCCCGACCGCGAGCAGCGCGAGCAGCACCACCGGCTGGGACCAGCGCAGCACCCGCCCCGCCCCCACCCGCGCGACCAGTTTCCCGGTGAGGACGCTCGCCACCCCGGCGAGCACGGGCACGGCCGCCAGGAAGACGGGCAGCAGCCCGTCGGATATCCCGTACCGGTCCTGGATCGCCGGTATCCGGGTCACCAGCAGGGCGAAGGTGACCCCCTGCACGAAGAAGCTGCCCGCCAGGGATCCCCGCCCACGCCGCAACCGCGCATCCGTCATGGCGGCACAGCGTAGGCCCGGCCCCTACCGAGGGGTAGACGGTTCACAGGCCCCATCACAGGCCCAGAATCGCCGGCAGCTCCTCCATCGTCCGGAAGAATCCGTCGGCCCCCGCGAGCTTCGCCTCGGGCGTCATCGCGGTGAACCCGTAGACGTCCATCCCGGCGGCGAGGGCGGCCTGGACTCCGAGCGGGCTGTCCTCGACCACGACACAGCGTCCGGGCGGGACTCCCATGCGCTCGGCCGCGTGGAGGAAGAGATCGGGCGCCGGCTTGCCCCGCCCGACGTCCTCGGCGCTGAAGACGATCTCGTCCGGGAACCACACGTCGAGCCCGGTCTTGCGGTGCCCGACCCGGATGCGCTCATGGCTCCCCGAGGACGCCACGCAGTACGGAATCCCTTCGGCCGCCAGCCTCTTGAGCACGTCGGCGGCCCCGACCACGGCCTCGAGCTCCCGCTCGAACGCGGCGAAGACGCGGGCGTGGAAGGTCTCGTCGAACTCCTCCGGCAGCCGCCGCCCGCTGCGCTCCGCGACCAGCTCGTGGATCCGGTGCATGGCGGATCCCATGTAGTCCCGCACCGACTCCTCGTACGTGGTGGGGTGCCCGAGCTCGGTGAGGTAGGCGGCCAGCAGCCGGTTGGAGATCGGCTCGCTGTCGACGAGCACACCGTCGTTGTCGAAGACGACCAGATCATACGAGTCATAGGGCATGGGCCTCACCTTACGAGCCCGCCGCAGGCGCCGGGCCGTGAACGCAGAAAAGCCCCGCACCAAAAGGTGCGGGGCTTCCCCACAATGATCGTTCGGCGGCGTCCTACTCTCCCACAGGGTCCCCCCTGCAGTACCATCGGCGCTGAAAGGCTTAGCTTCCGGGTTCGGAATGTAACCGGGCGTTT